>NZ_JAGOIT010000055.1:8841-14598 GCF_017995515.1 Propionivibrio sp.
ACCGATGTTCTACGGCATTCCCGACCTGACGACCTTCATCATCGGCACGATCTTCATCGTCCTTCTGCCCGGGCCGAATTCGCTCTACGTCGTCGCGCTCGCTGCCGGCGCTGTTCCGGGTGATCAAGCTCGCGGGCGCCGGCCTGGCGCTACGCTCGGCTGAATCCGGTGTCCTATCGATCTGGCGAGATAATGTTTGAAGCCCGTTCAGGTTGAGCTTGTCGAAGGGGAACGGGCTTCGACAGGCTCAGCCCGAACGGTAGTTGAGATTTCTTACTGCCTGATCAACAAGCGGCCACCGGGCGCGGAATGCCGAGCGCACGTTCGAGGAAAACGGCGACGACTTCGTCCGGGTCCTGCATGTCGGTCACCAGGCCGCGAATGCCGTTCCGAATCAGACGCTGCTTCATGCCGTCGCCCATGCTCCCGGCGATTAGTGCATGCACGCCGTCGAGCGGATGCGGTTGATCGGCCGGCGACTCGTGGAGTGACTGCTCGATCGGCAATTCGAGCAAGGTCTTCCCGGCGACCTGCCCGCCCTGAATCCGGTACACCCAGAACTTGCGACACTTGCCGGCGTGGCCGGTCACCGTCTTGCGGTTCTGGCTGCAGACGGCGATAGAGAACTCGTCGCCCAGCGGCTTGAACGCCGGACGCTCGCCGTGCTGCTGGCCGTGCCCACCGCAACCGCAGCCGCCGTGCGCTTCGCTGCCTTCGTGGCGGTGATCGTGTTCGTGATCATGGTGATGACCGTGGCCGCCACATCCGCCGTGACCGTGCGCATGCTCACCGTGTTCCTTATCGTGCCCGTGACAGCCGCCACCACAGCCACCTCCTCCACCACTGCCGCCGCAACCGCCTTGCCCCGAGCACTGATGACCGTCCTCGCCGGCGTCAGCCGCCGCCAGTTCGCCGTTTTCAAACTGGGCGACCGCCTCGGCCACGGTCGTCGCCGCCGTACCGAACACCTGCACGCCCTGCATGGCCAGCGTGCGCAGGACGACACGGCTGATGCTGCCGCAAAGCACGGCGTCGAAGTTCATGTGCTGCTCGTCGCCGGCTTTCGGCTCGCGCAGCGACACCGCGTCAACGCTGCGCGTTTCCGTGTCAAAAAACGCGAGGAAAGCGGCTTGCGGCAGATGCGGCTCGATCTGCGAATCGAGGCCTTCGGGGAACTTGACGGGGATGCAGAGTTTCATGGTGCGTTATCGGAAGTTGGGTCGGCGCGAATTTTATCACCGGCCGATTAAATAGCATATGCCCGTAACAAACATCAGCCGCTCGCGGTGCGCCAATCGGAGCTGGTACGATGCCGCCCATGATCGTCAGCAATGCAAAACACGAAACCGCCATCGTCATCCGGCGCGATGGACAAATCGCCGTCCTCGTCCGTCTCAACGCCGGCAAACTCGGCTGCGAACGCGAAACCGAGAGCGCTTTCCGCGAACACTGGCACGAAGCCGCTTACCCCTTGATGGAAACGCTCGATCGTTTTCTCGCGCACGCGCAAACGCACGGCTGTACGCAGGAGGCGCTCAAGGGACTCGAGAAACTGAAGGCGCGGGAGCGCTACGCGGTCGCCGACCTGTTCTGAAAGGACACACCACGAAGAACGGCCTTGAGGTGACCGCCTCAAGGCCGTTATGTCATTCGCCGTCAAATCCGCTCGCCCTGAGCTCGTCGAAGGGTAGTCGCCGCGGAGACGAGGGCTTCGACAGGCTCAGCCCGAACGGGGCGGGATCGGAATTTCCTTAGTGGCTCGACGCCGCCGCTGCGCCGAGCCCGGTCTCCGAACGCACCTTCTGCGCCGGATAAAGCAGGCGCTCGAGTTGCGCCTGTTTGCTGTTATCCAGCTTGGAGACGATGAAGATCGTCAGGAAGGCGGCCGACATCGAGAACAGCGCCGGTGAGGCGTAGGGGAAGAGCGCGCTACCGGGCGGGTTGTGCAGCACGGCTTCCCAGACCGACGCCGAGACGACGGTCAGCCCGACCGAGGCGAAGAGCCCGACGAAGCCGCCGGCGACCGCGCCCTTCGTCGTGCAGTTCTTCCACAGCACCGACATGAAAAGCACCGGGAAGTTGGCCGAGCAGGCGATGGCGAAGGCAAGCATGACCATGTAGGCGACGTTCTCTTTCTCGAAGGCGATGCCGAGGAAGACGGCGACGATGCCGAGGCAGATCGTCGTGATCTTGGACACGCGCAGTTCGGCGGCCGAATCCGCCCTGCCCTTCTTGAACACCGTGGCGTAGAGGTCGTGCGAGACGGCCGAGGCGCCGGAGAGCGTCAACCCGGCAACGACGGCGAGGATGGTCGCGAAGGCCACCGCCGAAATGAAGCCGAGGAAGACATTGCCGCCGACGGCGTTGGCCAGGTGAATCGCCGCCATGTTGCCGCCGCCGCGCAGACCGTCATAGACGGGGTTGCCCGCTGCGTCGAGCACGGCCTTGCCGTCGACCATCTTGATCGCGAGGTAGGCCGGATCGGTCGAGATGAGCACGATGGCGCCGAAGCCGATGATGAAGGTGAGGATGTAGAAGTAGCCGATCCACGTCGTCGCCCAGCCGACCGACTTGCGCGCCTCCTTGGCGCTCGGCACGGTAAAGAAGCGCATCAGGATGTGCGGCAGGCCGGCGGTGCCGAACATCAGCGCCATGCCGACCGAGATCGCCGAGACCGGATCCTTGATCAGCCCGCCCGGCGCCATGATCGCGTCGTGCTTGCTGTGTACCTCCACCGCCTTGCGGAACAGCGCTTCCGGATTGAAGTTGAACTGGTAAAGCACGGCCAGCGCCATGAACGTCGCACCAGTGAGCAGCATGACCGCCTTGATGATCTGCACCCAGGTCGTCGCCGTCATGCCGCCGAAGAGCACGTAGAGCATCATCAGCACGCCGACGATCATCACCGCGTACTGGTATTCGAGACCGAACAGCACCTTGATCAGCTGCCCGGCGCCGACCATCTGCGCGATCATGTAGAAGGCGACGACGACGAGCGAGCCGCAGGCGGCGAAGACGCGCGTCGGCGTCTGCGCGAAGCGGTACGAGGCGACGTCGGCGAAGGTAAACCTGCCGAGGTTGCGCAGGCGTTCGGCCATCAGGAAGGTGATGACCGGCCAGCCGACCAGCCAGCCGATCGAGAAGATCAGTCCGTCGAAACCGCTGGAAAAGACGAGGCCCGAGATACCGAGGAAGGACGCCGCCGACATGTAGTCGCCGGCGATCGCCAAGCCGTTCTGGAAGCCGGTGATGCCGCCGCCGGCCGTGTAGAAATCGGCGGCCGAGCGCGTCCGCGCCGCCGCCCATTTGGTGATGCCGAGCGTGATCGCGACGAAGATGGCGAACATGCCGATCGCCACCCAGTTGGTCGCCTGCCTGGTCGTCTGGCCGAGATCCGCGCCCGCCGCCAGCGCCGAGCCTGCCGCCAGCATGCCGGCGAGCAGGACGAGCGTATTTCCGGTGATCTTCTGCATCGTGATTCTCGTCGTCATTTCCTGCTCGCCTCCTTGATGATCTGCGCGTTCATGTCGTCGAACCGCGTGTTGGCGCGGCGCACGTAGATGTTGGTCAGGATGATCGTGACGACGATCACGCCGACACCGAGCGGAATGCCGATCGACGTCGTCATCCCGGCACCCAGCTTGGTGCCGAGCCATTCCTTGTCGAAGGCGATCAACAGGATGTAGCCGTAATACACGGCCATCACGCACAGCGTCATGACGATGCTGTAGGAGCTGCGCATTTTCACCAGCAAGTGATACATCGGGTTAGCCTCAACCCGCGCTGCGACCTCGTCGTTCATCGCGCTCATCTTCGTCTCCTCCGGTTCGGTTTCACATCGAGCCGACTCGTGCATCCGGGGATGCTGCCGACTTCAGCGACGACCTTAGGCGCAAATACTTACGGCGCGCTTACTGCGACGCGAACAGGCGAAGTTGCTTCGGGCAGGCGAAAAGAAGGCCGCACGGCTTGACCGGGCGGCCCTTGCGGCGGGAGATCGCCGGAGGACGTCAGCAGCGGAAGCGGCTGATCAGGCTCGATAGTTCGCTCGAGATCCGCTCCATGTCCTCCGCCGTTTCAGCCGTCGACTGCATCGCCGCGGTGGTCTCCTCGACCATCTGCGAGATCTGCTCGACGCGTTGCGCGATGTTGGTGCTCGCTTCGCTCTGCTCCTTGGTCGCCGAGGCGACTTCACGGATGCGGGTAAGCGTCGATTCCGCGCCGTCCTTGATCTGACGCAGCGACGCGGCAGCGCCCTCGGCCGCCATCACGCCGGCTTCGACCTGCGGCAACGCCGAACTCATGGCGCCGACGACGAGCACGGTTTCGGACTGGATTCCGGAAATCATCTGCTCGATTTCGATCGTCGCCGTAGACGTCCGCTCGGCGAGCTTGCGCACTTCGTCGGCAACGACGGCGAAGCCGCGCCCCTGCTCGCCGGCGCGCGCTGCCTCGATCGCCGCATTGAGCGCCAACAGGTTGGTTTGCCCGGCGATGTCCTTGATCACGCCCGCGATCGACGAGATCTGGTTGGCCCGTTCTTCCAGCTTGTGAATCCGCGTCGAGGCGTCGCTGACCGTCGTCGCGATCTCGTTGATCTCACGGCTCGCCGTCTGGATGCGCTCGAAGCCGTCGTCGGCGAGTTCGACCGACTGCGACGACTCGCGCTCGGTGTCGTGCGCGCTGTCGGAGATATGGCGAACGCTGACCGTCATCTCCTCGATCGCTGCGGCCATCGACTGCGTTGCGTCGTTTTGCGACTCGGCCGCCGTCGCCACCTCGCGCGACGCCGTGCTGATGCTCTCGGCGCCCTTCGAAAGACGCGCTGAACTGTCGTTGATTTCCGACACCATGGTGCGTATGGAGCCAAGCATCTGCCCGGCCGAATCGAGGATGCTGCCCTTCGCCGACGAGTTGACCTGCACCGTGAGATCACCCGCCGCGGCGCGCGACATGAGATCGATCGCCGCTGCCGGCTCGCCGCCGAGTTGGCGAACGATGCTGCGCGCGACCATCACGCCGACGACCGAGACGACCGCCAGAATCAGCAGCGAAATCAGCGCGTAACGAATCGCCGCCCGGGTCACCGCCGCATCGACGTCATCCACATAGACGCCGGTGCCGACGATCCATTTCCATTCCGGGATGCCGATCACGTAGCCGCGTTTCGGACTCGCCTCGGTGGCGCCGGCGCGCGGAAACCAGTAGTCGATGTAGCCGCTCCCGGCCTTGCCGGCGGCGACGATCGCATCCCAAAGCTTGAATCCCTTTGTGTCAGCCTTTCCAAGCATGACTTCACCTTCGATCTTCGGGCTGCCGGCAACCATCACGGCGCGACCGTCGAAGTCATAGATGAAGTAGTAGTCGTTGGTGTTGAAGCGTGGCGTGCGCAATGCTTCCCTGGCTGCTGCTTGCGCCTCCTCACGCGTCATCTTCTTCTCGGCTTCCAGCTTCTGGTAGTCGGCGACGATGCCGGTCGTCACTTCGACCAGGTGCTTGATGCGCTCGCTGTGCGCGTTCATCGCATCCGTCCTGATCTGCATCAGCGTATAGGCCGCCATGACGACGAGGCCGACCAGAACCACGACGCCCGCCACGGTCAACCGGGCCCGCACGCCCATTCGCTCGAATGAAATCATCTCCTGCCCCCTCTATCGAAGAAAAAAACCGCAACTACGAAGCCAGACGCCCCTGCAACCGCCTCTTGATCTCTGCGTGAACGCCTGGCGACGGGTGAATCACCCGCACCCTGTAATC
>NZ_JAGOIT010000055.1:14698-23395 GCF_017995515.1 Propionivibrio sp.
CCCCGATTTATCGCCTCCGCAAGCGCTTCCTCGAATCAGCACTGACCT
Organism: Propionivibrio sp.; assembly: GCF_017995515.1. Classification (GTDB taxonomy): domain Bacteria; phylum Pseudomonadota; class Gammaproteobacteria; order Burkholderiales; family Rhodocyclaceae; genus Propionivibrio. The sequence continues at coordinate 14,747 of NZ_JAGOIT010000055.1, forward strand.
TCGCCGCGGCGCTCGCCTTCGCGTGCCCGTCGGTGGCTGTCGGCGCCGAGCTTCCGGCTCCGGTCACCGCCGCATTGAAGGACGCCGGCATCCCGCTGACCAGCGTCGGCATCGTCGTCCAGGGCGTTGACGCTTCGACGCCGTTGATCCGGCACAACACCGCGCAGCCGATGAATCCGGCATCGGCGATGAAACTCGTCACAACCTACGCCGCGCTCGAACTGCTCGGCCCGGCGTATTCCTGGAAGACGGAGGCGCTCGCCGACGCTCTACCTGCTAACGGCCAGCTCGGCGGGAATCTTTACCTGCGCGGCAGCGGCGACCCGCGGCTGGCGCTCGAGCACTTCTGGCAGTTGCTGCGCCAGTTGCGCGCGCGCGGCGTCGCCCGCATCAGCGGCGACGTGATCCTCGACCGCAGCGCTTTCGCCCTACCGCCGTACGATCCGGCGGAATTCGACAACGAGCCGCTGCGCCCGTACAACGCCGGCCCCGATGCGTTGCTCGTCAATCTCGCCAGCGTGCGCCTGACACTGCGCCCGAACACCGACCAGACGGCCGTGCAGGTCATCGCCGAGACGCCGGACGACGACCTGCGCATCGACAACCGCATCACCCTCACGCAGGACGCGTGCGGCGACTGGCGCGAACGAATCAAACCGGCGGTGGTCGGCGAAACGATCGGGATCAGCGGCAATTTCTCCGTACAGTGCGGCGAAAAGCCGCTCAACCTCTCGCCGTGGCCGGCCGACCGCCAGGTCGAGCGCCTGTTCCGCGCGCTCTGGCGCGAACTCGGCGGCACCCTCCAGGGCCGGGTGCGCGAGGGCCAGACGCCGCCCGCGGCAATCGGACTCGCCACGCAGGAATCGCCGCCGCTCGCCGAGATCGTGCGCGACATCAACAAGTACAGCAACAACGTGATGGCGCGCCAGGTCTTCCTGACCCTGGCTGCCGAACGGCCGGCCAACCCGGACGGCGCGCGTCAGCGCATCCAGGGCTGGCTGGCCGAGAAGGGCATGCCGATGCCGGAAGCCGTGCTCGACAACGGTTCCGGCCTATCGCGCAACGAGCGTGTTTCTGCCGATAGCCTCGCCCGGTTGCTGCTCGCGGCCTGGAAGAGCCCGGTCATGCCCGAGCTGATGTCGTCGCTGCCGCTCGCCGGCGTCGACGGCACGCTGAAGAAGCGCCTCGGCAACGGCGCCGCCGCCGGCCGCGCCCATCTGAAGACCGGCTACCTGGAGAACGTGCGTGCGATTGCCGGTTACGTGCTCGACAGCAGCGACAAGCGCTGGGTCGTCGTCTTCCTGATCAACGACGCGAAGTCGCGGCAGGGCAAGCCGGCGATGGACGCGCTGCTGCGCTGGGTGGCGGAGCGTTAAACCTGAAAACCTCACCGCAAAGGCCGCAAAGTAATCAACGCTTTGATGCCATTTGATCACGCAGCCCTTTTGGCTCTCTTTGCGAACCTTCGCGTCCTTTGCGCCTTTGCGGTAATAAAACCAAGCTTTCCAAGCTCACGGAAGCGGGCGATAGTCGCGCAGGAAGGCCTCGAAGTCTTCCACCGGCATCGGCCGGCCGATCTGGTAACCCTGCGCTTCGTCGCAACCGCGATCGCGCAGGAAGGCGAGCTGCTCGGCGGTTTCCACGCCTTCGGCGATCGTTTTCAATCCCAGACTGCGCGACAGGCCGATGATCGCCTCGACGATGGCCGCGTCTTCCGGGTCGGTCGACAGATCACGCACGAAGGACTGGTCGATCTTCAGCTTGCAGACCTTGAAACGCTTGAGATAGCTCAGCGACGAGTAGCCGGTGCCGAAGTCGTCGATCGACATGTGTACGCCGCGGTCGTGCAGGTCGTTCATCACGGCGATCGCCCCGAGCGGGTTGTCCATGGCCACGCCCTCGGTCAGTTCGAGTTCGAGACATTCCGGCGGCAACCCGAACTCTTCGAGCATCTGCGAGACAAGTGCGGGCAGGCGCGACTGGCGGAACTGGACCGCCGACAGATTCACCGCCATGACCATCGGCGGCAGGCCGGCATCCTGCCACAGCTGCATCTGGCAGATCGCCATGCGCAGCACCCATTCGCCGATCGGCAGGATGAGCCCGCTCTCCTCGGCAATCGGCACGAAATCAGCCGGCGACACGCGCCCAAGCTCGGGATGCGTCCAGCGCAACAGGGCTTCGACGCCGATCACGCGCCCGTCGACGAGCGAAACCTGCGGCTGGTAGTGCAGTTCGAGCTGGTCCATTTCGAGCGCGCGGCGCAAGGCGTTTTCGAGTTGCAGCGTGCGGTCGGAGCGCTCCTGCATCTCGCGCGTGAAGAAACGGAAGGTATTGCGCCCGCCCTGTTTGGCGCGGTACATCGCGGCGTCGGCGCACATCGACAGCGCGTCGTAGTTGTTGCCGTCGCCCGGATACAGGGCGATACCGAGCGAGGCCGTGACGTTCAGCTCGTGGTGTTCGATGTGGTATGGCGCGGAGAGCGCCTTCAGCACCTTTTCAGCCACATGCGCCGCCCCCTCGGCGCGGGTGCTGGGCAGGACGAGAATGAATTCGTCGCCGCCGAGCCGGGAGACCGTATCCTCGTCGCGCAGGACATGGCGCAAGCGCCCGGCGACCTGGATCAGCAATTCGTCGCCGATGCGGTGACCGAGCGAGTCATTGACGTTCTTGAAACGATCGATGTCCATGAAGATCAGCGCCAGCGATTCGGCGTTGCGTTCGACGCGGCTCAGTGCCTGGCCGACGCGATCGGCCAGCAGGCTGCGGTTGGGCAGGCCGGTCAGCGCGTCGAAATGCGCCAGCCGGTTAATGTGCGCCTCGTTCGCCTTGTGCGCCGAGATGTCGGTGACGATCGCGATGTAGTGGCTGACCTTGCCGTCTTCGTCGTGCACGCGGCTGACCGACGCGAGCTCGGGATACAGGTCGCCGTCCTTGCGCCGGTTCCAGAGTTCGCCGTGCCAGGAACCGTGCATCCCGACGCTTTCCCACATGGCACGCATGAACGATGCATCGTTGCAACCGGTGTCCATCACGGGCGGCGGCTTGCCGATCAGTTCCGCGGCGGCGTAGCCCGTCATCTTCACGTAGGCCTGGTTCACCATGAGGACGTTGTGCGTGGCATCGAAGATGATGATGCCTTCGGCGCTCTGTTCGAAGACGGCGGCGGCCAGGCGCAGCTGCTCGGCCGACTGCAAGCGCTCGGTGAGGTCGGTCAGGATGCAGTGCGTGCGCAGGAAGTTGCCGCCCCTGTCGCGCGCGATCTGCCCGTTGACCATCAGCAACCGGCGCGTGCCATCCCGGTGCAGAAAATGGAAGTGCAGGCCATCGACTTTTCCCTGTTGCTGGAACTTCGGAAGCTCGTTCTGCAGGGCCTTGATCGAAGCATCGGTCATGAAGTCACCGATGAAGCGCCCGATCACTTCCTCGCGCCGGAAACCGAGAAGATTCAGCCAGGCGTCGTTGACTTCGAGGATGTTGCCCTCGACGTCGAGCGACTGATAAGCCAGCGGCGCCTTCTCGTACAGCTCGCGGAAACGGCTTTCGCTCTCGCGCAGCGCGCGCTCCATCGCCCGCCGTTCCTCCTCACGTGCGAACAGCGTCAGCGCGAAGCTGATGTCCTGCGCCATCTTGATCAGCAGAATCTGTACCGCCTCATCGAAGGCGTTGGTCTCGCCGGCATAGAGGATGAAGGCGCCGACCACTTCGCCGTCGCGCGTCAGTGGCAGCGCCGCCGACGCGCGCCAGCCGGAGCGTTCGGCGCGCTCGTACCACGACTCGAGCGCCGGCTCGGTGAGGAAGTTCTGCACCCAGTACGGCTTGCGCTCACGCACGGCAGTGCCGGTCGGCCCGCGCCCCTTGGGCTGGTCCGGATCGATGGAAACCTGCAGCTCGCTCAGCAGGCCAAGATCATCGCCAAAGCTGAACGCTGGCCTCACGAGCAGCGTCTCCCGATCGAGCCGACCGACCCAGGCGGTCTTCATGCCGCCGTAGAGCACGGCGATACGACAGATTTGCGGAAAAAGCTCTTCCGCGCTATGCGAGCGGATGATCGCCTGGTTGCACTCGCTGACCGCGGCATGGGTCGCCGTCAGCCGCTGTGTCTTTGCTTCCGCCTGCTTGCGCTCGGTGATGTCCTGCATCGTTGCAAGAACGTGCTCGAGTTGTCCGTCGGCAGTGCGCACGCCGCGCACGTCCATCGACACGAAGACGACCGAGCCATCCTTGCGGATGAAGCGCTTGTCCAGCGTGTAGGCCTCGATCGAGCCATTCATCAGCTGCTCGAACTGCGCGAGATCCGCTGCCAGATCGTCCGGATGCGTCACGTCCACCCACGTCCTGGTCAACAACTCCGCGCGCGCATAACCGAGTATCTCGCACAGGCGATCGTTGCAGCGCAACCAGTTCCTGGAAGACGGAGAGCTGATCGCGACCCCGATGAACGGCAGGTCGTAGAATTGCCGGAGCACCTTGTCCGACTGCGCCCGCAACTCGAGTTGCACGGTACGCTCGCGCTGGCGCCAGAACAGAAAGATCACCGCACCGATCACCACCAGCGCGACCAGCGCGATCAGGCTGACCCAGAATGACAACTGCCGCAGCGGCGCCATCACCTCGCTGCGATCGAGCTTGGCCACGACAACCCATTCGGTCCCGGTCACCGGCCGGTAGGCCGCCAGCACGTCGACGCCACGGTAATCAATGCCTCGACCCACCCCCGAACGCGCCTCGTTGACGGCCGCGACGACCGGGTCGCCGGCCTGCGTCAGCGGCCGTCGCAGCGCCAGGCCGCCGCCCTTGAAGCCGCGCGGCTCGTTGATGAACAGCACCGAATCGCCCTCGCGCCGCACGAGCAGCGTCTCGCCGCTGGCGCTGGCCGTCGGCCAGTGCTCGACGAAGGGAAACAGGAATTGCTCCGGCCGTACGCTGAGCACCAGCCCGCCGACCGACGCGCGCTGGCCATCGCTCGCGAAGGCGACGAGCGGAACGAGGAAATCGAGGCGCAGCTGGCCGTCGCCGTCGGCGATCACTTCGCTGTGCCGCGCCTGGTGCATCTCCAGCGCCTGCGGCAGCAAGGCCGTCGTGTTCGCCACCGGGCCGCGAAACTTGCCGATCTCGAGCAAAGGTTTGCCGAGCGTATCCACCAGCAAGGCCGCTGCGTACTGGACCGGATCGACCGCGGCAATCAGGTGCGCGCGGACCGATTCGCGCACGGCACTGTCACCGCCGTCGTTCCTCAACGCGGCGACCTGCCGCACCAACCCGGCGGAGGACATGATCACGGCCCCGTCGTTCTGCCGCTCGTACAGCCAGTTCTCGATCTGGCTGGCCTTGAGGTCGGTAACGGCCTTCAGATTGGCAAAGGCTTCGCGCTCGACCTGCGGCTCGTGAACCTTGAGCACGACGAAGCCGGACAGGGGGACGAGCGAGGCAAGCGCAACGAGCAGCGCGGCGCGCGGGAAGGAACCGACGCGCTTGCGTCTGGCGCGGCGACGCGAAACGGCCGCGGCGCGGGAGATCGACGTTCCCCATTCCCGGAGGACGACGTAGAGCAGGCTGCTGGTTACGGCGACGAAGAGCAACCCCTTGGCGATTTCGATTCGCCCCTGCAAGACCGGGTCGTCGACGCTCATGTTCAGCAGGACGCCCGAAACGGTGATCCAGAGCGCGGCAAAGACCGCATAGAGCAAGGCGACACCAACGGGCGTCAGTCGCCGCTTGTCGCGCTGTGGATCAACTGACTGCATCATCAGGTGCTGCCCCCCGGACTTATGACATGCTGTTCAACCTTCGTCAGTATCGCATCATACGCCGCCCCGCCCCGGGGAAAAAACACTGCGCCATTCTTCCTCGCCGAATCAGCAGCCTACAGGCCGAGTTCGCCCCACAGCGCATCGACGCGCGCCTTGACCGCCGCGTCCATGACGATCGGCGTCCCCCACTCGCGCGTGGACTCGCCCGGCCATTTGTTCGTCGCGTCGATGCCCATCTTGCTGCCGAGGCCGGCGACCGGGCTGGCGAAGTCGAGGTAGTCGATCGGCGTGTTCTCGGCAATCAGCGTGTCGCGCGCGGCATCGACGCGGGTGGTCATCGCCCAGATCACTTCCTTCCAGTCGCGGATATTCACGTCGTCGTCCACCACGATGATGAACTTGGTGTACATGAACTGGCGCAGGAAGCTCCAGATGCCGAACATCACGCGCTTGGCGTGGCCGGGGTACTGCTTGCGGATGCTCACCGTCGCCAGCCGGTAAGAACAGCCTTCGGGCGGCAGGTAGAAGTCCGCCACCTCCGGATACTGCTTCTGCAGCAGCGGCACGAACACTTCGTTCAAGGCCACCGCCAGCATCGCCGGCTCGTCGGGCGGCTTGCCGGTGTAGGTGCTGTGATAGATCGGATTCTTGCGCATGGTGATGCGCTCGATGGTGAATACCGGGAACGTCGACTGCTCGTTGTAGTAACCGGTGTGGTCACCGTAGGGGCCTTCGAGCGCCGTTTCGTTGGGATCGATGAACCCTTCGAGGACGATCTCGCTCGAGGCCGGCACCTGCAGATCGTTGCCCAGGCACTTGATCAGCTCGGTCTTGGCGCCGCGCAGCAGCCCGGCAAACTGGTACTCGGAGACGTTGTCCGGCACTGGCGTCACCGCGCCGAGAATCGTCGCCGGGTCGCAGCCGAGCACCACCGAGACCGGGAACGGCTGCCCCGGATTGGCCAGGCAATGGTCGCGGAAATCGAGCGCGCCACCACGATGCGCCAGCCAGCGCATGATCACCTTGTTGTGGCCGATCACCTGTTGCCGGTAGATACCGAGGTTCTGCCGCGACTTCGCCGGTCCGCGCGTCACCGTCAGCCCCCAGGTGATCAGCGGCGCCACGTCGCCCGGCCAGCAATGCTGGATCGGCAGGCGCGACAGGTCGACGTCCGTGCCTTCCCAGACGATCTCCTGGCACGGCGCCGACGAGACGATCTTCGGCGACATGTTGAGCACCTGCTTGAACACCGGCAGCTTGTCCCACGCGTCCTTCAAGCCCTTGGGCGGCTCCGGCTCCTTGAGGAAGGCGAGCAGCTTGCCGACCTCGCGCAGCGCCTCGACCGATTCCTCGCCCATGCCGAGCGCGACGCGGCGCGGCGTGCCGAACAGGTTGCCGAGCACCGGCATCGAATGATTCTTCGGGTTCTCGAAGAGCACCGCCGGACCGCCGGCGCGCAGTACGCGGTCGCAGATTTCGGTCATCTCGAAGCGCGTGTCGATCGGCGTGCGGATGCGCTTCAATTCACCGATGCTTTCCAGTTGCGCGATGAAATCGCGCAGGTCGTGATATTTCATGAAGGAATCAATCCGGTCGGAATCAGGAAGTCGATGACGATGCCGGCGAAGATGCTGGCACCGACCCAGTTGTTGTGCAGGAAAGCCTTGAAGCAAGGCATCCGATCGCGGCCGCGAATCAAGGTGTAGTGGTAGCCAGCCAATCCGACCGCCCCGGCCAGTCCGGCGTAGAACGGCCAGCCCATATGCAGTTGGTAACCAACCCAGCCGATCAGCGCGAAAGTGATGGCGTAACAGCCCATCACGGCGGCGACGTCGAAACGGCCGAAGGTGATGGCCGAAGTCTTGATGCCGATCTTCAGGTCGTCGTCGCGGTCGACCATCGCGTACTCAGTGTCATAGGCCATCGCCCAGAAGACGTTAGCGAGCAGCAGCATCCACGCGTCAGCCGGAATCGTGCCGAGATTGACCGCATAGGCCATCGGGATGCCGAAGCCGAACGCCACGCCGAGGTAGGCCTGCGGCACCGCGAAGAAGCGCTTGGTGAAGGGATACGTCGCGGCGAGGAAGAGCGCCGCGACCGACAGCCCGACGATGTACCAGCTGCGGAACGGCAGGATGAGCAGGAAGGCGCAGAACGACAGCGCGCAAAAGAGGAGCAGCGCCTCCTTCGTCGATACTTTGCCGGCGGCGAGCGGCCGCGCCTTGGTACGCTCGACGTGCGGATCGAAGTCGCGGTCGGCGAAGTCGTTGATCACGCAGCCGGCCGAGCGCATGAGCACCGTGCCGAGGACGAAGATCCACACGACCATCCAGTTCGGCCGCCCCTGCGCGGAAAGCCATAAGGCCCACAGCGTCGGCCAGAGAAGCAGCAGTATCCCGATGGGTTTGTCGAGCCGCATCAGCCGCTCGTATTGGCCTAGCTTGTAGCGTATTTGAGTTATATTTTTCACAGGAAGCCGAAAATGGGAACAATCAGAAAACGTGGAGATTACCAGTTCCAGGCGCAGGTTCGGCGGACAGACTATCCGCCGCAGTCCAAAACCTTCAACACAAAGAAGGACGCCGAAAAATGGGTGCGCGCGATTTCGGCATCCCGTTGCCGATGGGCAACCCCGTCCCGGCGCATCGGTTCGCGCGCCGACAGTCAACAATGCGCGGGAAAGGCGGCTGGAGGCCGGCGAGGAGTCAAGATTGTTGGCGGCACTCGACGCCAGTCATGGGCGGCACCTTATATCAGTCGCGCTGCTCGCGCTCGAAACGGCAATGCGACGCGGCGAGCTGCTCGCGTTACGGTGGGAGCATGTCGACCTGAAACGACGGGTTGCGCATCTACCGGAAACGAAGAACGGCAAGTCGCGCGACGTGCCGTTATCTAG
>NZ_JAGOIT010000056.1 GCF_017995515.1 Propionivibrio sp.
GAGGGCGAGTACGTGAATCAGGCCTGGGCGCTGAACAGCATTGCGTCCAGCCGGGTTTCCAACGTCGGCACGGCCACCGTGCGCGTCGTGCCCGATCCGACCTTCGACTGTTCCGACATCATCGGCACGGTGTTCGACGACAAGAACGCCAACGGTTATCAGGACCAGGGCGAGCCGGGCATCCCCAACGTCCGCGTGGCCACGGCGCGCGGCCTGTTGGTGACGACCGATGCCGAAGGGCGCTTCCACGTGGCTTGCGCGGCGATTCCGCAGATGGACCGGGGCAGCAACTTCGTCATGAAACTGGACGACCGCACCCTGCCTTCCGGCTTCCGCGTGACGACCGAGAACCCGCGCGACGTGCGCGTGACGCGAGGCAAGATGGTCAAGCTCAACTTCGGCGCAACGGTGCATCGCGTCATGCGCGTCGAACTGGATGGCCGCGCCTTTGCCGCCGACAAGAACGAACTGCTGCCGGAATGGCAAGCGCGTCTGCCGGACATCGTCAAGAGCTTGCAGGATCGGCCTTCCGTGCTGCGCCTGGCCTACCGTGCCGGCAACGGCGACGAGCAGGGCAAGCAGCGCCTGAAGGCACTGGCTGAAAAGCTGGGCGAGCTGTACCAGGAAGAACGCAAACGTCAATCGAAGCAGAAGCCCGCCGACGGTGCGGATGAGGAGGTGCCGGAAATTCCACCCTTGATTGTGGAAACGGAAATCTTCAATCCGATCGGGGAGGGCAAGTGATGAAACGCATGAATAATCAAAAGAAATTTGCGCTCAAACCGGGGGTGGCATCGACGCTTTTGGCTTTGCTGGGGGTAGCCGGCTTGCCGGCGATGGCCGATGAGGCCGAGGCGGCAGGCAAGCGGGTGGATAACGCCCGCGTGCTGGACAAGGCGATTGCTTCGCCCGGCGAGTGGCAACCGGATTTCACTTATCCGCTGCCTTCCGGCGTCAGCCGCAGCGACGTAGAGGCCATGCGCGCCGCCGCCGAGCCGAAGAGCGCGCCGCAGGCCATCGAACTGGTCAGTGACGACATGGTGGGCGCCTTGTTTGCTTCGGGCAAGGCCGACCTGCTGCCCGCTGTCTATCAGCAGATGGACGCCCTGGTGGCGCGCTATCAGGGCAAGCCCGGCCTGCGCTTCTCGGTGGTCGGCCATACCGACAACCAGCGCCTGTCCGCCAACACGCGGCGGATTTTCCGGGACAACCCCGGCCTGTCCGAAGCGCGCGCCCTGGCCGTGGCGACGTATCTACGCGAGAAGCTGAACCTGCCCGCTGCCGCCGTCAGCATTCGCGGCATGGGCGAGGCGCAGCCGGTGGCCAGCAATGGAACGCCCGAAGGCATGGCGCGCAACCGCCGGGTGGAAGTGAAGTTCTGGCATGAAGAGATGGCCGCGCCGGCCGTTGCCGCGCCCAGACTACCGTGCGCGCCAGATGCGGCGCAGGCCGAGCTACCCTTCCGGGTGACGGTGGACGGCGAACCGATGCAGGCGGGCGAAGGCGTGAACGAAGCCGACCGCCAGCGCTGTGCCGACGTGGCGCTGGAGCGCTCGGACATTCAGATCAAGTATGACGATCTGGCGGTCGAACCGGCCCTGAACGTCTGGGTGGAGAAGGATTTGACGCTGCGCGGCGAGGCCGTGCGCTTCCGTGGCTGGTCGAACTACGTGTATTGGATCAAGCGCGCCGAGCTGCGGATTTTTCTGAACACGCAGAAAACCGGCGAAACGCCGCTCGCCGTGGTGGCGCTGGAATGGGAAAAGAGCGCGACGTGGACGGTGCCGCGCGAAGGCAAGGACGAATACGCCTACGTGCTGCGCGTCTATGACGAGCAAGGCCGTTTCGACGAAACCGCGCGCAAATCGCTCAACGTGGCGACGACGGCGCGGCCGCTGGAGGACGTGGAGAGCGACAAGCGCGAGGCGCTGACGGGCTGGGGCGAGAATTCGCTGACCGTCTCGAACATCCCGGTGCGCGGCGGTACGGTGACGGTGAGCGGGCGCAAGGTATCGGAAGATGAGCAGATTCAGGCGCTCGGCCTGCCGGTGCCGGTCGGCGACAGTGGCCGCTTCGTGCTGCGCCAGATTCTGCCCGCCGGGCCGCACTCGCTGGCGGTACAGGTGACGGAAGCCGACGGCAAGACGGCGACCTACCACCGCAACGTCTCGATTCCGACCGACGACTGGTTTTACATCGCCGTCGGCGACCTGACGGTGGGCCGCAACCAGGTCAGCGGCCCGGCCAAGCTGGTGACCGGCGACGACAGCAAGCATTACGAGCAGAAAACCTATATCGACGGGCGCGGGGCGTTCTACCTCAAGGGCAAGGTCAGGGGCGACTGGCTGCTGACGGCCGCCGCCGATACGCGCGAGCAGCCGCTGGAGCACCTGTTCAGCAACTTCTCGTCAAAAGACCCGCGCTACCTGCTGCGCAACATCGACCCGGATGCCTACTACCCGGTGTATGGTGACGACAGCACGACGGTGGACGACGCGCCGACCCAGGGCAAGTTCTACGTGCGGCTGGAAAAAGGCGATTCGCACATCATGTGGGGTAATTTTCGCACCTCCTGGACGGGTAGCGAGCTGGTGCAGTATTCGCGCGGTCTGTACGGTGGCCGCCTGCTGTACCGTTCGGAGGATTCAACCGGTTTCGGCGAACGCCGCAGCTTCGTGGAAGGCTTTGCCGCCGATCCGGGCACCCTCGGTACGCGGGAGGAGTTCCGCGGCACCGGCGGTTCGCTCTATTACCTGCACCACCAGGATCTGACCGTCGGTTCGGAACGGCTGTGGATCGAAATTCGCGACCGGGATTCGGGCATGGTGATCGAACGCCGCCCGCTGTCCCCGGCGCAGGACTACGAAATCAATTACCTGCAAGGCCGCGTCATACTGCGCGATGCGCTGCCTTCGACCGCCAGCGGCGGCGGCCTGGTCCGCACCACCGGCTTGGCCGGCAACCCGGTTTTTCTGGTTACTTCGTATGAATTCACGCCCGGCGTGTCGGCGATCGATACGCTGGCCACCGGCGGACGCGCCACCCACTGGCTGAACGACAACCTCCAGGTCGGTGTCACCGGCTATCACCAGGGGCAGGATGCCAGCAAGCAGACCCTGAAGGGGATCGACGTAACCGGGCGGCTCGCCGCCGGAACGTCGCTGAAAGTGGAAATGGCGCAGTCTTCGGGCGCGGGCGACGGCATGCTGTCGTCCATCGACGGCGGCTTCGGCTTCGACGGCCAGAACGGCAGCACCGGCGACGCCACGGCCAAGCGCGTCGAAGTGCAAGCCAATCTGGCGGAAATCAAGGAAGGCGCCGAAGGCCGGGTCAGCGGCTATTGGCAGGATCGGGAAAAGGGTTTCTCCGGCCCCGGCCAGATTGCCTACAACGGCGAAGCCAGCCGGCAGGTCGGCGTGCAGGCGGAAGTCATCGTCGGCAAGGAAAACAAGCTCAACGTCAAGGCCGACCAGCGCAATATGGATACGCAGGACATGGCCAGCGGCGAGGCCAGCCTGCGCATGCCGGTGAATCCGGAATGGGGCATCACCGTTGGTGCGCGGCACGACAAGTGGGATACCCACGTGCCGAATGCCAGCCGGATTTTCTCCCGCGACGGCGCGCGCACCGACGTGATCCTGATGGCCGATTACGCGCCCTTGAAGGAAGGCGGCCAGCCAGCCGAGAAGGCGGATTGGGACGCCTACGCCTTCGCCCAGGGCACGGCGCATCGCGACGGCACTCGCGAGGAGAACAACCGCGCGGGTCTGGGCGGGCATTACCGGGTCAATGACCGTTTCACGCTGAACGCGGAAGCTTCGGACGGCAATCTCGGCGTCGGCGGCCTGATCGGCGGTGATTATCGGATTTCCGACCGCAGCAACGCCTACCTGAACTACCGCCTGGAAACCGAAAGCCCGGATGTGGCTTACCGCGGCAGCCACGGCACGTGGATCAGCGGCGCGAATTACCGGGTCAGCGAGAAAGTGCGCGTCTTCGGTGAAACGCGCATGGAAAACGGCAGCGGCCCGGAAGGGCTGACCCAGGCGTTCGGCGTCGATCTGTCGCCGAACGACCGCTGGAACCTCGGCACCAAGGTCGAATTCGGCAAGATCAGCGACCCGCTGGCCGGCGATCTGCGCCGCCGTGCGCTGGGCGTGTCGGCGGGCTACAAGTTCGAGAAGGTGAAATTCGCCAGCGCCATCGAGTACCGCAACGAAGAGGGCGACGGCGGCGCCAACGAGGGTGTGACGCGGCGTACCTGGTTGATGCGCAATACCCTTGGCTATCAGATCGATCCGGCATGGCGGCTGCTCGGGAAATTCAATTTCTCGCATAGCAGCAACAGCCAGGGTGCCTTCTACGACGGCAATTTCCGCGAAGTCGTCGCTGCCGCGGCCTACCGCCCGGTCGACAACGACCGCTGGAATACGTTGTTCAAGTACACCAATTTCTACAACGTGCCGTCGCCGGGCCAGTTGGCCCCGTCGGGTAGCAGCATCGCCGACTACGCGCAGCGCAGCCAGGTGTTCTCGGTGGATACGATCTGGGACGCCAAGCCCTGGGTGTCGCTCGGCTTCAAGTACGGCCTGCGCATCGGCGAACTGAAAGACCGCAAGGACGGCGGCGACTGGTTCGACAGCCGCGCCGACCTCGCCATCCTGCGTGCCGACTGGCACTTCGTTCGGGAATGGGATGCCGTGCTCGAATGGCGCAATCTGCGCGTCAAGGAAGCGGGCGACAACCGCGAAGGGGCGCTGGTGGGCATCTACCGCCACCTCGGCCAGCACGTGAAAGCCGGTGTCGGTTACAACTTCACCGATTATTCGGACGACCTGACTGACCTCTCGTACCGCAGCAGGGGCTGGTTCTTTAATGTGATAAGCACGTTCTGATCCTGCCCTCCGGCCTGTGAAAAAACCGCCTGTCGTGAAAGGGCGGTTTTTTTCATTGCAAAGGTGTAAAAAGAATCAAGGCGTTACGCGAGCAAATCGTGCTGCTCGCAGTCACCCGATGGGTAAATGACTCAAGGGCATCGATATCTTGTTTTCTTTGCGATCTCTGCGCCTTCGTGCCTTTGCGGTGAGGTTTTCAGGATTATTGCTCCGACTCCAGCCGGCACCGTGGAACTGATGCGCCGATTTCCTGCCGAATGATTCATGCAGCGCCTGCGCAAACGAAAATCAGGAGCAGACCATGAACCGGCGTCAATGTCTCAAGTGGCTGGGCGGGTTCGCAGCGTCGGTGTTACCGGCCGCCGCACTCCGGGCCGCGTCCGGCGAGGAGAAGAAAGCGATGAAACTCAACAAGACCAAGGCCGACTGGGCTGCCTTGCTGCCCGCAGACGCGTATCGGGTGTTGTTCGAGGACGATACCGAGCGCGCCGGAACGAGTGCCCTGAACCACGAAAAGCGCGAAGGCACCTACGTCTGTGTCGCGTGCTTCCTGCCCTTGTTCGATAGCACGGCCAAGTACGAGAGCGGCACCGGCTGGCCGAGTTTCTGGCAACCCTTGCCCGAGGCGATCGGTACGAAAACCGACTTCAAGATCCTCTATCCGCGTACCGAGTACCACTGCGCGCGCTGCGGCGGACACCAGGGGCATGTCTTCAACGACGGGCCGAAACCGACCGGCAAGCGCTATTGCAACAACGGCGTCGCGCTGCGATTCGTGCGGCGCGAAGAGAAATTGCCGGAGTTGAGGACGTGAACCAGGCGTGGATCAAGTCGGTACTCTTTTCGCTCGGCACGGCCTTCGGCGGCCTGCACGCCATTGCAGCCGACGCTCCGACGGCTGCGGATAAAGGCGCGACCGCAATCTTTGCCGGCGGCTGCTTCTGGTGTACCGAATCGGACTTCGAGAAAGTTCCGGGCGTTATCGCCGCTGAATCGGGCTATACCGGCGGTAAGAAAACTAATCCGACGTATGAAGAAGTGAGCGCCGGCGGCACCGGACACACGGAAGCCGTGCGCGTAACCTACGACCCGGCGCGCGTGAATTACGCACAGCTCGTCGAATACTTCTGGCACACGATCGATCCGACCGTCAGGAATCGCCAGTTCTGTGACGTTGGCAGCCAATATCGCAGCGCGATCTTCTGGCAGACTGAGGAGGAGCGAACGATTGCCGAGAGGAGCCGGGACGCTTTGCTTGCCAGCGGCCGGTTCAAGGAAATCCAAACCGAAATCGTCAAGGCAGGCACGTTTTACCCGGCCGAGGCGTATCACCAGGATTACTACAAGAAGAACCCGCTCCGCTACAGCTACTATCGCCACGGTTGCGGCCGCGATGATCGTTTGAAGGAGCTATGGGGCGGAAAGTGACGGAATCGCTCGGCGGGCGCTCTTGTATAGTACGCAGGCCTCATTGAATTACCGATTACGCCATGCCGTCACCTCTTGAACTCGCCTCCTTGATCCTCGCCGACGATGGAACGCCCATCTCGCCGGCCTATGGCGACGTTTACCACTCGGCCGCGGGCGGGCACGCGCAGGCGAAGCATGTCTTCATGGCCGGAAACGGACTGCCTGAGCGCTGGCAGGGGGCGAGCCGGTTCACCATCCTGGAGACCGGCTTCGGCCTCGGGATCAACTTCCTCTCCACCTGGCTCGCGTGGCGGAACGATCCCGATCGCTGCGCGGAAGTGCACTTCATCTCGCTCGAAAAGCATCCGTTCATGGCGGACGATCTGGCGCGTGCGCATCGCGCGTTGCCCGAGTTTGCCGCGCTCTCCGATGAATTGATCCACCGCTGGCCGTCACGCGAATCGTTGCGACCGGGCGAACAGCGCATCGCGTTGTCGGAAGGGCGGGTGATCCTTCATCTTGTGTTCGGCGACGCCGTCGAGTTGTTGCCGGTGGTGGACGCTGAAGTCGATGCCTTCTATCTTGACGGCTTTTCTCCGGCCAAGAACCCTGGCCTGTGGTCGCCCGAACTGTGCCGTTCCCTGCATCGCCTGGCGGCACCATCAGCGACACTGGCGACTTGGTCGGTAGCCGGGGTCGTGCGGCGGGCGCTGGCCGACGCCGGTTTCCTCGTCGAGAAGCGCCCCGGTTTTGCCGACAAGCGGCAAATGCTGGTCGGTCGATCAAGTAATCCGGGCGCAACGCGATCCTGAAAACCCGTCTCCGATTTCGCCGGATCGCCTAGGCCGGATAAAATCGCGTCTTTTTGCAGGGAAGTGGCATGCCGACCGGAATCATCGAATCGCTGGATCACGAAGCACGCGGAATCACGCGGCTTGAGGGCAAGACCATCTTTGTCGAAGGCGCCTTGCCCGGCGAAGAAGTCGAGTACGTCAGCTTCCGCAAGAAGCCGTCCTTCGAAGTGGCGCACGTCCAGCGCATCGTCAAGGCCTCGGGCAGCCGCGTGACGCCGAAATGTCCGCACTTTGGCGTGTGCGGCGGCTGCAGCATGCAGCACCTGGATTCGGCGGCGCAGGTGGCGGCCAAGCAGCGCGTGCTCGAATCAAATCTCTGGCATCTCGGCAGGATCAAGGCCGAGCAGCTCTATGCGCCGATCTACGGCGCATCCTGGGGCTATCGCCTGCGCGCGCGACTCTCGGCGCGCCTGGTGCAGAAGAAGGGCGGCGTCCTCGTCGGTTTCCATGAGCGAAAGAGCAGCTACGTTGCCGACATGCGCCAGTGCGAGAACCTGCCGCCGCATCTCTCGGCGCTGCTCGTGCCGCTGCGCGATCTGGTCGCCGGACTGTCGATTGCCGACGCCATGCCGCAGATCGAAGTCGCCGTCGGCGAGTACATCACGGCGCTCGTCCTGCGCATCCTGGCGCCGCTCAACGCCAACGACGAAGCGCTGCTGCGCGCCTTCGCCGACCGGCACTCGGTCGTCTTCTACCTGCAGCCGAAGGGGCCGGCGACGGCCTACCGCTTCTACCCGTTCGAAGGACCGCAGCTCTCCTACCTGCTGCCCGATTACAACATCGAACATTGTTTTTCGCCGACCGAGTTCACGCAGGTTAACCATGCGATCAACCGGGTGCTGGTACGCCGTGCCATGTCGCTGCTCGATCCGCAACCGGGCGAACGCATCGCCGACATGTTCTGCGGCCTCGGCAACTTCACGCTGCCGATCGCGCGCCTGGGCGCTACCGTCGTCGGTATCGAAGGCAGCGAGGAACTCGTCAAGCGCGCCGGGCAGAACGCCGAGCACAACGGCTTGCGCGAGCGCGTCGAATACGGCGTCGCCAACCTCTTCGAGGCGACCCCGGAATCGCTGACTGCGCTCGGTCATTTCGACAAGATGCTGATCGACCCGCCACGCGAGGGGGCCTTGGAACTCGTCAAGGCGATCGGCGAAGAGGGTCCTGAAAGAATCGTCTACGTCTCGTGCAATCCGGCGACGCTGGCGCGCGATGCGGCGATCCTCGTGACACAGAAAGGCTACCGTTTGCGTGGTGCAGGTGTCGTCAATATGTTCCCGAATACCTCGCACGTCGAGTCGATCGCACTCTTCGAGCGAGGGGACGGGATGGCTTGTTGCGACGGGGATGCCGCGCTGAGCTCGACCTTAGCGCCGCTGGATGAATGACCGTATAATCGGCCGTCGGCCCGGTTGCCGCCTGGCAATCGCGCTGTTCCACCCCTGAACCGAAGCCGGCGCAAGCCGGTTTTGTATTTTTCTTCTCCCGCCTTATTGGGTTGATATGCGAATTTTGCTCAGCAACGACGACGGTTACTTCTCACCGGGAATCGAGTGGCTGGCGCGTACGCTTTCCGAGGTCGCCGACATCACCGTCGTCGCGCCGGAACGCGACCGCAGCGGCGCCAGCAACTCCCTGACGCTCGACCGCCCCCTTTCCCTGAAGCGCACGGCCAACGGCTTCTATCACGTCAACGGCACGCCGACCGACTGCGTGCACCTCGCCGTCAGCGGGATGCTCGACGAATTGCCGGATATGGTCGTCTCCGGCATCAACCTCGGCGCCAACATGGGCGACGATACGATCTACTCCGGTACGGTCGCGGCGGCGACCGAAGGCTATCTGCTCGGCGTGCCGTCGATTGCCGTGTCGCTGTGCAGCAAAGCCGGTGCGCATTTCGACACGGCGGCGCGTGTCGCGCTTGAAGTCGTGCAAATGGTGCGCCAGCAGGCGGTTCGCGAACCGCTTCTGCTCAACGTCAACGTGCCGGATATTCCTTATGAGCGCGTGCGTGGCCGCCTGGTGACCCGGCTCGGCAAGCGGCACAAGGCGGAATCCGTCGTCAAGGCGATCACGCCGCGCAACGAGACGGTGTATTGGGTCGGCGCAGCCGGCGAAGCGCAGGACGCCGGCGAAGGCACGGATTTTCACGCCGTCGCCAACGACTACGTCTCGATCACGCCGTTGCAGATAGACCTGACGCATAACGCGCAACTCACCACCGTCCGGAGCTGGCTGGAAAAATGAACCACCGTGTCGTATCCGGGGTCGGCATGACGTCACAGCGCACGCGCACGCGCATGATCGACCGGTTGCGCGAGCAGGGCATCCGTGACGAGAAGGTGCTCGCCGCGATCGCCGCCGTGCCGCGTCACGTATTCGTCGAAGAAGCGCTGGCGTCGCGAGCCTACGAGGATACTGCGCTGCCCCTCGGCTTCTCGCAGACGATCTCGCAGCCGTTCATCGTCGCACGCATGATCGAGGTGCTGCGTGAAGGGCGGGAACTTGGCAAGACGCTCGAAATCGGCGCGGGGTGCGGTTATCAGGCCGCCGTTCTCGCGCAGTTGACCGATGAAGTCTATGCCGTTGAGCGCATTGAGCCGTTGTTGGCAAAAGCCAAGGCGAACATGCGCAAGATCCAGCAGTTCAAGGTGCGTCTGAAATATGCCGATGGGCAATTGGGTCTGCCGGAAGCCGCGCCGTTTGATACGATCATCGTTGCTGCCGCGGCGCCGACGATTCCGCAGGCGCTTTTGCAGCAACTGGCGCTTGGTGGCAGAATGCTGTTGCCCTTGGGGACAGGGTCGCAGTACCTTCATCTGGTCGAGCATAGGCCTGAAGGCTTTGTGAATTCCCGTCTCGACGCCGTTCGTTTTGTTCCGTTACTTTCAGGTATTGAATGAAGAATACACGTTTCGCGGTCAGGTCGAGCCTGCCGGTGTTTTCAGCCGTGCTTGTTCTGGCCGGATTTCTTCCCGGTTGCGCCAGTAAATTTCCGGCACCGGTCGATAACCGGGGGCAGGCGACCACCACGGCAGCCAGGGATACCTACGTCGTCAAGCCAGGCGATACGCTCTATAGCATCGCGCGCGCGCATGGCCTGGATCATCGGGAACTGATCGCGCTGAACGGCATCGAAAACGCAAACCAGATTTCCGTTGGGCGCGTTCTGAAGGTCAAGTCGAAAGCTGCGGATACGTCGAATGCAGCAGGCAGTGCCGACGTCTCGCCAATCACGACCGGCGAAGTGATCGCCAAGCCGATCGGCGATGAACATGCCGTCGAACAAAAGCCGCTCGGCGGCAACGCGGCCAGCAATACCGAACAACTGAAACGCGAACCCAGAGCCGGCAAGGAAAAGTACTCGGACGAGGCGTTGGCGCGGGCACAAAGCGCGACGCAGATCGCGCCGGCAACGACGGCGGCTGCGAGTGCGTCTCAGACCGAGGCGCTGACCGAGGCCAAGCCGGCCGATGCGGCAGCGGGTGCGGACGATGTCGGCTGGATCTGGCCCGCCAACGGGAAAACGATCGGCACCTTCAGCGAAGGCGGCAACAAGGGCGTCGATATCTCCGGCAAGGCGGGCGATGCCGTGATCGCCGCGGGTGACGGCAAGGTGGTTTATAGCGGGACGGGCTTGCGCGGTTACGGCAAGCTGGTGATCATCAAGCACAACAACACGTATTTGTCAGCCTACGCGCACAACCAGAACATCCTGGTCAAAGAAGGGCAGAGTGTTACCAAGGGACAGAAAATCGCCGAAATGGGGAATACCGATGCTGATCAAGTCAAGTTGCACTTCGAGGTGCGCCGTTCGGGCAAGCCGGTCGATCCTCTCAAATATCTCCCTCAGCGCTGATCATGGCCGGCGAATCTGACTCCGAAGTGGGCTTCGCCGATGACGAGATGCCGGAGGATGCGGCCGAGGCGACGTCCGAAGACGCATTCCTGAACGAGGCCGAGGAAGAACCCGCGCCGGTCCAGCCTGAATTCGAGCTGCTCAATGACGTCACCCAGCACTACCTGAACGAAATCGGCGCCAAGCCGCTGTTCACACCCGAAGAAGAGTTTGCATGGGCCTGTCGCGCGCGCAGCGGCGAGTTCATTGCGCGTCAGAAGATGATCGAGCACAACCTGCGGCTCGTCGTCAATATCGCCAAGCACTACCTCAACCGCGGCATTCCGCTGCTCGATCTGATCGAGGAAGGCAACCTCGGCCTGATCCACGCGATCGAAAAGTTCGACCCGCAGCGCGGTTTCCGTTTCTCGACCTACGCCACCTGGTGGATCCGCCAGAGTATCGAGCGCGCGATCATGAACCAGTCGCGCACGATCCGCCTGCCGGTGCATGTGGTCAAGGAAATCAACGTCATCCTGCGCGCTTTGCGCCACCTCGAACTCGCCAACGGCAAGGAAACCAGCGTCGAGCAGATCGCGCACCTCATCGGCAAGCCGGTCGACGACGTGCGCCGGGCGCTCACGCTCAACGAGCACATCGCGTCGCTCGACGCACCGCTTGAAATCGACCCCAATCATACGATCGCCGACGCCATCGCCGACGAGAACTCGATTGATCCGGAAGGCCTGCTGCAGGCCAACGAAGTCGGCAATCTGGTCGGAAACTGGGTCGAACAGCTGCCGGAAAAGCAGCGGCGCGTCCTTGAGCGACGCTACGGTCTGGGTGGCGCCGACATCAGCACGCTCGAAGAAGTGGCGGCCGAACTCAGCCTGACGCGGGAGCGGGTGCGGCAGATCCAGATCGAAGCGCTCGACCAGCTGCGTCGGGTGATCAAGCGTGGCGGCGTAACGCGCGACAATCTCCTGTGAGCCAGGGAACCGAATTCGCCGGTCACCGTCAATTACGTGTGCTTCACGTATCAGCCAATACCCGTTAGTACCCTTTTAGTACCCCTTCCGACGCCGGACGCAGTGTTTTTTTTGTCGTCCGGTGCCAGCAACCCCATGAATAACCAGGATTTGTGAAATGAGCAAGAAGGTCGCGATTTTTGATTCCTCGTTGCGCGATGGCGCGCAGGCCGAGGGCATCTCGTTCTCGGTCGAGGACAAGCTGAAGATTCTGGAATTGCTCGACGGCCATGGGATTGACTACATCGAGGCCGGCAACCCCGGCTCCAACCCGAAGGATCTCGAGTTTTTCGCGCGTGCGCGGACGATCAATCTCAAGCACGCCAAGCTGGCCGCCTTCGGCAGCACGCGCCGGCGCGACATCAAGGTCGAGCAGGACAGCAACGTGCAGTCGCTACTGCTCGCCGATACGCCGGTCATCGTCATCTTCGGCAAGAGCTGGGATTTCCACGTGACGGACATCATCCGCACGACGCTCGAAGAAAACCTGGCGATGATCAGCGAGACGCTGGCCTTCTTCAAGGCGCAGGGCAAGGAAGTCGTCTACGACGCCGAACATTTCTTCGACGGCTACAAGCACAACCCGGCCTATGCGGTGAAGACGCTGCAGGCGGCGGTCGACGGCGGTGCCGACGCACTTGTGCTGTGCGATACGAACGGCGGCACCTTCCCGTCAGAGATCGCCAGCATCGTCGGCAAGATCAGCAGCCTGTTCCCGGTCACCATCGGCATCCACGCGCACAACGACGCCGGGATGGCCGTGGCGAACAGCGTGGCAGCGGTCGAGAACGGCGCGCGGCACGTCCAGGGCACCTACATCGGCTTCGGCGAGCGCTGCGGCAACGCCAACCTGTCGACGATCATCGCCAACCTCGGCGTCAAGCGCGACTACCAGTGTCTGCCGGCCGACCAGTACAAGAACATCATCCATGTGGCGCGCCACGTCGCGGTCATCTCCAACGTGGCGCTCTCCGATCGCGAGCCGTACGTCGGCAACAGCGCGTTCGCACACAAGGGCGGCATGCACATCGACGGCGTGAACAAGGCGTCGCACTCGTTCGAACACATCAACCCGGAGCTCGTCGGCGGGCAGCGCCGCTTCCTGATGAGCGAGGTTTCGGGGCGACGCATGATCCTCGACAAGATCTGGGAAGTCGATCCGACGATCACCAAGGACGACGCAGTGACCGATCGCATCATGAAGCGCCTGAAGGAAATGGAGCACGAAGGCTACCAGTTCGAGGGCGCCGAGAGCACGTTCGAGCTCCTGGTGCGCAAGCAACTCGGCAAGTACCGGCCGTTCTTCGAGCTCGAGCACTTCAAGATCATCGGCGAGCAGCCGACCAACGGCGAGTACGGTTCGTCGGCGATCATCAAGGTCAAGGTCGGCGGTGTCAGCGAGATCACGGCGGCGGAAGGCGACGGCCCGGTGCATGCGCTCGACAGCGCCTTGCGCCGCGCGCTCGACCGCTTCTACCCGGAACTCTCAAACGTGCATCTCACCGACTACAAGGTGCGCGTGATCAACGGCCGCGATGCCACGGCGTCGAAAGTGCGCGTGCTGATCCAGTCGACTGACGGTGACCTCGTCTGGACGACCGTCGGCGTATCGAGTGACATCATCGAGGCGAGCTGGGTCGCGCTGGTCGATTCGATCGAATACAAGCTTTTGAAGCTGGAAGAAGCCAAGGCGCAGACGAAGGCCGACGCTGCGCTGGCCGGCTGAAATCGGCGCGACCGGGCCGGCGCTTTGTGTGAAGCGGTGGCGCCGGGCGGTGGCGACAGGTTTTTTTGATGGGGTCCTCCGGGACGGACGTCCCGTGACTGTAATTTTCGATTCAGGGAGATGAGATGAGTACAGTAGCAAGCGGCATGGCCGCAGTCGTAGCCTCCGTAGCAGGAACATACGACTTCGTATTGACCGACGTCGCGCAGGGCGTCGAAGTCGACAACTGGCAGATCAGCAACGAAACGCTCGGCATCGCCGTACCGTTTACCGTCAGCAAGAAGACGCTGCACGGTGGCCGCCAGGAAGGCAGCACGCTGGTCACGATCGATACGGGCGACCTGCAACTGGTGATCGTGCCGACGCGCGGCATGGGCCTGTTCAAGGCCATTTCGGGCGATGTGACGCTGGCCTGGAAGTCGCCGGTGGAAGAGGTCGTCCATCCGTCCTTCATCAACCTCGCCGAGCGCGGCGGGCTGGGCTGGCTCGACGGCTTCAATGAAATGCTCGCGCGCTGCGGCTACGAATGGGCCGGGCACCCGTGCACGGAAAACGGCCGCACCTACACGCTGCACGGCCGCGCGCAGAACATCCCGGCGTCGACGGTCATCGTCAGCATCGAGGCCAAGGCGCCGCACCGCATCACCGTCAAGGGGCTGGTCAAGGAAAAGACCTTCAAGTTCAGCAACCTGGAAACCTGGGCCGGCGTCAGCGTCGTTCCGGGCGAGCGCGCGTTTCATGTGCATGACGAACTGCGCAACCTCTCGGACTACGAGCGCCCCTACCAGGTCATCTACCATGCCAACTTCGGTGCGCCGCTGCTCGAAGGCGGCGCGCATTTCCGCGCTGCGGCGAAGGAAGTCATCCCGTTCAACGACTACGCCAAGCAAGGCCTCGCCGACTGGCAGACCTACCTGCCGGTGACGCCCGGCTTCGACGAAATGGTCTTCAACATCTGGCCGTTCGCCGACGCCAACGGCAACACGCTGGCCATGCTCTCGAACAAGGCCGAAACGCGCGGCGTCGCCATCGGCTACAACGTCAAGCAACTGCCGGCGCTGTCACTGTGGAAGAACACCGACACGGAGGCAGACGGCTACGTCACCGGCATCGAACCGGGCACCGGCTTCCCGTACAACCACACGATCGAGAACGAGCAGGGCCGGATCATGAAGATCGGCGCGGGCGAGTCGCGCAGCTTCGACGTCGAGTTCCGCGTGTTGGGTTCGGCGGTGGATGTGCAGAAGGCCGTGGCCGAGATCGACGCCATTCAGGCAGGACGCCCGGTGGTGCTGGCGCCGGAGCCGCTGGCGATCGAGTAGGTCGATTCTGGTTTGAAATCACGAAAGCCGCTTCCGTTTCTCCGGACGCGGCTTTTTTCTTGTTATGGCGCTAACTGCTTGGGAAACCTATGTCGAAGATAGATTGCAAGAGGAAATGAGCAAGAAGCTTGGTGTGGTTGCTGGAAGTTATGTGGGTGATTTCGTCTTGAGAAAACTTCAGACGGACCTGAAACAGTTTCACAACCCAAGCTCCGACAAGACGAAACGGATTTTTCAGGAATACCTCGGGTTTGACGTCACAGAGGGTTGGTCGTGGGCGAACTATGAGCCTGAGAAAGCGAGAAGTACTTTGAACGGTTGGATAGGGAAGCGTGGAGATGCGGTACACAGATCCAAGCCCATTAACAATGGTTCGCCGGTTGCCCACCTGATTAAGCGGGACGAGTTGGAAAAGGTTATTCGCTTTATCAAGGATCTGGCCAAAGCTACTGATACCTACGTCGATAACAAGACCTGACTGCACATACGTAGAAATGTTGTTGTCAGCAAAAATCCCGGCTGCTCGTCGGTAGCCTGCCAAGCAATTCGCTGTGATCCATCAGCCGCTTGGCGAGCAGGTGCACGATTTCCCCTTCGCGTTGAAGGACGCCGAGTACGCCGAGCAGGCGGGCGGAGAGGAGTTCGCGGCGTTGGCGTTCGGCGAGGTGGGCGTGGACGATGATGTTGGCCAGTCCGGTTTCGTCTTCGATGGTCAGGAAAATGACGCCGCTGGCGGTGCCGGGGCGTTGGCGGCAGGTGACGATGCCGGCGCAGCGGGCCGGGCGGTTGTGTTCCAGGGTGTGCAGCGTGGCGGCGGTGAGGTAGCGCTTGGCGTCGAGGTGTGGGCGCAGCAGGGTGAGCGGATGGTGGCCGAGCGTGAGGTTGAGCGCGCTGTAGTCGGCGACGAGGTCTTCGCCTTCGCTGGGGGCAGCGAGCGGCGGGGCAGTTTCCACAACAGGTGCTTCGAGCAGCAGGTCGCGCTGGATCGGTACGGCGCTGACCGACCAGGCCGCTTGTCGGCGATGGCCGGCGAGCGAGGCGAGAGCGCCGGCGGCGGCGAGTCGTTCGAGGTCGTCGCGCGTGAGGTCGGCGCGGCGGGCGAGATCGCTAACGTCGCGAAAGGGGCGCTGAGCGGCGACGCGCTGGCCGGCTTCTGAATTCAATCCCTGGATGCGGTGCAGGCCGAGGCGCACGGTGGCGGTGTCGGACGCATCGAGCGCCGTTCCCCAGCCGCTGTGCTGGACGTCGGGCGGCCGTACTTCAACGCGGTGGCGGCGGGCGTCCTGTACCAGCTGTGATCCCGAGTAAAAACCCATCGGTTGTGCGTTGAGCAGGCCGACGAGGAAGGCGGCGGGCTCGTGGCGCTTGAGCCAGGCGGAGAGGTAGGCGAGCAGGGCGAAGCTGGCGGCGTGCGATTCGGGGAAGCCGTATTCGCCAAAACCTTCGATCTGCCGGTAGATGGCTTCGGCGAATTCCAGCGCGTAACCACGCTCGGTCATGCCCTGGATCAGCCGTTCGCGCAGATGGCCGAGGCCGCCCTTGCGCTTCCAGGCGGCCATCGAGCGGCGCAGGTGGTCGGCCTCGCCGGGCGTGAAGCCGGCGGCGACGACGGCGAGCTGCATCACCTGTTCCTGGAAGATCGGCACGCCGAGCGTGCGCTGGAGGACGCCTTCGACGGCGGGCGACGGGTAGGAAACCGGCTCGACACCCTGACGCCGGCGCAGGTAGGGATGCACCATGTCGCCCTGGATCGGGCCGGGGCGGACGATGGCGACTTCGATTACGAGGTCGTAGAAACGCTTCGGTTTCAGGCGCGGCAGCATGACCATCTGCGCGCGCGATTCGATCTGGAAGACGCCGATGGTGTCGGCGCGGCTGATCATGGCGTAGGTCGCCGGGTCTTCGCGCGGGATGTCCTGCATGCGGAAGACACGGCCGTCGCGTTGCGAGATGGCGTCGAGCGCGCGGCGAATCGCGGTGAGCATGCCAAGGGCGAGGACGTCGACCTTCATCAGCTTCAACGCATCGATGTCGTCCTTGTCCCACTGGATGATGCTGCGCGCTTCCATCGCCGCGTTCTCGATCGGCACCAGCCGGTCGAGGCGGCCGCGGCTGATGACGAAGCCGCCGACGTGCTGCGAGAGATGGCGCGGAAAACCGCGCAGCTGCTCGGCGAGGATCAGCCACTTCTCGACGCGCGGACTCGCCGGGTCGAGGCCGACGGCGGCAAAGCGCGCCGGCATCTGGTCGCGCTGGTCCCACCAGGCGAGCGAGGCGGTGAGCGCGTTGATGCGGTCGAGGTCGATGCCGAGCGCCCGGCCGGTGTCGCGCAGCGCCGAGCGGCGGCGATAGCGGATGACGGTGGCGGCCAACGCCGCGCGTTCGCGCCCGTACTTGGCGTACAGGTACTGGATGACTTCCTCGCGCCGCTGGTGCTCGAAGTCGACGTCGATGTCGGGCGGTTCGTTGCGTTCCTTGGAGATGAAGCGCTCGAAGAGCAGCGACGACTGCGCCGGGTCGACCTCGGTGATGCCGAGCGCGTAGCACACCGCCGAATTGGCGGCCGAACCGCGTCCCTGGCAGAGGATTTCGCGGCTGCGGGCGAAGGTGACGATGTCGTAGACGGTGAGGAAGTAGGCTTCGTAGCGCAGCTCGGCGATCAGCGCGAGTTCGTATTCGATCTGCTGCCGCACCTTGTCGGGCACGCCGGCCGGGTAGCGCACGAGCAAGCCGCGTTCGACCTCGCCGGCGAGATAGGCGCTCGGCGTCTGGCCGGGCGGGACGACTTCCTCGGGGTATTCGTAGCGCAACTCGTCGAGCGAAAAATGGCACTGCGCCGCAATGACCATGGTCTCGGCGAGCAGCTCGGGCGGGTAGAGGTTGGCCAGGCGCAGGCGCGGGCGCAGATGGCGTTCGCCGTTGGGGAAGAGCGCGTGGCCGGCGCGGTCGACCGAGGTCTTGAGGCGCAGTGCGGTGAGCAGGTCCTGCAGCGGCCGGCGGCTGCGCACGTGCATGTGCACGTCGCCGGCAGCGACCAGCGGCAGGTGGTGCGTGGCGGCGAGGCGGCGCAGGACGGCGAAGCGCTCGTCGTCGTCCGGATGCAGCAGGCGTTCGTGGGCGATCCACAGGCGGCCGGGGAAGGTGGCGGCTAAGCTGCGCGCTTCGTCGTCGGAGCTCTCCTGCGTGGCGAACCAGAGGACGAGACAGTCGGGGACTCCGCTCGCCAGGTCGTTCCGCGTCAGGTGGTATTCACCCTTGCCGGCACGCCGGCGGCCGAGCGTGATCAGCGCGGCGAGGTTGCCGTAGCCGTCGCGGTTGCGCGCGATGAGTACCAGCTTCGGGCCGTCGGCGAGCCGGAATTCGCTGCCGACCAGGAGCTTGAGCCCGACCTCCTTGGCGGCGACGTGGGCGCGCACGATGCCGGCGAGCGAACATTCGTCGGTGATCGCCAGCGCGGCGTAGCCGAGTTCGGCGGCGCGCGCGACCAGCTCCTCAGCGTGTGAGGCGCCGCGCAGGAAGCTGAAGTTGGAGAGGCAATGCAGTTCGGCGTAGTTGGGGAGGGCGGTGGTCACGAGAAATACCCATGCAGGAACCACCCGCCGGGCGCGCGTACGTCGCGGAAGATCCACAGCCAGCTGGCGCCGGGTGAGCGCGCGATGAAGTAGTCGCGGCGGATGTCGCCGACGGCTTCGCTGTTCTCCTCTCCTGTCGTCTCGCCACGGTCCCACCAGCCCGACTCGATGCGCTCCGGGCCGGCCAGCAGTTGGAGCGGTCCCTGGCGATACGGGCGGCCGTCGACTTCGGCCAGCGGTTCGGGCTGTTCGAGCAACCAGAGCGGGCGCGGCGGCGAAGTTGAAGGAGTAGGTGCCGTGTTTTCGAGCACGGCGGTTCGCCGGGTTGCGCATTCGGGCCGATGGTCGGCCTGGAGCGCGAGGCGATAGACCGCCTGTTCGCCGAGCCGGGCGGCGAAGTGTTCGAGCAGGGCGCCGATGCCTTCCGCCGTTTCCCGAGCAGCTTCGGCGAACAGGGTGTGGTTGCGGCCGGTGAGTGCTTCGACCTGGGCGGCTTCCAGCCGGATCGACTCGACCGGGGCGACGAGCGTCCGCCGGTCGAGCTTTTCGCGCAGGATGCGTTCGAAGCGCTCGCCGTCAGCGGTCAACTCGGCAAATTGCAAGAGCAGCGGGGTTTCCGACTGGCGGTGCAGCAACCGCAGGGTGAAGCCGCGCACGCCGGACTGCCGGGCCGTGAGCCAGCCGGCCAATGCCGCGGTGAGGCGCCGTGCGGCGAAGACGAGGGCGCTGGCGTTCTCGACGGCGGCGGGCAGTTGCAGCGGCAGCGCGAAGCGTTCGGGAAAGACGAAGTCGGCGCGCGGGTCGGGGAGTTCGCCGAAGGCCTGTGCGATGCGCTGCAGGGTTTCCGCGCCGATGCGCCGGCCGAGATCGGCGCTCGGCAAGCGGCGGACGTCGGCCAGCGTGCGTGCGCCAAAACGGGCGAGCTGCGTCGCGGCTTTGTCGGGCAGGACGGCGAGCGGCAGGTCTTCAAGATGCTTGCGCAGGCGGGCGAGATCGGCGCAATGCGCGCCGGTGCCCATCCGGGCGAGCCAGTGCGCGCCCAGGGGCGTGGGCGCGGCGGCGATATCGACCGAGAATCCCTGCGCCCGGATGCCGTCGATGGCGGCCTCGGCGATGTGCGCCAGACCGCCGAACAGGCGCAGGCAGGCGCCGACTTCGAGGAGCAGGGCGTCCGGCGTCAGGCTGATGCGCGGCGTCAGGCAGCCGGCCCAGCAGGCGAGCGTGTGCAGCGCGGCTTCCTCGCGGGCCGGGCTGCGGGCGATCAGCGCGATCGCCGGCGCCAGCATGCGTGCTGCCGAGATGCCGGTCCCCGGTTCGATGCCAGCCTGCCGCGCTGCTGCGTCCCCCAACAGGATGCGCCCATGGTCGACGACCGCGCTAGGCGACGGCAGCGGGGCGTTGGCTTCGAGCGAAAGGCAGGGCAGATGCAGGGCGAGCCAGAGGGATGGCGCTTTGGATGTCTTGCGGGAATCGTGGTTCATCGGCTTCATGCGAATTCAAGGGCCATTTCAACGGCCGTTGCAGCGGTCGCGGGGCGGCGAGATGAAGCGTCCGGTTGCATGGCGGGCCGCGTCGCTTGAGCAGGCGGACGTCGAGCGTATCTTCCGCGCCGGCGGCGAGCGAAAGCCGCAGGCTGGCCGGCGAGGACTCCGCCTGCTCGCGCGCCGGGCGGAGCAGGCAGGCGAGCGTGTCGTGCCCGGCGGCGGCAACTTGCAGGCGCCGCACCTGGCGCGCGTCGATGCCGCTTTTCCAGTAGAGCAGCGCGCCGAAGACGCCGCTCGCCAGCGCGTGTTCGGCGGCCCACAGGGCCTCTTGTGCGCGGTTCGGCGCGACGACGACGAGGCGCGACACGTCGACGCCGCCGTTCGCCCAGGCCGGGGCGTTGATGCGGTAGGGCGGGGCGATCAGCAGGAGCCAGCGGTTTTCGGCGCGCATCCGGGCGAGCGCCGGCAGCAGCAATGAACACTCGCCGATGCCGACGCGCTCGACGAGGATTTCGGTGAGCGCGCCGCGCGGCCAGCCACCGCCCGGCAATTCGGCGTCGAGCTCGGCGAAGCCGCTGGCGACGGTCGGGATCGGCGCCGTGGCGAGCCGGTCGGCACACCAGACGTCGGGGCGCGAGAGGATCTCGTCGAGCGATACGGTGGCGGTGAGTGCGGTGGCGCTTCTCATGGGTGCATGTCGCAGGCGTTGCCTGGGGCTATTTCCACATCCCGCGCATTTTTGCCGCGAGGTCGATGCGTGCTTCGCCGGCCGCTTGAGGCGTGTGGCCGGGCAGCGTGACCGGCGGCCAGCTGCGTTGCTCGAAGCGGGCGGCGAGCCGGTTGGGGATGAAGCGCGTGCGGTTGGCGTAGACGTGCCGGTCGCCGGTGCCCGACTGGCCGCTGGTGTAGAAGCGCTGCGGCACCATGAGTTCGAGATGGTCCTTGGCGCGCGTCATGGCGACGTAGAGCAGGCGGCGCTCTTCCTCGATTTCTTCCTCGCTGCCGGTGGCGAGATCGGACGGGATGCAGCCGTCGACGACGTTGAGGATGGAGACGGACGACCATTCGCGGCCCTTGGCCGAGTGGATGGTCGACAGGATGAGGTAGTCCTCGTCGAGCAGCGGTGCGCCGGATTCGTCGCTCGTCGCTTCCGGCGGATCGAGCGTCAGTTCGGTGAGGAAGCGCTCCTGCGTCGGGTAGGTGGCGGCGATGCGGGTCAGCTGCTGGATGTCGGCGAGACGGACTTCGTGGTCGTCGAAGAGGCGTTCCATCTGTGTTTCGTACCACTGCGCGACCTTTTCCATGGACGTCGGCCACGACGTTGGCCCACTACCTGTGACGTCGAGCTTGTCGACCAGTGCGACGAATTCGAGCCAGGCCGGTTGTGCGCTCTCCGGCACCGGCTGTTCGGCGAGCAGCGCGCAACCGGGCGGCGCGGCTTGCAGGTTTTCCAGGATGCGGCTCGCCGTCTTGGGGCCGACGCCGGGCAGCAGCTGGATGGCGCGGAAGCCGGAGACGCGGTCGAGCGGGTTCTGCGCCCAGCGCAGGATGGCGAGCACGTCCTTGACGTGGCGGGCTTCGAGAAACTTGAGACCGCCGAACTTGACGAACGGGATATTGCGCCGCGTCAGTTCGATTTCGAGCCGCACGCTGTGCGAGGCCGAGCGGAAGAGCACGGCCTGCGACTTGAGCTTTGTGCCGACTTCGCGCCGGGCGAGGATCTGGTCGGTGACGTAGGTGGCCTGGTCGACTTCGTCGCGCACCGAGATGAGCTGCGGCTTTTGCGCCGAGACGCGTTCGCTCCACAGCTCCTTGCTGTAGCGCTCCTTGGCGAGCGCGATGACCTCGTTGGCCGCGGCCAGGAGGGGTTGCGTCGAGCGGTAGTTGCGGTCGAGCGTGACGATGCGCGCCGGCGGCTCGAAATGCGCGGGGAAGTCGAGGATGTTGCGCACCGTCGCGCCGCGGAAGCGATAGATCGACTGCGCGTCGTCGCCGACCACCGTCAGGCCTTCGCCGTCGGGCTTCATGGCCAGCAGCAGTGCCGATTGCAGGCGGTTGGTGTCCTGGTACTCGTCGACCAGCACGTGGCTGAAACGTCCGCCGACCTCGGCGGCGATGTCGGGCTCGCCGACCATCTGCGCCCAGTAGAGGAGCAGGTCGTCGTAGTCGAGCACCTGCTGCGCCTGCTTGGCTTCGACGTAGCCGAGGAAGAGCGCCTTGAGATCGTTCTCCCACTCGGCGCACCACGGGAAGGTGCTTTGCAGCACCTGCGCCAGTTCGCCCTGCGTGTTGACCGCCGCCGAGTAGATTGCGAGGCAGGTGCCCTTGAGCGGAAAGCGCTTGCCCTTGCTCGAAAAACCGAGCTCGTGGCGGACGATGTTCATCAGGTCGGCCGAATCCTCACGGTCGTGGATGGTGAAGGCCGGGTCGATGCCGATACGTCCGGCGTACTCGCGCAGGAGCCGCGCGCCTACGCTGTGGAAGGTGCCGGCCCAGGGAAAGCCGCCGCTGACCAGCTTGGCGTGGCGCGGTGAGACCTTGGCGGCGATGCGCTGCACGCGCCGCGTCATCTCGTCGGCGGCGCGGCGCGAGAAGGTGAGCAGCAGCAGGCGATCGGGATCGGCGCCTTGGGCCAGCAGGTGCGCGACGCGATGGGCGAGCGTGTTGGTCTTGCCCGTTCCCGCGCCGGCGATGACCAGCAAGGGACCGCCGGACTGCTCGGCCTGACTGCCGTAGGTCGCCGCGTCCCGCTGGGCGTCGTTGAGGCCGGACAGGTAGGCTGGCAGTTCGTTTGCCGTATTCACAGAATGAGGCTTTCGGCGGGTGCCGATGCGGGGAGCGGTGCGGCCGCCGGTCGCGTGGTAGCGGCCAGGGCAATCGGATCGTCGCACTCCGGGCAGACGAGGTAATGGGCATGGCCGCTGGCGGCGTCTTCGAGCAGCAGCCGGTCGATCGGGCAATGGCAATGCGGGCAAATGATGCGTGGGGTCATGGCGCTTTCCTCTGATACTGTAATTATATACAGCTATTCGATGCGTGCAAGGCGGGAGAGTTCCTCCGCATCGGTCTATCATGGTTGACAAGCAGGCGTCGCCCGGCATCGAAGCGGTGTCTTGCCGTTGGAGCAGGAGATCCAGGATGAAGGCCAAAAAGGTTTTGCAGATCGTTCGCGCGCTCGATTTCGCCGCCTGGGCGCATTCGGCACAGCGGCGCAAGGGCGGCGAACGCGAGCCTTACGTCAATCACCTGACCGAGGTGGCC
>NZ_JAGOIT010000136.1:0-5241 GCF_017995515.1 Propionivibrio sp.
GTGTTGAGCACTGATCGGCATCTAATGCGCGTCCCGAGAAATGCCGTCCCCTGCGGGAAATGGACAGGTAGATGCTGCGGTCAAAACCAACGATCTGCGCTCGCGCAGACATCGCCACCTCATGTAGGAGCGCAGATTTTCTGCGCGATGCGGCGATTGGTCATCAGATGCCGTTATCGCCCAGTGAAACTGGGCTTCTACATGAAGTCGGCGTTTCTGCTGAAGAGAGCGCCCAATCGCCCGGTAGAGCCGGGCTCCTGCATAAATCGCGGCGACCGCGCCGTCGAAGATGGGGCTCACGACGGTATCCCCGCACTTGTCGCCCTGGCTGGCGGACGCTGGTGCAGCCCGGCCGACCACCAGATGCGGCAGGCGCCTTCGTCGGACACCATGCACGGCCCGATCGGCGACGCCGGCCGGCACGCCGTTCCGTACAGGCGGCAGGCCGGCGGGCTGATCTTGCCGAGGACGACGCGCGCGCAATCGCAGCCGGGCGGCAGGTCGTTGCCAGGTCCGCGCAGCCGTGGTGTGACCGGGGGCAGGCGGCGGCGCGCGTCGTGGGCGGCAAGCTCCGGCTTGAGCGCGTAGCCGGACTGCGCGATCGTACCGATGCCGCGCCACGGCGCATCGACGACGTCGAATGCCTGCGCGAGCAGTTGCCGCGCGCGCGCATTGCCGCCGGGCTTCACCGCCGCGGCGTAGCCATTGGTCAGCGCCGGCTTGCCTTCCAGCGACTGCACAAGCGCGGAGTGGATCGCCGCGAGCAGGCTGTCGGCGGTGAATCCGGCGATCGCGGCGGGGAGGCGGTGATGTTGGGGGACGAACGTCCACTCCTCCGGCCCCATCACCGTCGCCACGTGGCCTGGTGCGATCAGGGCATCGAGGCCGGCGTCGGGCGAATCGAGCAGCATGGCCACGGCCGGCCACGTGCGGCGACCGCTCGCCAGGATCAACAGATTGGCGGGCAGGCCCTGGCCGATCAGCGCGGCGATCGGCGCCATCGTGGTCTCGAAGCCGACCGCGTGCAGGACGACGGTGCGCGCCGGATTTTCGGAGGCGATGCGGATCGCCTCGGTCGGCGCGGCGATCGCCCGCACGTCGGCGCCGGCGGCCTTGGCCACAGTCAGTGAGTTGACCTCGCCGCGCGGCAGGTTGACCGGCACGCGCAGCATGTCGCCAAAGCTGGCGATGATGACTTCGTGATGAAGCGCCCAGTCGATCGCCTGCCGGATGTCTTCCTCCGGGCAGATGCAGACCGGGCAGCCCGGCCCCGGGATCAGTTGCACCGCCGGCGGCAGCAGCGAACGCAGGCCGGCCAGCGCGATCGCGCGTTCGTGGCCGCCGCAGACGTTCATGATGCGTACCCGCGCGGCCAGCGGCAGGGCGGCGATCTCTTGCAACCAGTGCCGGGCGCGGTCGTGCATGGTCGGCTAGCGCGACGGCGCCACGATGCGGATTTCGGGGGCGGCGGCGTTGTGCGTCCGGTGCGCCTTCGCGTGCTCGCCGGGCAACAGCGTCGTGCCGGCGTCGAGGCGCTGGCGGTGTTCCGCGCGTGCGCCACGCAGCCACCCGATCCAGCCGTCCAGCCCCGTTCCGTCCTTTGCCGAGAGGTGCAGGATGGGGGCCAGAGAAGCCAGGTTGCGCAATGCCACTTCGGCATTTTCGGGCGAAAAGTCGGTGAGGTAGGGCAGCAGGTCGGTCTTGCTGAGCAACATCAGATCAGCCGCGCGGAACATCACCGGGTACTTCGCGGGCTTGTCGTCGCCCTCGGTGACGGAGAGCAGGATCACGTTGCGGTGGTGGCCGAGGTCGAAACTGGCGGGACAGATCAGGTTGCCCACGTTCTCGATGAACAGAATGTCCAGGCTGGCAAGATCGAGATGCGCCAGCGCGTGTTCGACGAGGTGCGCGTCGAGGTGGCAGGCCGTGCCGGTCGTGATCTGCTCGGCCGGCACGCCGAGTGCGCGGATTCGCTCGGCGTCGTTCTCCGTTTCCAGATCGCCTTCGATGACGGCGATGCGCAGGGTGCCTTGCAAGGCGCGGATCGTCGCTTCGAGCAGGGACGTCTTGCCGGAGCCGGGCGACGACATGAGATTGATCACCAGCACGCGGTGCCGGTCGAAGGCGGCGCGATTGGCGCGCGCGTGCCGGTCGTTGTGTTCCGTCAGCGCCTTGAGGGTGCCGCCGTCTTCGTGACGACCATGGCGCGGACGATACGCATGACCATGCGCATGGTCGTGATCGTGCGCGACGAGGTGCCGGTTGCCGTCGGTAAGGCCGCAGCCGCAGTCAGTGCACATGGTTTTCCTCCGGTGCGAAGTTCAAAGCGGTATCGCGCACCAACTCCACACGCGACAGGATCAGCTCCTGCCCGCACAGGAGTTCCGTGTCGAAGCTGCAGCAGGACGGGCAGAGCAGGCGGTTCGGCGCGGCTTCGGCTTCGCGGCCGCAGCGCCGGCAGCGGATGCGTGGCGCGACGACGGTAATGGCGAGCGCGGCCTTCTCGGCGATCGACCCGGCGCTGACCATCGGAAACGCGTCCTCCAGCAGCAGCGGCTCGACGCCGGACAACATGCCGACCTGCAACTCGATACGTGCGACGGCCGTCGCCTGATGACGCGCGGCGAGTTCGGTCAACTGGTCGACGAGGGCCATGCACAGCGAGAGTTCATGCACGGCCGGGTGTCTCCACGGTCAGTTGATCGAGCAGATCCCAGCTCTCCCGGGCGTCGTCGGCGCTGATCGTCTGCAAGGCATAGCCGACGTGGACGAGCACCCAGTCGCCGATCGAGGGCAGTTCGTCCTGCAGCATGTACAGGCTGACCTCGCGCTCGACCCCCTTGACGGTGCAGCGCGCGTCGAGTCCGTCAACGTGCTTGATTTGCATGGGGACTGCCAGACACATGATGTTTCTCCTGCGGGTCCAGCGGAGGCCGGAACCGGCGGCAAGATCATTCCTTCTTCAAACTGGATAGTAGAGCGCCCGGGGATGACTTTCCAATAACGCAGCAACGATCGATCCGGCACGAAGAAGTCTCAACTCCCGTTCGGGCTGAGCCTGTCGAAGCCCGTCCCCCTTCGACAAGCTCAGGGCGAGCGGACTTCAAACATTACCGCGCCGGATCAATAAACCTGAAAAACTCGGTTCTTCACCGCAAAGGCGCAAAGATCGCGAAGGTTCGCAAAGAAAAGCAAAGCGCTACGCGAACAGCACCTGTCTTCCATCGCCACCCGCAGGGTGAAGGGTCAAGTACGACCCACCTGTTGTTTCCTTTGCGATCTTTGCGCCTTCGCGCCTTTGCGGTGAGGTTTTCAGGATAAATGGCAGCGGCGTGGATTCGCCTTTTGCCGGTAGCGGTCTATGCTGAAAGTGGCGTTCAAGCACCTGCCGAACCGTTCCGTGCGGAGGAGAGAAAACATGAGTGGAGAGAGCAACATCCGTAACAACCAGGACGTGCACGCGGACTGTCTCAAGACCATCCGGCAACTGACCGAACAACGCGACGAGTTGCTGAAGGCGACCGAGACGCTGCTGAGGGTGATCGGCAGCCATCTGCCGAGCCTTGAGGAGACGTTGAAAATCGAGGATATCCGCCGCGCCGCGGCGAAAGCGCACGGCGAAGTGTCCCGGCACCAGTCGGGCCGCATGGTCGAAATTCCGCTCGAGAAGTTCTATCGGTTCGACCGGTCGACCCATGCCGGCGCCTATTCGATCAAGGTCGATAGCGAGGCGTGCTACGGCTTCTTCGAGGACGACCAGCTCGGCGACGAGCACGGCGGCAGCCTGTGGTTCGCCGCGTCGCCGGACGGCCAGCTGGCGCTGACCGGGTTCGATGGCGTCCCGACGCTGCCGCCGCCGGTGGTCGAAGGCCTCGAGACGGTCGGAGTCGTCGTCGCCAACCGATTCAAGTAGCCACCGCTTGCGCGAGGCTGGGATGAACCTGAAAAACTCAGTTCTTCACCGCAAAGGCGCAAAGATCGCGAAGGTTCGCAAAGAAAATCAAAGCGCTACGCGAACAGCACCTGTCTTCCATCGCCACCTGCAGGGTAAATGGTCAAGTACGACCCACCTGTTGTTTCCTTTGCGATCTTTGCGCCTTCGCGCCTTTGCGGTGAGGTTTTCAGGATGAACCATCCTGTGCCTGTTGATCTGTCACCGGACAACTCGTCGCCAAGTCCCGAAGCTGACGCGATTCCGCTCGGCGTCATCCAGGAAGTGCAGGGGCCGGTCATTGACGTGCTCTGTACGCGCATTCCGCCGCTGCACCGATCGATCTACGTCATGCTCGACGGCGAGCGCTACACCTTCGAGGTGCATCGCCACCTCGACGAGCAGCGCGTGCGGGCCATCGCGCTCCATCGGACCACCGGGTTGAAACGGCAGATGCCGGTTTTCGACAGCGGCGGCGGGCTGCGCGTGCCGGTCGCGCCGGATTGCCTGGGGCGCCTGCTCGACATGTTCGGGCGTTCGCTCGACGGCGGCGAGCCGTTGCTGGCCGATGCCGCTTGGCCCATCGTCGCGCCGCCGGCGCCGCTGTCGGAGGCGACCGCCGCCGGTGATATCCTCCCGACCGGAATCAAGGTCATCGATCTCCTGTGCCCCTTCGTGCGCGGCGGCAAGACCGGGCTGTTCGGCGGCGCCGGCGTCGGCAAGACCGTGCTGATCATGGAATTCATGAATGCGATCGTCCAGCTGCACCAGGGCGTCTCGGTCTTTGCCGGCGTCGGCGAGCGGATTCGCGAGGGGCACGAGCTCTGGCACGACATGCAGGGCGCCGGCGTGATGCCGCGGACGCTGATGGTCTTCGGGCAGATGGACGAGTCGCCGGGCGTGCGCTTCCGTATCGGCCTGGCAGCGCTGACCTACGCTGAATACCTGCGCGACAACGTCGCTAAGGACGTGCTCTTCCTGATGGACAACGCGTTTCGCTTCGTCCAGGCCGGCAGCGAATTGTCGGGCCTGCTCGGCCGGATGCCGGCGACGGTCGGCTACCAGCCGACGCTGCTTTCCGAGGTGGCCGAATTGCAGGAACGCATCATCTCGACGAAGACCGGCAGCATCACCGCGGTCGAGGCGGTCTATGTGCCGGCCGACGACATGACCGACCCGGCGGTGAGCGCCATCCTCGCGCATCTCGATACGACGATCATCCTGTCGCGCAAGCAGGCGGCCAAGGGGATCTACCCGGCGGTCGATCCGCTGATTTCGAGCAGCGTCGCCATGAGCCGGAGCGTCATCGG
>NZ_JAGOIT010000136.1:5341-7196 GCF_017995515.1 Propionivibrio sp.
CTGCACCTGCAAAGCGCGATCCGCTACGAGCGCATCGAGGCGGTGACCAGCTTCGTCGGCCAGGACGCCAGCGGCAGCTTTGGCATCCTCCCGGGGCGCGCCGGCTTCATGACCATCCTGAGTTTTGGCCTGGCGCGCTTTCGCGTCGCCGACGGCCCCTGGAAATTCATCGCCTGCCCGGGCGCCGTCCTGTCGTTCGAGCACAACGCGCTCTGCCTCAATACGCGGCGCTACCTGGTAGACGACGATTACGGCCGGATTTCGGGTCTGCTGGTCGGCAAGCTCACCGAGGAAGAACACGCGCTCAAGGCCGTCAAGGACAACATCCGGCAACTCGAGCAGGAGCTGCTTCGGCGCTTGCATCAACTCAACCGGAGTCTGTGATGTCCTCAAAGAGCTCGATTTTTCAACGCAAAGGCGCAAAGGCGCGAAGGGACGCAAAGAGAAACCGAACGCTGTGCGAGCTGCTTTTTCTGCATGTGCTGCCTGCAACGACCAGTCGGGAGAACAAATCAGGTGGCGTCAGCGCGTTGTTTCCTTCGCGATCTCTGCGCCTTTGCGCCTTTGCGGTGAGGTTTTCAGAATGAACGATCAGGAGTGGCGCAACGGTGTCGGGCGCGACGCGGCAAGGTTGAAGGCGGCGGAGAAGGAGCGCCGGTCGCTGCTCGGCCAGACGGTCTTTCTCGGCACGCTGTCGGTCCTCTTCCTCGTGCCGCTGATCGGCGGCGCCTACCTCGGGGAGTGGCTCGACGGCCTGAACGAGGGGTATTCGACACGCTGGTCAATCAATCTCATCCTCCTCGGCCTGGCGCTGGGCATCTTCAACGTCATCGTCTTCGTGCGGAAGTACTGGTGATGGAATCGCTGGGCATCCTCTTCTACATCGGCCCCTTCGGCATCACGCGGACGGTGGTGACCAGCTGGGGCATCCTCGCGCTTCTCGGCCTCGGCAGCTGGCTGGCGACGCGCCGTCTGGTCATCGAACAACCGGGCCTGTGGCAGACGGCGCTCGAAGGCGCGGTGCAGTCGGTGCAGTCGGGCATCGCCGCGGTGGCGCCGGAACGGGCGGTGCTGCTCGCCCCGTTCGTCGGCACGCTCTGGCTGTTCGTCGCCGTCGCCAACCTCACCGGGCTGATTCCCGGGCTGCACGCGCCGACCGGCGACTTGTCCACGACCGCCGCGCTGGCCATCGTCGTCTTCCTGTCGGTGCACTGGTTCGGCATCCGCAGCGCCGGGCTGCGCGCCTACCTTCAGCACTACCTGTCGCCCAACCCCATCCTGCTGCCCTTCCACCTGCTCGGCGAGTTCTCGCGCACGCTGGCGCTGGCCGTCCGGCTGTTCGGCAACATCATGAGCCTGGAGATGGCTGCGATGCTCATGTTGCTCGTCGCCGGGCTGCTGATTCCCGTGCCGGTGATGATGCTGCACGTGCTCGAAGCGCTCGTGCAGGCCTACATCTTCGGCACGCTGGCCCTGATCTACATCGCCAGCGGCATGCAGTCGCAGGTTACGAACCATCCTCATCAACCGGATAACGGAGGAGAAGACAAGTGAACCTCAAGAGCCCAGTTTTTCACCGCAAAGGCGCAAAGATGCAAAGGTTCGCAAAGAAAAGCAAAGCGCTACGCGAGCAGTTCGTGTTTGTCGCACAGCCCTTCAGGGTGAATGATGAAGTGCGATCAATACGTCGTTTACTTTGCGATCTCTGCGCCTTTGCGCCTTTGCGGTGAGGTTTTTTAAGGATGAATGACATGAACACGTTCGTACTCGTTTCGACCATCGCGGCGGTCGCGGCCATCGCGATCGGGGTCATCTTCCCCGCCATCGCCATGGGCAAGGCCATCGCCACGGCGCT
>NZ_JAGOIT010000006.1:0-53348 GCF_017995515.1 Propionivibrio sp.
GTCTGATCGCTTCGCGATCATCCCGCCGGGAGCCCCGCGGGCGCTTTCTAAACCCTTCGAAAATACGTTCGGTTGTGCCCCCCCGCCGTCGACGCCATATTTCTACGGATTTAAAGCGCCGTTAACAGTTGTAGCGGAACGAAATACCGCCAGCCTTGGTGACTGCTACATAGAGGCCGTCGCGGTCGGCCACCTTGTACATCTTGTCCTGCGCTTTCAAGTTGCGCAGCTTGGTATCGGAAAGCATGGCTCTCTCCTTTGCTTCGGTCGTTCGGTCGTTCGGTCATGGTATCGGAGAAGGCTTGCGATACCATGATTTTGCAATCCATGAAAACCGCCGCAAACCCGCACCACGCCTAGAGTTTCACAATTTCGATACCATGATTTTCTGCATCGTCAATGAATGGTATCGGTCAGAATTTCCGGGCGTCTGGAAATAATACCACTGGAAGTACCATTGAAAATAACTCCTTGCCGGTGCATCGTCGTGCATGGTGTTACCAGACGCAAACAACAAAAAAGCCCGCTGTGACGCGGGCTTACGTGGTTTTCTTACTGTTCAATGCCAGACAGTACGAGACATTAAATCATTCCCACTCGATTGTTGCCGGCGGCTTTCCGGAAATGTCGTAAACCACCCGGTTGATTCCACGCACTTCGTTAATGATCCGGTTCGACACCTTGCCGAGCAAACTGTGCGGCAGTTCGGCCCAGTGTGCTGTCATAAAATCCTGGGTTTGTACAGCACGCAAAGCAACAACATATTCGTAAGTGCGGCCGTCGCCCATTACACCGACGGACTTGACCGGGAGGAATACTGCAAACGCCTGACTTGTTTTGTCGTACCAGTCCGCTGCGCGCAGTTCGTCGATGAAGATGGCATCGGCACGGCGCAGCAAATCGGCGTACTCCTTCTTGACCTCGCCAAGGATGCGCACCCCGAGACCTGGCCCAGGGAATGGATGACGATAGACCATCTCGTGTGGCAGGCCGAGCGCGATGCCGAGTTCGCGCACTTCGTCCTTGAACAGTTCGCGTAGCGGTTCGAGGAGCTTGAGATTCAGCGTCTCCGGCAAACCACCGACGTTGTGATGGCTCTTGATGGTGTGCGCTTTCTTAGTCTTGCTTCCGGCCGATTCAATCACATCCGGATAGATCGTCCCTTGGGCGAGCCATTTCGCGTTTGACAGTTTCTTCGATTCGAGTTGAAACACCTCGACGAACTCGCGTCCGATGATCTTGCGCTTCGCCTCAGGATCAGAGACGCCTTTGAGATGCCCAAGGAACTGCTCTGATGCGTCCACATGAATGACTTTGACGCCTAGGTTGCGCGCAAACGTCTGCATGACCTGCTCCGCCTCGTTCAGCCGGAGCAATCCGTTATCAACAAAGACACAGGTCAGTTGATCACCGATCGCCCGATGCAGCAACGCGGCGACCACCGACGAATCGACTCCGCCCGACAAACCGAGAATGACTTCCTCGTTACCGACTTGCGCTCGAACCTTCTCGATAGCCTCGTTCACATAATCCGGCATGTTCCAATCATGGCCGCAGCCGCAAATGTCATGCACGAAGCGGGCGAACATTTCCTTACCCTTGATGGTGTGCGTGACTTCCGGGTGGAACTGGACTGCGTAGAAACCGCGTGATTCATCCGCCATGCCGGCGATCGGGCAGGAATCACTGCTGGCGATGATTTCGAATCCGTCCGGCAGCGCGGTGACCTTGTCACCGTGACTCATCCACACGTCGAGCAGCCCATGGCCGGCATCGTTGCTGCGATCCTGAACTCCGTCAAAAAGCTTGGAGTGCCCGCGGGCACGAATCTCTGCGTAGCCAAACTCCCGCTTGCCCGAACTCTCGACTGCACCGCCGAGTTGCTGTGCCATGGTTTGCATGCCGTAGCAAATGCCGAGAACGGGAACGCCGAGTTCGAACACTACTTGCGGCGCGCGCCACTCCTCAGCCTCGTATACCGAGTTCGGCCCCCCCGAGAGAATGATTCCCTGCGGATTGAATTCACGAACAAACTCTTCAGTCACATCGAAGGGATGAAGTTCGCAATAGACCTGCTGCTCACGCACTCGCCGAGCGATAAGTTGGGATACCTGCGAGCCGAAATCGAGGATGAGAATTTTCTGATGTGCCATTTTCAAGCCTTGGAAAGAACAAGGGCGGCTGCTTGAGCCGCCCCTCGGGAGCATGATTGCGAACAGCGATCAATCAACGTGATAGTTGGGGGCTTCCTTGGTGATCTGAACGTCATGCACATGCGATTCGCGGACCCCCGCCGAGGTGATCTCGACGAAAGCAGCTCGCTCGTGCATTTCTGCGATCGTTGCGCACCCGAGGTAACCCATCGAGGAACGCAGACCTCCCATGAGCTGGTGAATCACGGCCAATACCGATCCTTTGTACGCGACGCGTCCCTCGATACCTTCCGGTACCAATTTGTCGACGTTCGATGCGCTATCCTGAAAGTAACGATCCGCCGCACCGGCCGCCATGGCGCCGATGGACCCCATGCCACGATAGGACTTGTACGAACGCCCCTGGAAAAGCTCGACTTCGCCCGGCGCTTCCTCGGTCCCCGCAAACAATCCGCCGAGCATGACCGCATCGCCACCAGCCGCAATTGCCTTGCAGATATCGCCTGAATAGCGAATTCCGCCGTCGGCAATCATCGGAACACCACTGCCCCGGATTGCATCCGAGACCATCTGGATCGCTGTGATCTGAGGTACGCCAACGCCCGCAACAATCCGCGTCGTGCATATCGACCCCGGTCCGATGCCGACCTTCACGCCGTCTGCACCGTGATCCAGGAGGGCACGCGCTGCATCCGCCGTCGCGATGTTTCCTCCGATGACCTCAACTTGCGGAAACTGCTTCTTCACCCAGAGAACCCGATCCAGCACCCCTTGCGAGTGACCGTGAGCCGTATCCACGACAATTACGTCAACCCCGGCTTCGGCGAGCAGCGAAGCACGCTCTTCCGTGCCTGCGCCGACACCGATCGCGGCTCC
The DNA here is from genome assembly GCF_017995515.1 of Propionivibrio sp. Lineage (GTDB taxonomy): Bacteria > Pseudomonadota > Gammaproteobacteria > Burkholderiales > Rhodocyclaceae > Propionivibrio. The sequence continues at coordinate 3,030 of NZ_JAGOIT010000006.1, forward strand.
AACGCGCAGTCTTCCCGATGCATCCTTGCTGGCGAGCGGGTGTTCGGTGGTTTTGATGATGTCCTTGACGGTGATCAGACCGCGCAGTTCAAAGGCATCATTCACGACCAGAACACGCTCCAGTCGGTGTTTGTGAATCAGTGCCTTGCCCTCTTCGACCGTCGCTCCCTCCCGGACTGTCACCAGTCGCTCGCGCGGGGTCATGATGTCGCGTACGGGTTGATCCAGGTTCGTTTCAAAGCGCAAGTCACGATTGGTTACGATACCAACCACCAGTCTTCCCTCGACGACAGGAAAACCTGAAATTTTGTGCAGACGGCCGAGTTCGAGCACTTCGCGTACCGTCATCGTTGGCGGCACGGTAATTGGATCCTTCAGGATTCCGGACTCGAAACGCTTGACCTTGGCGACCTCGGAAGCCTGAAGTTTCGGGCTGAGGTTCTTATGCACAATACCGATACCGCCTTCCTGGGCAAGTGCAATCGCCAGGCGACTCTCGGTAACCGTGTCCATGGCCGCCGATACCAGCGGCATGTTGAGTGAGATATTGCGCGTCAAACGCGTCTTGAGGCTGACATCACGCGGAAGAACTGAGGAGTGCGATGGAACGAGGAGTACGTCGTCAAACGTAAGCGCCCTTTGAATTAAACGCATGGCCTATGATCCGGGGTCACAAATAAGTATTATACCGCGGACACCCCCCCTTTCAGGATGACCATGAAACGCCTTGCTCTAGCGCTGGCCGCATTTTCTGTCGCGATGTCGGCAAATGCACAGATTTACCAATGGAAGGACGAAGGCGGAAAGACGATCATTTCCGACAAGCCCCCGGTTGGCGCCAACACGGCGGCGAAGAAGATTGATTCAGCGACTCCCGCTGCCACGTCGAATCAAAAAACGCTGGCAGACCGCGAACTGGATATGCGAAAGCGGCAAAAGGAAGCACAGGACAACTCGGAAAAGGCCGCGAAGGAGCAGGCCGCATCGAACGAGCGCGCAAAGAACTGCGAATCGGCGCGGCGTTATCTGCAGACGCTCGAATCAGGCGAGCGAGTTTCAATGCGCGACGACAAAGGTGAGCGTTACTTCATGGAAGATGCGCAGCGGGAACAGGAAATTGCCTCCACGCGCCAGTCGATCCAGTCGAACTGCGCCAACTGATCGACGCTCTCTAACCGGGCGCCTTTACTCGCCCTCCTGTTCGCCTGCGCCTTTCTTCATCACCTTGCCTTCGGCTGCGCGTTGCTTGCGAACCGCTTTCGGATCCGCAATCAGCGGGCGGTAGATCTCTACACGATCCCGGTCACGCAAGGGCGCGTCGGGCTTGGTCAATTTCGCAAAGATACCCAGCTTGTTCTTGGCAAGATCGATTTCCGGATGCTTGCGCAGAATGCCGCTCGCTTCAATCGCCTGCCGCACCGTCGTGCCTACAGGAACATTGAGCGAAAAGATCTCTTGCTTATGAGCGACGGGAAATATCACTTCGACACTAATTGATTCAGGCACTTGCAACTCCGTAGATTTTGTCTGCCCGCCTTACAAACGCCTCAACAAAGGTATTCGCGATTTGTCCGAATACCGGGCCGATGACCTTTTCGAACATCTTGCTGGAGAACTCATACGCGAGCTTGAACTCGATCTTGCAGGCGCTTTCCGTCAGGGGCTTGAACTTCCATTCACCTTCGAGCCGGCGAAACGGCCCGTCAACCAAGTGAAGCCGCATGATCGCTGGTGCGTGCTTGTCGTTTTCGGTCGTGAAGTGCGATTTGACGCTCAGGTAGCTGATATGTAACGTCGCAACGGTTCTTTTCTCGTCGCGAAAATCGACGCACGTTCGCTCGCACCACGGAAGGAACGCTGGATAATCCTCGACCGCATCGATCAGATCGAACATCTGTTGCGCCGAATGCGCGATCAGTACTGATTTCTCAACGATGGCCATGTTCAGCCGTATCTCTCGATTCCTGTAGAATCGAAATTCTAGCATCCTCGCACCACTACTCCCGGAACAAGCGGCATGAGCATCATCACCAACAAGAAAGCCTTTCACGATTATTTCATCGAAGAAAAGTTCGAGGCGGGCGTGTCCCTGCTCGGCTGGGAGGTCAAGGCCATCAGGTCCGGGCGCGCCAACATCAAGGAATCCTACGTTGTCATCCGTGACGGCGAGGTCTTCATCTTTGGCATGCATATCACGCCACTTGCCGAGGCTTCAACGCACGTCCATCCCGACCCGACCAGAACGCGCAAGCTTCTGCTGCACGCCAAGCAAATCAGCAAGTTGATCGGTTTGGTTGAACGCGCTGGATACACGCTGATGCCGCTCGATTTGCACTATCAGAAAGGGCGAATCAAGGTCGAAATTGGTCTGGCAAAGGGCAAGAAGCAGCACGACAAGCGCGAAGCGGAAAAGGAACGCGACTGGAACCGCGAAAAGCAACGGCTGATGCGCGTCAAGATCGGGGAATAGGGTCAGCCGAGGCGCTGCCGCACGGTCTCGAAAAGACAAATCGCCGCGGCCGCGGCGACATTCAGCGATTCGATCTTGCCCGGCATGGGGATAACAACTCTTGCCCGTACGGCCGAAGCAACGTGCGATCTGATGCCCTGCCCTTCGTTACCAAAAACCCAGGCAACCGGCTGATTCAAGCGTATTGAGTAAAGCGAGTCCGGCGCCTTCAATTCTGTCGCCACCGATGGACCCCGGAAACCGAAGAGAAACGCGGTCAGGTCACACCGCTCATGAATAGCCAACTCGAAATGTGCGCCCATGGCCGAACGAAGCACCTTGGGCGACCAGGCGTGAGCGCAGTCAGCGGAAAGCAGGATTTGCCGAAACCCGGCGGCGGCGGCACTTCTGAGAATGGAGCCCAGATTTCCCGGATCTTGAATGCCGTCCAACAAGACCGCATCTGCCTGCTGGTCCAACCCCTGCGGACCGCGCGGTTGCTCGCCAACGGCAATAATTCCACTCGGTGTCTCGACTGAAGCGAGTTCGTCGAACAAAGTGTCTTGCAGCACGGTAACGGAGGAATCCGCGACATCGGCCGCAAGGAAATGCGAAATCTCGGGACGCGCCTTTCCGCTCTCGCTGACGACGATTTCTTCAAGCGAACCGAAGCGTTCGATGTAGCTCTCGATGAGGTGGATTCCATCAAGCACGATCCGACCCGTTTTTTGACGCTCCCGCCCGCTCTGACAAAGCCGCTTGAGTGACTTGAAGTGCGCGTTGTCACGCGAGACGATCTGTCTCATAACAACACCAGTTGCGCAACCGGGGAAAAACTCCGACGATGGACCGGGCTGGGCCCGTGCTCCCGTAACGCCCGCAAATGCAAGGCAGTCGGGTAGCCCATGTGACGATCAAAGCCATACTGCGGATAGCATTTGTGCAAATCCGACATCCCCGCATCACGAGTCGTCTTGGCCAGGATTGAGGCCGCAGCGATCGCCTCGATCTTTCCGTCGCCGCCTACGATCGCCTCGACTTCGCAGGCAAGCTTCGGGCACCTGTTTCCATCAATCAAGGCGCGGCCAGGTCTGATGGCCAGAGCGTCGACCGCACGCTGCATCGCCAGCATGCTGGCGTAAAGGATGTTGATCGCGTCAATCTCCTCGACAGAGGCTTCTGCGACGGCCCAGGCCAGTGCTTTGGCACAGATTTCCTCCCTCAGCTGATCGCGGCGCTTGGCCGACAGCTTCTTGGAGTCGTTCAGGCCGTTAATCGGCTTGTTCGGATCGAGGATAACAGCGGCGGCCACCACGGGTCCAGCCAGCGGCCCACGACCTGCTTCGTCAACACCGCAAACGAGACCGTCAAGCCGGAGCAAAGACATCATTGCGCCCTGATTGAGGCAGACTATCGATGACCGCCCTGGCCGCCTTCTCCGCGGTGTTTTGCTTCAATTGCAGATGAATGTCGAGGAACTCGTCTGCGATAAGCGCACAAGTTCTCTTGTCCGAATAGAAGTTCAACAGCGCCTGCGCCATATTCTCTGGCGTTGCGTCGTCCTGTATGAACTCAGGAACGACGAATTTCCCTGCAAGGATGTTGGGAAGTCCCACATAAGGCAAGTACCCCATCCGCCGCATCAGACGGTATGAGAACGAAGCCATCTTGTACGCAATGGCCATCGGCCGCTTCAACAGTGCAGCCTCCAAGGTTGCGGTACCGCTTGCCACCAGAACGGCATCAGACGCCTTCATGGCATCGTGTGCGTGCCCGAATAACATGCGGATAGGTAACTCGCGCGCATCGCAACGGTACAAAGCCGTTTCGAACAACAACCGTGTTTCGCGAGTCGCCAGAGGTACAAGAAACAGCGCATCCGGAAGACGCTTATGAATCGCACGCGCCGTTTCAATGAAAGTCTCCGCCATGTACTGCAATTCAGATTGCCGGCTTCCTGGCAACAAGGCGAAGACCGCCTGTTGATCAGCCAACCCGAGAAGTTGCCGCGCTTCGTTTCGTCCGTCATCGACCGGCAACATGTCCGCCAAGGGGTGACCCACGTAGGTCACAGGAATGCCTTGCTTTTCGTAGAGAGCCGGCTCAAACGGGAACAAGGCGAGGATTCTGGAGACAGCCGCGCCGATCTTGTGAATTCGCTTTCCTCGCCATGCCCAAATCGATGGACCGACATAATGAACCGTTGCAATACCTCGTCGCTTGAGCGACTTCTCCAGCGCCAGATTGAAGTCAGGCGCGTCAACACCAATGAACACGTCCGGCGGATTCGCAAGCAAGCGACGCTTCAACTCGCTGCGTATTCCCGATATCTCGCGATAGTGTTTGAGTACCTCTATGTACCCGCGAACCGCCAGGCTTTCAAGGGGAAACCACGAATCGAAACCACGCGCGACCATCTTTGGTCCGCCAATGCCGAAAAACTGTGCATTCGGCAATCGTGCCCTCAGCGCTTCGATCAAATGACTCGCCAGGAGATCGCCCGACGCTTCGCCCGCCACAATGGCGATGCGAACCACTCCAGGTATCATCGGATAATGCCGCGCTTGGAAACCGCGAGAAAATCGAGAATCGGCTGAACCTCAGGGTGCAATTTGGCCTCGTCTTCGAGCTTCGCACGAGCCTCTTCGAGCATCAAGCCTGACTTATAGAGCGTACGGTAGGCACGCTTTAACGCCAGCAGCGCATCAGCTGAAAACCCCCGACGCTTCAGCCCTTCCGCATTGATGCCGAATGGTGTTGCGGTGTTACCCGCAGCCATTACATAGGGCGGCACGTCCTGCAACACCACCGTACCAACCGCCGTCATCGTATGCGCACCAATTCGGCAAAACTGATGAACGCCCGTGTATCCACCCAGGATGGCCCAGTCATCAATATGGACATGACCCGCCAATTGCGCGTTGTTGGCAAAAGTGGTCCGGTTTCCAACCCGGCAATCGTGCGCGATGTGCACGTACGCCATGATCCAGTTGTCATCACCCACACGCGTTACGCCGCCGTCCTGAATCGTACCCAGATTGAATGTACAGAACTCGCGAATCGTGTTCCTGTCACCAATCTCCAGGCGGGTTGGTTCGCCAGCGTATTTCTTGTCCTGGGGAATCTCACCGATTGAGCAAAACTGAAAGATGTTGTTGTCGCGCCCAATTCGGGTATGCCCCGAGATGACGACGTGCGGCCCGATCCGGGTGTTATCACCAATCTCGACGTGCTCGCCAATGATCGAGTATGGTCCGACGGCCACATTGGCGCCGAGTCTTGCTTCGGGATGGATTATTGCGCTTGGATGGATCATCTCTCTACTCAGGCTTGGATTTGTGATCTTCGTGTCAGTTCACATCACGCTTCGCGCACATTAGTTCGGCCTCGGCGACGACTTCTCCGTCAACGCGCGCCTCCACCTTGTATTTCCATATCCCGCGCATCTGGCGAAGGATTTTCACGTGCAGGTGAAGTTGATCCCCCGCCGTTACCGGCTTCTTGAAGCGTGCGTTGTCGATTCCAACGAAGTAGAAGACCGAGTTCTCATCAGGCATCACTTCCATTGTCTTGAACGACAGAATCCCCGCTGCCTGCGCGAGCGCTTCCATGATGAGCACCCCCGGCATCACCGGATGGTGCGGAAAGTGTCCAACGAAGAATGGTTCATTGATCGTCACATTCTTGTACGCGTGAATCGACTTTCCGGGTTCGCATTCAAGAACACGATCGACCAACAGAAAAGGATAACGGTGCGGCAAGTGTTCCAAGACTTGATGAATATCCATTGAAATCAACGTACTTTCTCCATAAGTTCAAGCTTCTTCTCAAGCTCGGCCACGCGTTCCGACAACTTTGCCAGTCGCCTTATCTGGGCGGCGTTCTGTAGCCACTCATCGTGCGCTTCGAGCGGGAAGATGCTAGTGTATTGACCCGGCTTGCGTAAACTCTTGGTAACCATCGTGCCTGCCGAGATATGGACATCATCGGCAATCTCGAGGTGCCCGACAATCATGCCGGCCCCACCGACGGTGCAACGGCGCCCGATCTTCGTACTGCCCGCAACGCCGACACAACCCGCCATCGCCGAATAGTCACCAACAGTTACGTTGTGCGCAATCTGGATCTGATTGTCGAGCTTGACGCAATTGCCGATCACGGTGTCATCCAGGGCGCCACGATCGATTGAGGTATTGGCACCGATTTCGACGTCGTCACCAATCACGACTCGGCCGATCTGCGGAATCTTGACCCAGTCGTCGCCATCTTTTGCGAAGCCGAAGCCATCACTTCCAATGACCGCTCCGGCATGGATGATGGCCCGCTTGCCGATGATGCATTCCGGATAGATCACCACATTGGGGTAAAGCACCGAACCGTCGCCGATCACTGCCCCGTCACCGATAACGCACCCGGGTAACAGCGTGACGTTTTCGCCGATCGAAACACCTCTCCCGACGACAACATTTTCCAGAATCCTTGCCGATGCGGGAATCTTGCTCTTCACCACTGCAGTTGAACTAACCCCGCTACTGGCCTCTTCAGCGGGGTTAAGTAGCGCTGTAACGCGAGCGTAGTAAGCGTAGGGATTCGGGTGAAGGATACGAGGAAGAGTCGTTTCCGCAGAAAACTGCGGATGCACAATAACGGCGCTCGCACCGCACGACCGAAGCAGTCCTCGGTACTTCGAATTGGCAAGAAACGCAATCTGCCCTGCCCCGGCCGAAGCCAATGTCGCGACCTGCGTAACCACGACCGAACCGTCTCCCTCCAGAGCGCCTCCAAGGCGAGAGACGATTTCTTCTAACCGAAACTCCTTCTTGCCTGACACCACGCCAACTATTTGCCGTTTCCAGCGGGCAGGTCTTCCGCTTTACCTGAAGACTCGGCCAAGGCTTTGATGATTCTATCCGTAATATCGAGGCGAGGACTGACTACAACCGCATCCTGCACGATCAGATCGTACTTTTCGCTGTCGGCAAGTTGCCTGATTGCCTTGTTGGCCTTGTCGATGATCGCCGCATTTTCTTCGTTTTGCCGGAGGTTCAAATCCTCGCGAAACTCGCGTTGTTTGCGCTGAAACTCGCGCGATTGTTCATTGAGATCCTTCTCCTTGGCTCGACGCTCAGATTCCGACATCGTCACAGCATTCTTCTCAAGAGACTCTTGAAGCCCTTGAATCTGCTTGGCCATCGCCTTTAGATCCTGATCCCGTTTGGAGAATTCTGCCTCGATTCTCTTGGCTGCCTTCGCCGCGGCGGGTGCATCACGAAAGATACGCTGGATATTGACGTAACCGATTCTCGTTGTCTCAGATGCCGACGCAAAGGACACTGGCAGCGACACCATCAGTGCGGCCAATAACGTGGCAATTTTTGTGTTCAAGCTATTTCTCCTGATCAAAAAGTCTGTCCCATCTGGAACTGGAAGCGCTGAAGTTTATCATCATTCTCGTCATTCAACGGTTGTGCCAGGCTGAATTTGAAAGGACCAAGCGGTGAAATCCAGGTTGCCGCCAAACCCGCTGACATGCGAATTGAACCGCCGTCTTTGACTTTGCCTCCCGAGTCGCCAAAGACTTGGCCAGCATCAAAGAACGGCCCGAACTTGAGCGACTTGTCGGCACCGAAACCCGGCACGGGCACGGACAATTCGGCATTGAAAATAACACGTTTCGTTCCGCCGAGATGCACGATATCCTCACCATCACTGGTTACTTGATAAGGACCTAAACTAGATGCCTCATAACCGCGAACTGATCCGGGGCCGCCAGCATAGAAGTTCTTGTAGAAGGGCATTGCCTGCCCGCCAAGCCCTTTGGCATAGCCCAACTCACCGTTCAGCATCAAAGTCCAGTTCTTAGTCACCGGGAAAAAGCGTTGATGCTGGTAAGTAGCCTTGTAGTACTTGATATCTCCAGCGGGACTGACCTCAAACGAAAGACTCTGGTAGGCACCACGGGTCGGGTTAATTGCACTGTCCTTGGTATCGTATTTCCAGCCAGCAGTAAGTGGAACCGACAAATTTCCGCAGGAATTCTGACTATTACAGAAATCCCGACTGAAATTCAGGTATTGAACAGGCGTATCAGTCTCGTTATCTGGGTTATCCGGATCAATTTCGACTGTCGTATAGTCGATAGCTGCACCGAAGCTGACCGACTGCTTTTCGGAAATTGGAATCCCGAAGCGTATACCGCCACCAGTGGATTCTGTCGTGTAAACGTACCCCAGGTCCTGCGGATCGACCCGTTTGTGATATAGGTCGAACCCTTGGCTAACCCCGTCTACGGTGAAATAGGGGTTGGTGTAGCCGATTCCAATTGCCCGGTTGATCTTGCCCGTTCCGACCTGCAGCGAAACGTACTTGCCACTACCGAAAATATTTGACTGCGAAATTGCACCGGAAAGGATCACCCCTTCAGACTGCGAATAACCAGCACCGACCGAGACCGAGCCCGTCGATTTCTCGGTCACCGCGACATTGACATCGACTTGGTCGGTCGTACCGGGTACCGGCGGCGTCTCGATGTTGACCTCGCTGAAGTAGTCCGTCTTGTCGATCCGCTGGCGAGACAGTTTGACTCTCTCGTCATCGTACCAGCCACCTTCCATCTGCCGCATTTCTTGCCGAATCACCTCGTCGCGCGTCTTGGTGTTACCGGCGATGTTGATTCGCCTAACGTATGTTCTACGACCAGGATCGACAAAAACGGTGAAAGCCACTTGACGCTTTTCTTTATTCAGTTCCGGCGCGGCATTTACGTTCGCAAACGCGTATCCGCTTGCTGAGAGCTTCTCGCTTATCGCCTTGGTGCTCTCATTCAGGTTCTCTCGGGAAAACACGTCACCCGGCTTGATCTTCATCGCCGAACGGAACTCTTCTTCCGGCAAAATCAGATCACCTGCGAGCTTGATCGAGGACACCAGATAGCGTTCGCCTTCGGAGATGTTGATGGCGATGTATATGTCTTTCTTATCAGGGCTAATCGAAACTTGGGTAGATTCAACGTTGAATTCGAGGAAGCCGCGATTGAGGTAGAAAGAGCGTAAAGTCTCAAGGTCGGCCGACAACTTCTGCTTTGAGTACTGATCGTTCTTCGTATACCAGCTGACCCAATTGGGCGTCTGTAGCTGGAAATTCTCAAGTAGATCGTCTTCATCATACGACTGGTTTCCGACGATGTTGATTTGCTTGATTTTTGCCGCAACGCCTTCATCGATATTGAAATTGACCGATACGCGATTGCGCTCAAGGGGTGTCACTGTGGTAGTGATGGCAACACCGTACTTGCCGCGCGTCAGGTACTGACGCTTCAGTTCTTGTTCCGCGCGTTCAAGCATACTGCGATCGAACGATCGGGAAATGGCAAAACCCGCCTCCTTCAAGCCTTTCGTCAGTTGCTCCTTGTCGAACTCCTTGAGGCCGACAAAGTCGATCTGCGCAATCGCGGGGCGCTCCTCGACAGCGACGACGACGACACCGCCATCGATTTCAATGCGAACGTCCTTGAAGAAACCGGTCGCGAAAAGCGCCTTGATTGCCTGAGCCGCCTTTTCGTCGGTCATGGTGTCACCGACCTTGATCGGAAGATAGCTGAACACCGTTCCGGCTTCGGTTCGCTGAATTCCGTCTACACGAATATCCTTGACTGTAAAGGGTTCAAATGCGGATGCGCTGGCAGCAACGAGCGTGGCGATCACGCCCGCAAGCAGTTTTTTCTTCATAGTTTCAGCCGGAAATCAATCGATTGAGATCATTGTAGAAGGCAAGAGCCATCAGCATGAGCATCAGCGCCATACCGACCTGTTGGCCGATCTCCATGGCGCGATCTGAAAGCGGCTTTCGCCTGATGATTTCGAGAACATAATACAGCAAATGCCCCCCATCCAGAATCGGCACCGGGAGCAGGTTCAGAACGGCCAGACTGATGCTGACCAGCGCCAGGAACTTCAGGTAGTAGTCGAGGCCGAGCTTGGCTGACTGTCCAGCGTAGTCTGCGATCGTAACCGGGCCGCTGATGTTTCGAAGCGAGATGTCACCGGTGATCATCTTGCCGATCATTCGCAGACTGAACACCGACTTGTCCCACGTCTCGCTCACGGCCTTCTGAAGCGAAACGACAGGACCGTAGCTGACACGCACGAGCAAGGCGTCAAGATCCACACCACTCTCATCGACGGAAGCGCCTATCCGACCAAAGACAATCCCTCTCTCGAACGTTCGTTCTGGCGTGACCGTCACGGACAGCCTCTCGCCATTACGCTCGACCAGAAGGGAAATTGAAACTTCAGGCGACTCCCGAACGCGCCGCACGACATCCGTCCAGCTTGTAACGACCGTGTCCGCGATTCGCGCAATCACGTCGCCTTCACGCAAGCCCGATGCTTCAGCCGGGCTGCCCGGAATGACGGATCCGATGACCGGCGGTATTCTCGGGCGGAATACGGTGAGGCCAAGTTTCTCCAGAGCATCCCCTTGCCATCCGTCAACCTTGGCGGCCTTCACGTCCAGGCGGCGGATCGCAACCTCATTGCGCTCGTTGATAACCTCGAACTCAACGGCGTCCTGATCGACCGCGCGGCGCAACAGGGACCAGCGCATTTCCTGCCATGTTCTGATCGGCTCCCCCGCCAGTTTCAGAACCTGTTCGCCATTTTGGATGCCGGCAAGTTCGGCCGGACTGCCAACGAACGGCTTTCCGAGGACGGGTTTAGGTTCGTCCGTGCCGCTGACGAAAAGCGTCCAGAACAGGACGACGGCCAGCAACAGGTTGGCCATCGGGCCGGCAGCCACGATCGCCATGCGTCGCCAGACGTTCTTGCGGTTGAAGCTGCGATGCAGTTCGTTGGGGGCGACACGCCCTTCGCGCTCATCGAGCATTTTGACGTAGCCGCCAATGGGGAAAGCACCGATCGAGAACTCCGTCTGGTCATGTCCAAACCGCCTCGACCAAAGTGCACGCCCGAATCCAACCGAGAATCGCAACACCTTGACGCCTGCAATGCGCGCGACAAGGTAGTGTCCGAATTCATGCACGACAATCAACACCCCCAGCACCAGAACAAACGCCGCCAAGTAGAATAGAAAGTCGTTCATGTGCGCCCGAGTTCGCTAACGACTTGTCGGGCGACGACACGCGCATCCGTGTCGGCAGCCAGGACATCGTCGAGAGATTTCAGCGTACGCAACCGACAACGCCCCATCACCTCTTCGATCACGCGCGGAATGGTCAGATAGCCGATGAGCCCGTCGAGGAACAACTGAACGGCGATTTCGTTCGCCGCGTTCAGGATGGTTGGCGCGCTCTCGCCTTCTTGCAGCGCTTTGAAGGCCAAGCGCAAACACGGGAACCGATCCAGACATGGCCGCTCGAATTGCAGCGTCGACACTTCGAACAGATCGAGCGGCGCAACGCCGGCGTCGACCCGTTCCGGATACGCCAACGCATGAGCAATCGGCGTCCGCATGTCGGGATTGCCGAGTTCCGCAATAACCGAGCCGTCCACATACTGCACCAGCGAATGCACGACGCTTTGCGGATGAATGACGACCTGTATCTTCTCGGGCGGAACGTTGAACAACCAGTGGGCTTCGATCATTTCGAGTCCCTTGTTCATCATTGTCGCGGAGTCGACAGAGATCTTTCGCCCCATGGCCCACTTGGGGTGCGCACAAGCCTGGTCCGGCGTGACGTGCTCAAGGTCCGACAGAGGCGTAGTACGGAACGGCCCGCCCGAAGCCGTCAGCAGCAGATTTCTTACCCCGCAGCCCTGCATGTCACCAGCGTAGTCGCGAGGCAAAGACTGAAAGATCGCGTTGTGTTCGCTGTCGATTGGCAGCAACACGGCGCCATGCTCCTTGACCGCCCGCATGAAAACGGGGCCAGCCATGACGAGCGCCTCCTTGTTCGCCAGCAGGACTCGCTTTCCGGCGATCGCCGCTGCGAGAGTCGAAGGCAATCCAGCCGCACCGACAATCGCCGCCATGACGGTGTCGACCTCCGGCAATCCGGCCATCTTGACCAAAGCTTGTGGCCCGAATTCGACACGCGTAAGGCTCCTGGCGGCGCGCAAACGATTCGACAACTCGCTGGCAAGGGCTTCGTCGCGAACCACGGCGAACGCCGGCATGAACTCGATGCATTGCGCGAACAACCGATCGATCTGGCTGTGTCCGCACAACGCAACAACGGCATACCTGTCAGGATGCCGCCGGATGACGTCGAGCGTACTCACGCCAATGGAACCGGTCGAACCGAGAATCGTCAGCTTCTGCATACGCGAGCAACTGTCAAAGAGAGAAGTAATGCAAGGCGATCGCGGCCATCGGCAAGGTCGAAGTCAGACTGTCGATGCGATCGAGTACGCCCCCGTGCCCGGGAAGAATTCCGCTGCTGTCCTTCAGTCCGGCTTGACGCTTCAGCAGGGACTCAAACAAGTCACCGACGATGCTGAATGCCGCAAAAGTAACCAAGAGCATGCATAACAAGCCCGGACTCCCGGCGAGTTCCTTCGGCAGGACCGACAAAAACAAGAATCCATAGACGACGACTGCCAACACGCCACCAATGGCTCCTTCCCACGTCTTTCCAGGGCTTATTGCTGGTGCAAGCTTGTGGCGGCCGAACGTGCGCCCCGAAAAGTACGCGGCAATATCAGCCAGCCAGACGGTGGCCATGATCGCCAGCAACGTGAGTTCACCCGCCAGCTTGATCTGAATCAAGGCTAGCCAGGTCGGCAGGATGACCACGGCGCCGACCAGGACGCCAAGCGCCGAGCCGTAAACTTTCCATCGTGACTTCATCCAGATCGGCGCAACCAGAATCCAGAATGCCGCCGAAGGATAGTAGAACCACCGACCGAGCGCGATGGTCGTAGAATCCGATTCCACGGCGATACCTACTGTCCCCGGGCTCGCGACTGCCGTGAGCACCGCCACCACGACGACAGCGAGACCCAACAAGACTCGAGCCTGCCTGCCCAAACCGATCAGTGCGCCCCACTCCCACGCGGCCAGCGCGGCAATCAGGGTCGAAACGGCCAGCCAACCGATCGGTGGCAAATAGAAAAGCGCCAGAAGGAAGGCACTTACCAGGACAATCGCGGTAACAATCCGCGTTTTAAGCATTTTGAATTGCGCTTGAGGATCGAATCAACGTCGATTCCGGCAGCGAAACCGCGTTGCTCGAGGTGCCATTCTTCTCAAGCAATTGCTCGCTGGTTCGCCCGAAGCGGCGTTCGCGCGTTTGAAAGGAGACGATCGCCGCATCAAAAGCGGCCGAATCAAATTCCGGCCAGAGCGTATCGGTGAAGTAGAACTCCGAGTAGGCAAGTTGCCACAGCAGAAAGTTGCTGACGCGCTCCTCACCGCCGGTACGAATGAAGAGATCCGGTTCGGGCGCGTAACTCATGGACAGGAAAGGCGCCAGATCGTCTTCAGTCCAGTCCGCATGCTTCTCACCGCGCTCGGCGGCCATGCGATTGACCGCCTGCATGATGTCCCATCGACCGCCATAGTTCGCCGCTATCGTCAGAATCAGCTTGTCGTTTTCGCGGGTTTTCTCTTCGGAAGCCGAGATCAGCGATCGCAGTTCTGGATCAAAACGCGACAAATCGCCGACCACCCGCAGGCGGACGCCGTTTTTGTCCAGTTTTGAGACTTCCTGCTGCAGCGCACGCACGAACAACTGCATGAGCAGCGTCACCTCCTCCTCGGGACGCCGCCAGTTTTCCGAACTGAAGGCGAAGAGCGTCAGGTGCTTGATACCGCGCGCAAGGCAGTACTTGACCGAGTCGCGCACCGTTTCGACACCGCGCCTATGGCCGGCGACTCGCGGCAGAAAACGCTTCTTCGCCCAGCGTCCATTGCCGTCCATGATGATGGCGATGTGCCGCGGGACATCCGTCGCGTCGGGTACGCAACGCGTTGAGCTGGTAAAGGTTGCCATCGGGCGTATCGTGCAAGCCGTCCTTAGATGGCCATCAACTCGACTTCTTTTTGTGCAAACTGCTTGTCGACTTCCGCGACGTACTTGTCGGTGAGCTTCTGGATATCGTCCTGTGCGCGACGTTCCTCGTCTTCCGAACACGCCTTGTTCTTCAGCAGATCCTTCAACGTCGCGTTTGCATCGCGACGGAGATTGCGCATGGCAACCCGCGCATTTTCACATTCGTGCTTGACGACCTTGATCAGGTCACGGCGGCGCTCTTCAGTGAGCGCGGGCATCGGCACGCGAATCACGTCACCCTGCGCTGCCGGATTCAGGCCAAGGTCACAGTCGCGAATCGCCTTCTCGACCTTGGAAACCATGTTCTTTTCCCAGGGCTGAACGCCCAGCGTCCGGGTGTCGAGCAGCGTCACGTTCGCGACCGTGTTCACCGGCACCATCGACCCGTAGTAATCGACCTGCACGTGATCCAGGAGACCGATATGCGCACGCCCGGTGCGAACTTTCGCCAGATCGATCTTGAGCGCCTCGACGGATTTCTGCATCTTGTGCTCGGTAGTGCTTTTTACATCAGCAATCGTCATCACGTTTTCCCTCAGCAGTAAACCAGCGTTCCTTCGCTTTCACCCATGACGACGCGCTTCAGGGCGCCTGGTTTGAAAATCGAGAATACATTGATAGGCAACTTCTGATCCCGGCACAGCGCAAACGCGGTCGCGTCCATCACAGCGAGGCTCTTCGAAATCGCCTCGTTGAAACTGATCTTGTCGTAGCGAGTAGCTTGGGGATCCTTCTTCGGATCAGCCGAATAGATCCCATCCACCTTCGTCGCCTTGAGCACGATCTCGGCACCGATTTCTGCTCCGCGCAATGCGGCCGCCGTATCCGTGGTGAAGAAGGGATTACCCGTCCCGCCGGCAAAGATCACCGTCCGTCCCTGCTCCAGGTAACGGATGGCCCGTCCGCGAATGTACGGCTCGACGACCTGCTCGATGTTCAGCGCCGATTGCACACGCGCAACCATGCCGGCAACGCGCATCGCATCCTGCAACGCAAGGCCGTTCATCACCGTGGCCAGCATGCCCATGTAGTCGGCCTGGGCACGATCCATGCCATTTGCCGCCGGCGCTACGCCACGAAAGATGTTGCCGCCGCCAATCACGACACCAACCTGAACACCTAGATCAACGACACTCTTGACCTCGCCGACGATTTCGGAAATCGTCTGGCGATTGATGCCGTAAGCGTCTGACCCCATCAGGGCCTCGCCGGACAGTTTGAGAAGAATGCGTTTGAATTTCGGGTTCGGGCTGGCTTCGGTCATGGCGATTACCTACAGGCTTATTTCTGGGCGGCCGCTGCCTGGGCAGCAACTTCTGCGGCGAAGTCGTTCGAGCGCTTCTCCAAGCCCTCGCCAACAACGTACAGCGTGAAACCGGCAACCGATGCACCCTTGGCCTTGAGCAGTTGCTCGATCGTCTGCTTGCCGTCTTCGGCCTTGACGAACACTTGCGCCAGCAGCGTGACTTCCTTGAGGAACTTCTGCACCGTACCTTCGGCGATCTTCTCGAGCATCGCTTCCGGCTTATTGTCGGCGCGTGCCTTTTCAATGGCGATACGACGTTCGGTATCGAGCAGTTCCGAGGAAACACCGGATGCGTCGAGCGCCTTTGGCTTCGAGGCGGCGATGTGCATCGCGATATCCTTGCCGAGTTGCTCGTCACCGCCAACGATGTCAACGAGAACGCCGACTTTCGCGCCGCCATGCACGTACGAAACGAGCTTGCCCTTGGCTTCGACGCGAACGAAACGACGCGCCGACATGTTTTCGCCGATCTTGCCAACCAGCGCCGAACGCGTGGTTTCGACAGTGCCTTCACCCATCGGCAGCGACGACAGCGCGGCAACGTCGGCCGGGTTCTTGCTGGCCACGAGTTCTGCGCAGCCCTTCGTCAAAGCCAGGAACTCGTCATTCTTGGCGACGAAGTCGGTTTCGCAGTTAATTTCGATGATCGAACCGAGCTTGCCGTCGGCCGAAATGCTCACGGCAACGACGCCTTCCGCGGTAATACGCGTCGCGGCCTTGGTTGCCTTGTTACCCAGCTTTACACGCAGAATTTCTTCCGCCTTGCCCAGATCGCCGTCAGCTTCGGTCAGGGCCTTCTTGCATTCCATCATCGGCGCATCGGTCTTTGCGCGCAGTTCTGCCACCATGCTTGCGGTAATTGCCGCCATTTTCTTCTCCACTTGCGGATACGGCCGGAAATCCCGGCCGTTCCATGCTAGAACAGTTCAAACAGAGCTCCCGGTAGCGTGCTTTCAGCGCACGACCCGGGAACAGTCCTCAGGAATGTTATTCGGCCTCTTCGACGGCCTCTTCGACGAATTCGTCGCTGGAAGTTGCTGCGACGATTTCCTCGACGAACTGGCTACGGCCCTCAAGGATCGAGTCGGCAACGCCACGGGCATACAGACGGATCGCGCTTGAAGAGTCGTCGTTGCCCGGGATGATGTAGTCCACGCCTTCAGGCGAGTGGTTCGTATCAACAACGGCGATCACCGGGATACCAAGCTTGTTGGCTTCGGTAATGGCGATCTTGTGGTAGCCAACGTCGATCACGAACAAAGCGTCCGGCAGCGCGCCCATTTCCTTGATACCGCCGATGGACTTCTCCAGCTTGGCCAGTTCGCGCTGGGTCATCAGCGCTTCCTTCTTGCCGAGCTTTTCGAGGGAACCATCCTCAACCATCGTCTCCATGTCCTTGAGACGCTTGATCGATTGCTTGATCGTCTTGAAGTTGGTCAGCATGCCACCCAACCAGCGCTGGTCGACGAATGCGGAGTCGGCACGACGGGCCTCTTCCGCGATGATTTCACGCGCCTGGCGCTTGGTACCAACGAACAGGATGTTGCCCTTGTTGGCCGACAACTTGCGAACGAAAGCCATGGCTTCGTTGTATTTGGCAAGCGTCTTCTCGAGGTTGACGATATGAATCTTGCTGCGAGCACCGAAGATGAACGGGGCCATTTTCGGGTTCCAGAAGCGGGTTTGATGGCCGAAATGGACACCGGCTTCCAGCATTTGACGCATGGTCGTGGACATACTAGTTCCTTATATCAGGGTTAAACCACCATTCGCCCAATTACGCCCACCTGGTTGCTGAGTGACTCAGCGAAAACCACGGCGGGCACCCTTTAACAGGCGAATGTGCGTAGTTGACGATCCATAGCGGATCGCCTCGCGAACCGTTTGGTGCGCTGTTTTTTCGATCAGGGTCGAAAAAACCGGCGGATTGTACCATCGCAGATCGTGGAATTCCAGTTTCGGCCGAAGGTTCCACGATTGCGCATCAACCCGCCGGGCAAATTGCGTAAGCACCCTCCTTCCTTTATTCTGCCCGCTTTCCCATTGCCTGTACGCCGCCGACCAGATGAGCATCACACTCAAAACCCCCGACGAAATCCAGAAAATGCGCGTTGCCGGCCGACTGGCGGCCGAGGTGCTCGACTACATTACGCCTTTCGTCAAACCCGGCGTGACGACCGGCGAAATCGACCGGCTTTGCCACGACTATATGGTCAACGTCCAGCAATGCATCCCGGCACCGCTCAACTACGCGCCGTCCGGCTACAAGCCCTACCCGAAGTCGATCTGCACTTCGGTCAATCATCAGGTTTGTCACGGCGTTCCCGGCGACAAGCAACTCAAGAGCGGCGACATCGTCAATATCGACATCACGACGATCAAGGACGGCTATCACGGAGACACGAGCCGCATGTTCCTCGTGGGCGATGCGTCAATACAGGCGAAGCGGCTTTGCGAGGTCACCTTTGAATGCCTGTGGATCGGCATCGCCCAGGTCAAACCTGGTGCGCGACTGGGTGATATCGGCCATGCGATCCAGCAACATGCAGAGAAGTCGGGCTATTCCGTGGTGCGGGAATTTTGCGGTCACGGCATCGGCGCGCGCTTTCACGAGGATCCGCAGGTCGTTCACTACGGCAAGCCGGGTACGGGCCTCGAGTTGAAGGCGAACATGATCTTTACCATCGAGCCGATGATCAATGCCGGCAAGGCGGCGATCCGCGAACTGGCCGACGGCTGGACGATCGTCACCAAGGACCATAGCCTGTCGGCGCAATGGGAGCACACGATACTCGTAACCGAGGCCGGGTTTGAAGTGATGACGCTATCCGAAGGTGCGCGCACCCCACCCGATTTCCTCAAGCTGAACCCATGATTCTCGCCTCCGGCGCCCGTAGCGATCTGCTGGCGCGCTACCGAAACCGCCTGCAGGTAGAGCAAACGGCGCTTAAACAGCAGTATGCAGATACTAGGGACGTCCCAGCCTTGCTCTTGGGTCGCCGGCATCTGGTGGATACGCTCCTTGGCGACTTGTGGGCTGATCTCGACTTCCCCGCTTCGCTCGCCCTCGTGGCGGTCGGCGGCTACGGCCGCGGAGAGTTGTGGCCGAAATCCGACATCGACTTGCTGCTCTTGCTCGATAAATCTGCCGACACCGGTCTCAAGGCGCAGCTTGAGCAGCTGGTCGGCCTGTTCTGGGACATCGGGCTCGAGATCGGTCACAGTGTCCGCACCGTCAACGAGTGTCTGGAGGAAGCCGCGGCCGACCTGACGGTCCAGACCGCGCTCGTGGAAGCGCGGCGGCTTGCCGGCAACGAAGCACTCTTCGAGGACTTCAAGACGCGCTTCCGCCAGCAGCTCGACCCGCTGGCCTTCTTTCACTCAAAGCGCGTCGAGCAGGACGAGCGTTACCTCCGTTTTGAAGAGTCGCCCTACAGCCTTGAGCCCAACTGCAAGGAAAGCCCGGGCGGACTACGCGACCTGCAGACGATCCTCTGGATCGCCCAGGCGGCCGGATACGGCAACAGCTGGAGCGATCTCGAACAGCACGGTTTCATCACCGAGCGCGAGCGACTCGGCCTCGAGCGACGCGAACTGTTCCTGCAGCGCCTGCGCGTGCATCTGCACCTGCTCGTCGGCCGGCGCGAGGACCGCATCCTGTTCGACTATCAAACGGCACTCGCCGAACAGCTCGGTTTCTTCGACTCGCCGACCCGACGCGCCAGCGAACTGCTGATGCAGGAGTACTACCGCACGGCCAAGTCGGTCACCCAGCTCAACACCATCCTGCTCCAGAACATGGGCACGGCGATCTTTCCGCCGGCCAATCAGATCCCGCAAGCGATCAACGAACGCTTCCAGAACACGCACCAGCTGCTAGATGTAACGGATGAAGAGGTCTTCAACAAGAAGCCGGGCGCCATTCTCGAGGCCTTCCTCGTCATGCAGCAGCATTCCGAGCTGAAAGGCATGACCGCGCGCACGATCCGCGCGCTGTGGCGGGCACGGCCGCTGATCGACGACGCTTTCCGCAACGACCCGGAAAACAAGGCGTGTTTTGTCGAATTGTTCAAACAGCCGCGCGGCGTGCTGCACGAACTCCGGCGGATGAACCAGTTCGACATCCTCGGACTCTACCTGCCGAACTTTGGCGCGATCGTCGGCCAGATGCAGCACGACCTCTTTCACGCCTATACGGTCGACCAGCACATCCTGCGCGTGCTGCGCAATCTGCGCCGCTTCTCGGAGTCCGAGTTCGGGCACGAATATCCGTTCTGCAGCCAGCTGATCAGCAACTTCGATCGCGCGTGGGTGCTCTACGTCGCCGCGATCTTCCACGACATCGCCAAAGGACGCGGCGGCGGACACTCGGAGCTTGGCGCTGTCGACGCACTCGAGTTCTGCACAAGTCATGGCCTGAACGAGGAAGACTCGGAGCTGATCGTCTGGATCGTTCGCCAGCACCTCGTCATGTCGAACGTCGCGCAAAAGAAGGACATCTCGGACCCGGACATTCTGGCCGACTTCGCTGTGATCGTGAAGGATGTACGTCACCTGACGGCGTTGTACCTGTTTACCGTGGCCGATATCCGCGGCACCAGCCCGAAGGTCTGGAACACCTGGAAAGGCCAGCTGCTCGAACAGCTCTATACGCAGACGCGCCGATTGCTGCTGTCGGGCGGCCAGGCGCCTGTTACACAAGGCATCATCCAGGAACGGCAGGAAGAGTCCTTGCGCCTGCTGCGCTATTTTGCGATCCCCGAGAACGCACACGAGCGCTTGTGGAACCAGCTTGACACGGTTTACTTTCTGCGCCACTCCGCCGAAGAGATTTGCTGGCATGCCCGCGCCCTGCACTACCGTCTCGACAGCCACAAACCGATCGTCAAGGCGCGCATCAACATCCACGGCGACGGCATCGAAGTCATGGCCTACACGCTCGATCAGCGCGACCTGTTCGCGCGCATGGTCGGCTTTTTCAGCCGCGCCGGCTTCAACATCATGGACGCCAAGATTCACACGACGCGCAACGGCTACGCGCTGGACAGCTTCATGCTGCTTGACGTCAGCGGACGTGATCGGGACAAGGACATGCTCGCCTACATCGAGCACGAACTGACTGACCGTCTGACGCGTCAGGCGGCACCCGAAGCGCCGGCGAGCGGACGGCTATCGCGCCAGGTGAAGCACTTCCCGATTCAACCGACGGTGACGATCCAGGCCGACGAAAAGGACGTGTATTTCGTGCTCTCGGTCAGCGCCGCCGATCGACCCGGCCTGCTGTACACCGTCGCCATGACGCTCGCGGCGCACGGCGCCAACCTGCATACGGCGAAGATCGTCACGCTCGGCGAGCGGGTCGAGGACACTTTCCTGATCAGCGGCGGCGACCTCGGCGACAGTAACGATCGGATCAGGCTGGAAACCGAGCTGATCGACCGCCTGAAGTGTTGAGCATGCTCGTCAATCGTCCGGCGCGAAGGCTGCGTCGGGGAAGAGTTCTTCGGTAAAGCCGAAGCTGCGGAAGTCGCGGATTCGACTCGGGTAGAGAATCCCGTCCAGGTGATCGCACTCGTGCTGGACGACACGTGCGTGGAAACCTTCCACCTCGCGCTCGATCGGCGCGCCGTAAGGGTCGAAACCGGTGTAGCGCAGATGTCGCCAGCGCGGCACCAGGCCTCTCAAGCCGGGTACCGACAGGCAGCCTTCCCAGCCGTCTTCCATTTCCCCGGATAGTGGCGTCAGAACCGGGTTGATCAGGATCGTGAAAGGCACGCTTTCCGCATTCGGGTAACGCGGGTTGCTTTCGATGCCGAAAATGACGACGCGCAAGTCGACGCCAATCTGCGGTGTAGCAAGTCCCGCGCCATTGAGATGACTCATCGTCTCCTGCATGTCGGCAATCAGCGCGTGCAACTGCGGCGCGTCAAATGCATCGACCGCCCTCGCCTGCTGCCACAGGCGAGGATCGCCCATCTTAAGAACTGGCCGGATCGCCATGACCGACCACAGTTTCGATGATGCGGCGCACGTGTTCCATTGACTCGGGCAAAGCGCCTTGAATCGCGTCAAAGCTGATTCCATTGCGGCTATCGGCGCGTCCGGCCGCGTAATTGGCGACAACGCTGATCGCGGCATAGGGAACACCCAATTCGCGCGCCAGAGAGGCCTCGGGCATCCCGGTCATCCCCACGACGTCTGCGCCGTCGCGTTCGAGACGATTGATTTCCGCCGCCGTTTCCAGGCGCGGGCCCTGCGTCGTGGCATAGACCGCGTTATCGCAGACGACAATTCCGGCAAGCCTGGCCGCAGCGATCAGTTTCCGGCGCAGCGGCTCATCGTAGGGTTCGGTGAAATCGATGTGCGTGACAGATTTGTCCGGTCCTTCGTGGAAGGTCGACTTGCGGCCCCACGTATAGTCGATGATCTGATGCGGAATCACGACATCGCCAGGTTTCAGATCGGCACGGATACAACCGACCGAGGCCACCGAGACGATGCGTGTGACACCGCGGTTGCAGAGCGCCCAGATGTTGGCCTGGTAATTGACTTCGTGCGGCGGGATCGTGTGGCCGTAACCGTGGCGCGCCAGAAACGCGACTTCGCGACCGCAGATCTGGCCAAAGGTCACCGCACCGGACGGCTCGCCGTAGGGCGTGCGCAGCACTTCCCGATGCGAGACGTTGAGGTTGGCGAGCTGACCAAGACCGCTACCACCGATCACCGCGAGCATGTCACTCCTCCTTCATGGCGTAGATGGCCGGGAGATTGCGGAAGGCGCCGCGCACATCCATGCCGTAGCCGAATACGAAACGATCCGGTACGGTCAGTGCAACGAAGTCGGCCTTGAGCGGCTTGTTCTTGCCGTTGAGCTTGTCGGTCGCCACGGCGGTATAGCACGCACGCGCGCCGAGCTCCTTCATGCGCTCGACGATGGCCGCCAGGGTCAATCCTTCGTCGAGAATGTCGTCGAGGATGATGACGGTGCGCCCCTTGACCGGCGTCCACGGCGCAGCACGCCAGGAAAGCGCGCCGCCGGAGGTTTCCTGGCCGTAGCGCGTTACATGCAGATAGTCGAACTCAAGCGGGAAGTGCAGTTGCGTCATCAGGTGGCCGGCAAACGGCACGCCGCCGCTCATCACGACGAGGAGCAGCGGGTTGGTTTCGCCCAGCTTCTCGGTGATTTCGCGCGCGACACGGCTGACCGCCGCGGCGACTTCTTCTTCGGTATGGATGACATCGGCCGAAGCCAGGATGTCCTTGATTTCTTGTATATCAGTCATGCGTGTTCCAGGGTTTTCAAGTAATTCGAGAAATCGGCGCCGACTTCCGGGTGGCGCCGACCAAAATCAACGGTCGCTTCGAGGTAGCCCAGCTTGGAACCGCAGTCGTAGCGTTTGCCGAGGTAGCGGTAGGCGAGGACCTGCTCTTCGGCAAGCAGGGCAGCCATGCCGTCGGTCAGCTGGATTTCGCCGCCGGAGCCCGGCTTGACGTTCTCCAGGTGATGGAAGATGCGCGGCGTGAGGATGTAGCGCCCGACGACGGCCAGCGTCGATGGCGCTTCCTCGGGCTTCGGTTTCTCGACGACGCCTTCGAAACGTTCGAGACGCTCGCTGACGTATGACGACTTGACGATGCCGTAGCTGCGCGTCTCCGCACGCGGCACGTCGAGCACGCCGATCACCGAGCACTGATGTTCGTCGAAGACGTCGGTCATCTGCTTCATCACCGGCGGCTCGGCATCGAGCAGGTCGTCGGCGAGCAGGATGGCGAAGGGTTCGTCGCCGATCACCGGCTTGGCACACAGGACGGCGTGTCCGAGGCCGAGCGCTTCCGGCTGGCGGATGTAGATGCAGTTGATGTTTTTGGGCAGGAGCGAGCGCACGGTTTCGAGCATCTCGGTTTTGTGCTTGAGCGCGAGTTCGGTTTCGAGTTCGTAAGCCTTGTCGAAGTGGTCCTCGATCGAGCGCTTGGTGCGGCCCGTCACGAAAACCATGTCGGTGATCCCCGCCGCCGCGGCTTCTTCGACGGCATACTGGATCAGCGGCTTGTCGACGATCGGCATCATTTCCTTCGGACTGGCCTTCGTCGCCGGGAGAAATCGCGTACCGAGCCCCGCGACCGGGAAGACTGCTTTTCTGACTTTTTTCATTCGATGCCCCTCCTCTCTGTTTATTGTTCGCCCAGCAGGGCTCGCAATTGTGCCTCATCGATCACGGTCACACCTAGCGCCTGCGCCTTTTCGAGCTTGGAGCCCGCTTCCTCGCCGGCAACCACATAATCAGTCTTCTTCGATACCGAGCCGCTGACCTTGCCGCCGACCGCCTCGATCAGCGCCTTCGCTTCTTCGCGCGAAAGCGTTGGCAATGTCCCGGTGAGCACGAATATCTTGCCGGCAAGCCTCCCGGCTGTCGTCACCTGCGGTTCACCTTCGCCCCAGGTGACGCCTGCCGCACGCAGTTGCTCGATGACTTCGACGTTGTGCGACTCGGAAAGAAACTGGCGCAAACACTGGACGACCACCGGGCCGACATCATTGACCTGGAGCCATTCGTCGTCACTGGCGGCGATCAGGCGATCGAGGCTGCCGAAATGGCGTGCCAGATCCTTGGCCGTCGTCTCGCCGACGTTGCGGATACCGAGGGCGTAGATGAACCTGGCCAGCGTCGTCTGCTTGCTCTTCTCGATGGCCGCGAGCAGGTTGGTCGCCGATTTCTCGGCCATCCGGTCCAGGTTGACCAGCGCCATCAGGCCCATGTTGTAGAGATCGGCCGGCGTGCGCACGATGCCGGCATCGACGAGTTGTTCGACGAGTTTGTCGCCCAGCCCTTCGACATCCATCGCGCGCCGCGAAGCAAAATGGATCAGCGCCTGCTTGCGTTGCGCCGGGCAGTAGAGCCCGCCACTGCAACGCGCAACGGCTTCGTCTTCGGCCTTGACCACGTGCGAGCCACAGACCGGGCAAGTCGCCGGCATGATGAACTCGGGCGCCAGGATCGGACGTTTCTCCGGCACGACGCGCACGACTTCCGGAATCACGTCGCCGGCGCGGCGCACGACGACCGTATCGCCGATATGAACATCCTTGCGCCGCACCTCGTCCTCGTTGTGCAGCGTGGCGTTGGTCACCGTCACGCCGCCGACGAAGACGGGCGCCAGACGCGCGACCGGCGTCAGTGCGCCGGTGCGACCGACCTGAATGTCGATGCCGAGCACTTCGGTGCTTGCCTCTTCGGCCGGGTACTTGTGCGCGACGGCCCAGCGCGGTTCGCGCGAAACGAAGCCGAGGACCGCCTGCAACTCGAGCGAATTGACCTTGTAGACGACGCCGTCGATGTCGAACGGCAATTCCGCCCGCCGATTGCCCATGCGCTCGTGGAAATCGGCGAGCGCCTGCGGCCCGCAGAGCACGGCGCGCTCGGCACACACGGGCAGACCGAACGCCGCCAACGCGTCGAGCACCGCACCATGCGTCGGTGGCGCCAGCCAGCCCCGGACCTCGCCGAGCCCGTAAGCGAAGAACGACAACGGCCGGCTCGCGGCGATGCGCGGGTCCAGCTGCCGAATGCTGCCGGCCGCGCCGTTACGCGGGTTGACCAGCGTTTTCTCGCCCGCCGCCAGTGCCCTGGCGTTGAAGCGCTCGAAGTCGGCGCGCTTCATGTAGATCTCGCCACGCACTTCCAGAACTTCCGGCGGATTATCCGCACGCAGGCGCAGCGGAATCTGGCCGATCGTGCGCACGTTCGCCGTCACGTCCTCGCCAGTTTCGCCGTCGCCGCGGGTCGCCGCGCAGACCAGCACGCCGTTCTCGTAGCGCAGGTTGATCGCCAGACCGTCGAACTTGAGTTCGGCCGCATACTCGACCGGCGGGTCGCTTTCCGCGAGCTTCAATTCCTTGCGAACGCGTGCATCGAAGGCATAGGCACCGCTCGCTTCGACGTCGGTCTCTGTGCGGATCGACAGCATTGGCACGACATGGCGCACCGGTTTGAACATATCGAGCGGCTGCCCGCCAACGCGCCGCGTCGGCGAATCGGGCGTCCGCAGTTCGGGGTGCGCGGTTTCGAGCGCCTGCAGCTCGCGAAACAGCTGATCATATTCGGCGTCCGAAATCAGCGGCGCATCGAGAACGTAGTACTGGTGATTGTGTTTCTCGATCTCTGCGCGCAGTTCACTAGCGCGCTCGCGGGGATGCATTCGAATGCCCCGGATCAGGAAAACAGCCGCCGCGCCAACGAACCGCCGGCCGGCAGGCCGTGCGCCGCCATCGTCGACTGGAACTGTGCGACCTGCTTGCGGATCGGTTCGAGCGCGCCTTCGGACAACGGCCGACGATTGTCGTCGACCAGGCTGCCGCGCAGGACGTCCGCGAAGCGCCTGGCCAGCTCGACCATCTGGTTGAACACGCGCTCGCCGTGCGCGACGCGCGGCACGTCGAGCAGGAAGGTCAGCCCGTGCGTCGTCATCGTCTTCATCGACTCCGTCGAGAAGCCGAGATTCTCCTGATTGAGCAGCACGTAGAGTACGTTGCCGTCCTCATCGCAACGCACGAAGCGCCGTTCGGCGTCGATCACCATGCCGGCGGCTTCGGCCAGCGCGCGCAGCTTGGTCCCGGCGAACACCTGCCCCTGGCTGATGACGTTGATGCCGATCTGGATATCGACGCTGGCGCAGAAGGCGTCAAGTTCCGCGGCCATCTGCAACGCCGCCGGTCGCGCCGGCAGACTGGCGATAGCCATCATTTCTTCGGCCAGATCCTGCATGGCGACGGCGAAGACCGACAACTCTCCATCGCTCGCCGGCCCTTGACGATCGACGAGTTGCAGGCCGACACGAATGCGCCGATACGCGCTCTGCCCGTCGTCAACGATCACGTCCCACTCGCGCGTCGTTTCATTGAAACCCAGCCAATGCACCGGCTTGCGGATGCGCGCCAGCACGTTGGCCTGCGATTCGAGAATCTGGTACGACGCTGCGGGTTCCACAACCTCGAATGCGGCGATGAAGTCGACCTGAGGCGACAGCAGATGGGTAGGTTCAGGCACATCGCCGACCTCGCGGTGCGCGTCGGCTTGAACCCTGGTGGCCTCCGGTGCTAAAGCCGGAACCGGCTCGGGGAGCGATTCGGGGTCGTGCTCCGGCTCCTTCGGGATTTTCGGCGGCGCGATGTCGTCGATTGCGTCGATTACGTCAGCAGCCGGATCGACGCTTTCCTCCGCCGGTTCCGTCTCGAAACGCAGCACCGGTTCGATGCGGTCGTGGTGGAGGACGGGTTCGCCGTCAAACGGCGGCGTTTCCCGCTCTGCCGACGGCGATGCTGCGGCCGTCCCGAACAGGTCAGCGTCGGATGCGGCCGGACCTGCGACAGGGCGCTCGCGCACCGCCTCTTCCAGCAGCACATCGGCGTGATGCACGTCCAGTACCTTCTCCGCCAGCTTGCGGTGCCGGTATTCCTGCCACTTGTTGTAGGCGAAGACGCCGACCACGGCGGTCGCGCCCAGGCCGAGCAAACCCATCTGCAATTCAGTCATGTTCAGTCCTATACGATCTGTTCACGCATGCGCAGCGCTTCTTCCATGTCGACTTCGACGATACGCGAAACCCCCGATTCCTGCATCGTCACACCGACCAACTGTTCGGCCATTTCCATGGCGATCTTGTTGTGGCTGATGAAGAGGAACTGCGTATTGGTCGACATGCGGCGCACCATCGCGCAAAAACGTTCGGTGTTGGTATCGTCCAGCGGCGCATCCACTTCGTCGAGCAGACAGAAGGGCGCGGGGTTGAGCTGGAACATGGAAAAGACCAGGGCAATCGCGGTCAGTGCCTTTTCGCCGCCGGAAAGCAGGTGAATCGTTGAATTTTTCTTGCCCGGCGGCTGCGCCATGACCTGCACGCCGGCGTCGAGAATTTCCTCGCCGGTCATGATCAGCCGGGCTTCGCCACCGCCAAAGAGGATCGGGAACAGTTCGCCGAAGCTCTTGTTGACGGCATCGTAGGTCGATTGCAGCAGATCGCGCGTCTCGCGGTCGATGCGGCGGATCGCGTTTTCCAGCGTCTCCATCGCCTGCGTCAGGTCTTCCGACTGCGCGTCGAGGAAGCCCTTGCGCTCGCGCGCCGATTCGAGTTCTTCGAGCGCGGCGAGGTTGACCGCGCCGAGCGCCTCGATCGAGCGCTGCAGACTGGTGATCGAACCCTGCAGCGGTCCCGGCTTGGCGCCGGCCAGGTCGTTGGCGAGACTCGCCTCGTCGGCGCCGACCTCGCTCAGTTGCGCCGCCTGTTGTTCGTAGTTGAGGCTCGCTGCCTGCTCCTTCAGCTTGAGCTCGCCGATGCGTTCGCGCTGCGGTTCGAGCCCGTGCTCGACGCGCATGCGCTGTTCTTCGAGTTCGCGCAGCCCCGTCGTTGCCGCTTCCAGCGCGTCGCGCGCCGCCGCCATCGCGCGTTCGCTGACGACACGCGTCTCCAGCGCCTCCTGCAGCCTGGGTTCCAGGTCTTCGGCCTGCATGGCTTCGGCACTCTCGGTGCAGCGTGCCAATTCGTCGACGATGCGGTCGATCTGCTTGCAGGCGAGTTCGCGGCCACGCGTGATCTCGTCGATCTTGCCGCGGCATTCGCGCTGCGAGAACTGTGCCTCGCGCAGCTCGCGCTCGACACTGTTGACCTGCTCGCGCTCGTCGCGCAGCGCCCGCTCCGCCTGTTCGAGCCGCGCACGTGCGCCGTCCATCACCAGCTGCAGTTCGCGAATTTCCTCGCGCTGCGTCTCGATCGCCTCGTCGGCGATGAACAGGCGTTCGTTCTCGCTCTCTTCCTCGGCCAGCATCTCGGCGAGGCTGGCGTCGATCTGCTCCTGGCGTTCGCGGAAGCGATCGAGCGCCTGCGAGAGTTTGAGCGTCTCGACCTGGATCGCGTGCGCCTGCTCCTGCAGGCCGTCGAGATGCCGGCGCGATTCGTGCAGCGCGGCTTGCGCGTCTTCCATGCGCGAGTCGATCTCGGCCATGCGCGCCTGCGCCTGCTCGACGCGCTCCTCGCGTTGCTCGATGAGCACGCCGAGTTCCTCGATCTCGCGCTGGCGTTCGAGCAGGCCGTGGCCGGCGGCGTCTGGCGCGAACAGCGTGACGCTCTGCCGGCAGACGACATCGCCACCCGGCGTCACGTAGCACGCCGTCGGCGAAAGTCGTTCGCGGTGCGCCAGCGCAAAGGCCAGATCGGCCGCCGTATAGACCTCGCCCAGCCAGTCGCCAAGAATCGCGGCGAGTTTTGGATCATCGCAGCGGATGTGGTGTAGCAGTCGTTCGGCACCGTCTGCCGCGGTCGCGCCTTCGAGCGGCAAGAGCAGCGTCAGCTTGCTGCCTGGCCGATCCTTGCTCCAGCCCGAGTCGGCGGCATCGGCAGTCAATGCACCGATGCGTTCGCGCAGGACGGCCTCGACCGCGTCTTCCCAGCCGGCGTCGACGTGCAGCGATTTCCACAGCGGCTGGCGGTGATCCAGTCGATGCCGGTGCAGCCAGTCGCCGAGCTTGCCGTCGCCCTGCACGCGCTTCTGCAGTTGCTCCAGTGCGGCGCGGCGCGCGTGCGCTTCGGCGCGCTCCTTCTGCACATGCTGGACTTCGGCCATCACCTCGCGGCGCTGGCGCTCGAACTGCGGGATCTCTTGCTGTTTGGCGACGAGTTCTTCCTGCGCCTCGGCGATGCGTTCGCGCAGTTCGGCCAGCGTTTCCTGCTTGAACTCGAACTCGGCGTGGTCGGGCACCGGCAGCGCCTCGCGCTCCTGGTTCAGGCGATCGCGCCTTCCGGCAAGGATTTGCAAGGAGCGTTGCGCGTGGCCGCGATTGGTGATTTCGACTTGCAGCCGCTGGTCGGCCTGCGCCAGCGCCGAACGTTGCCCGTTGACTTCTTCCTGCGCGTCGGCGTGCGACTCTTCGACCATCGGCAAGCGCTCCTGCTGCGCGGCCAAACGCATCTCGCCCTGCTCCACGCGTTCGTCGGCCAGCGCCGACAGTTCCAGCCAGCGCTCGTGGTCGGCGTCGAGTTGCTCGACCTGACCTTGCCAATGCACGTGATCATCGGTGAGCTGCGCCAGCCGCGATTCGTATTCCTGCTGCGATTCGCGGCGATGGCGGATTTCGGCTTCGAGCCGGGCAACTTCGGCGTTGGCATTGAACAGTCCGCTCTGGGCACCATGCACGCCGTCGCTCGCGGCGAAGTGCGCTTCGCGCGCTTCTTCAAGACGGGCTTCGGTTTCGCGAAGCGCGGCGTTCTGCGCCTCGAGGTCGATCACCGCGCGCTCGACTTCGCGCGCCAGACGCTCGCGTTCAGCCTGCGCCTCGTTACGGCGTAGGAGCCAGAGCAGTTGCTGTTTGCGCGTCAGTTCGTCGTTGTATTCGCGATACTGGCGGGCGACCGCCGCCTGTCCTTCGAGTCGCTCCATCTGCGAACCGAGTTCGCTGCGTATGTCTTCGACGCGCGTCAGGTTCTCGCGCGTGTCGGCGATCCGGTTCTCTGTCTCCTTGCGCCGCTCCTTGTACTTGGTGACGCCGGCGGCTTCTTCGAGGAAGACGCGCAACTCGTCGGGCTTGGCCTCGATGATGCGCGAGATCGTGCCCTGCCCGATGATGGCGTAGGCGCGCGGTCCGAGACCTGTCCCGAGAAACAGATCGGTGATGTCCTTGCGCCGCACGTGCAGGTTGTTGATGTAGTACTCGGACTGGCCGCTGCGCGTGAGCAGGCGCTTGACCGACAGCTCGGCGTACTGCGACCACTGGCCGGCGATGCGGCCGAGCGAGTTGTCGAAGACGAGTTCGACCGAGGCGCGTGAAACGGGCTTACGGCCGCTCGAACCGTTGAAGATGACGTCCTGCATCGACTCGCCGCGCAATTCCGAGGCTTTCGATTCGCCGAGCACCCAGCGCACCGCATCCATCACGTTCGACTTGCCGCAACCGTTCGGCCCGACGACGCCGACCAGCTGCCCGGGCAGCGCAATCGTCGTCGGGTCGACGAACGACTTGAAACCGGCGAGTTTGAGCTTTGTCAGGCGCATGAAATAGAACGCAGCCGGATCGGCTGCGCTGGATGTTGGTGTGGTTAAAGGGCGCTATGACGCCGCACTGGCAACAACGGGCGCCTATAATATCATTTTGCTTGCGCGATTCGTTCGCCCGCCCCGTGCGGCCGATGGTCGAACACTGCATTCCCGTCTGGCGTCCGGCCCCGCCCGTCGAACCCGCCGATTTCGCCAGTCAATCGAACACAAGCCAAGAGGTTGAACACAATGACCAACGAATCCCTGCAAGCGCAACTGGCCGACGCCGAACTCGACCGTCTCGAAGAACTGCTCAGTGACGACGCCTTGCCCAACGCGATGCGGCTCGATGAAATCCAGGGCTACCTGTGCGCCGCCCTCACCGGCCCGCAACCCATTCCCGAGGAAGAGTGGCTGGCCGATGCGCTTGGCGACGAAGCGCTGCTGGAAACCGAAATCGGCCGCGAGGCGGCGGACCTCCTGCGCCGTTTCGCCGCCGCGCTGGAAGAGGAGCTGGCGGCCGGCGAGCCGCCCATCCTGTTGCTCTACGGCAAAGAGGGCGACGAAAACGGCCCGAGCGACTACGTGCCGTGGTGTCAGTCCTATCTGGCCGGCGTCGACGTGGCCGAGGAAGACTGGTTTGCTGCGCTCGGCGAGACCGAGGATGGCGAGGTCGACGAGGATGAAGCCGACGAGATCAACTATCTCGACGAACGCCTGTTCCCGATGATGGTGCTGACCGGCGAGGCCGAAGCGGCGGCGTCCGAGCACGGCGAGAAATGGCCGGAGGGCGAAGAACGGGAAAAGATCATCAGCGACTGCGAGGAGGACTTGCCGCAGGCGGTGACCGACATCTATCGCTTCTGGCAGGCCAAGCGCGGCTCGGGCACGCTGCGCCGCGAGACGCCCAAGGTCGGCCGCAACGATCCGTGCCCCTGCGGCAGCGGCAAGAAATTCAAGCAGTGCTGCGGCGCGAGCTGAGCGCAGACAGCTCTCAAGCCCAGAAACGAGGCCGTCCGACCAGTCGTCGGGCGGCCTCGTTTTCTTTACGGGCAGCAGACCATCACTTGATCCAGCCGCTGGCGAAGTCCTCGATGGTGCGCGCCAGCTTGCGCGGATCGTGGCGGATGTAGTCGGTGTCGCTCGTGAAGTCGCGTTCGACGATCTTGATGCCCCTGGCGACCAGTCCTTCGCGATCGCCCAGGCGAACCGGCGCCTTGCCTTCGGCCTTGTACTTTTCGAGCAGGTCGGCGCGCAGTTCGCCGCTGTTGACCAGCAGGTAGTCGATGCGACCGGTACCGAGATACTGCTCCAGCACGCGCACGAAATCCTCGGCGTCAAAACCGTCGGTCTCGCCGTGCTTGGTCATCACGTTGCAGACGTAGATGATCTGCGCCGTCGTGCTGCGCAGCGCGTCGACCATGCCCGGGCAAAGCAGGTTCGGGACGAGGCTCGTATAGAGGTCGCCCGGGCCGATGATCACGTAGTCCGAGTTCTCGATCGCTTCGCGCGCCCGCGGATTGAGGCGGCCGCCGCCGAGCAGGAAGGCGTCGCGGATCGGGATGTTCGCGTCGTGCTTGGGGATGTCGATGTCCGTTTCGCCGACGATGCGTTCGCCGTTCTCCAACGTCACGCCGAGATGCACGTTGTCGAGCGTGACCGGGATCACCTTGCCGTGCACGTCGAACATATCGGACAGTTCCTCGATGCCGCGCTCGAAGTCGCCCATGATGTCGGAAAGCGCCGTCAGCAGCAGGTTGCCGACGGTGTGACCGGCAATGCGACGCCCTTCCTTGAAACGGTACTCGAACAAGCGGCGAACGACTTCGGTATCTTCGGACAGGGCGACGATGGCCCGACGGATGTCACCCGGCGGCAGGATACCGAATTCGTCGCGCAATTCGCCCGTCGACCCACCCGAGTCAGCGACGGTGACGATCGCCGCCAGGTTGAGCTTGCGGTTCTTGCCGAGGCCCGAGAGGACGTTGAAGGTCCCGGTGCCGCCACCAATCGTCGTAATGTTGGATTTCATGTCGAATACCGGTTCTTGTTCTGCTGGATGTATTTCAACTGGCCATGCGCGCCGAGAACAGGCTGGCGGTGACGATCATCGCCCCGCCGATCCATTCACGCAAGCCGATCGCTTCGCCGGCGAGCAGCCAGGCGCCGATGGCTGCGAAACCCACTTCCGAAAGCATGATCACGATCGCACGGTTGGCAGGAATACGCACCAGGCCGTACTGGACGATGAGATTCACCGTAACGAGCACGAGTCCGACGACGGCCAGCAAGCTCCAGGCGCTGCCGGTTGCCGGCAGCACGGCCTCACCCCAGCCGAAGAAAAGCATGATCGTCCCGACAATCGCGACGCCAGCGAACGAGACCATCGACTTCGTCTCGATCGCGATCGCGCGGGCATAACGCGACAGGACGTTGAACAGCGCGAACGAGAAACCGGCGACGAGTCCGAGCCAGTCGGCCTTTGTTTGCGGAACGGGAATGTTCGTACCCGGTTCCCAGAGGATCGTCGCGGCACCGCACAGTGACAGAAGTACGACGAAGGCACCAAACCGGTTGAGCCGTTCGCCGAGCAGCACGCGAGAGAAAAGCACCGTCCATAGCGGTGAGAGGTAGAAGAGCAACAGCACCCGGACAACGATTCCATTCATCGCCGCGAGCACATAGCCGAGGTTGCATCCCGCCGCGGCCAAAGCCAGGCCGACCAGCGGCCAGGAGAACGTCAGTCCGACTGCCCACCGCCGAAAGAAAACCAGTCCGATGACGAAAGCAAGCGAGTAGGTGATCGTCGGCGCCAGGATGCCGTCGATGCCGGCATCGCGCAGGATGCGGTACGGATACCAGATCAATCCCCAGATCAGAGCGCCCGTTACAAGCCCGATGACGGCTGTCCTGTGTTCCCCGACGCCAGTTGCACCCTTCAAGTTATTCGCCTTGGCGGTTCCCGAGGCCCCTTGCCTTTCCGCCATCAAGCGATGCCCCTTATAATTCCTGACCCTGCTTCGACCACGACAGACAACGTGAATCCCAATCTCGCCAAGCTCCACCCCTACCCGTTTGAAAAATTGCGCCAGCTGTTTGCCGGCGTGACACCCAACCCGAGCCTGCGCGAGATCAAGCTCTCCATCGGCGAACCGCAACACGCGACGCCTGAATTCATCAAGGAAGCCCTGACCGCCGGCCTCGCCGGGTTGGCCAGCTATCCTACCACGCTGGGTATTCCGGCTCTCCGGCGCGCCATTGCCGACTGGATGAACCGGCGCTACCAACTGGCCGACATCAATCCGGAGACGCAGATCATCCCGATCAACGGCTCGCGCGAGGCGCTGTTTGCCTTCACGCAGACGGTTATCGATCCGGGCAAAGGCTACGTGCCGATCGTCGTCAGCCCGAATCCGTTCTACCAGATCTACGAAGGCGCGGCCTACCTCGCCGGCGCCGAGCCGCGCTTCCTCAACACCCTGCCCGACAACGACTTCGCCTTCGACTACGACACGCTGAGCGATGCGGAATGGCGCCACGTGCAGTTGATGTTCGTCTGCTCGCCGGCCAATCCGACTGGCAAGGTGCTCAATCTCGACGACTGGAAGAAGCTCTTCGCGCTCTCGGACAAGTACGGCTTCATCATCGCGTCCGACGAGTGCTATTCCGAAGTCTTCTTCGACGAGGCCAACCCGCCGCTCGGCGGCATGCAGGCCGCGCGCATGCTCGGCCGCAGCTTCGACCGCCTGGTCATGTTCTCCAGTCTCTCCAAGCGCTCGAACGTTCCCGGAATGCGCTCGGGTTTCGTCTCCGGCGACACGGCGATCCTCAAGCAGTTCCTGCTCTACCGCACCTATCACGGCAGCGCGATGAGCCCGACGATCCAGGCAGCCAGCGTCGCCGCGTGGAACGACGAGGCGCACGTCATCGACAATCGGCGCCAATACCGCGAGAAGTTCGAGGCTGTCACGCCGATCGTCTCCGGAGTGCTCGGCACGTCGATGCCGGACGCGAGCTTCTACCTGTGGGCCAGGACGCCCACTCCTGACATTGCGGACACCGACTTCGCCCGCGCTCTGGTCGCCGACTATAATGTTGTCGTGCTGCCGGGCAGTTTCCTCGCTCGCGAAGCCAACGGCGTCAATCCCGGCAGCGGGTTCGTGCGCATCGCGCTCGTCGCGCCGCTCGCCGAATGCCTTGAAGCGGCAAACCGCATTCAACAGTTTGTTTCAAAACTCTAGGAAGACAGACACATGCAGGAATTCCAGCAAATTATCGAAGAGGCCTGGGAAGACCGTGCCTCCTTGCAACCCGGCACCGCGCCCGCCAGGATCGGTGCGGCAGTCAGCGTCGTGCTCGCCGAACTCGACGCCGGTACGTTGCGTGTTGCCGAGAAGATCGACGGCGACTGGGTGACGCATCAATGGCTGAAGAAAGCCGTCCTGCTCTCCTTCCGCCTCGAAGACAACGTGCTGCTCGAAGGCGGCCCGATGAACTACTTCGACAAGGTGCCGACCAAGTTCGCCAAGTACGACGCCGAGAAATTCCGCCGTGGCGGCTTCCGTGTCGTGCCGCCGGCCACCGCGCGCCGTGGTTCGTTCATCGGCAAGAACGTCGTGCTGATGCCCTCCTACGTCAACATCGGCGCCTACGTCGATGAAGGCACGATGGTCGACACCTGGGCCACCGTCGGCTCCTGCGCGCAGATCGGCAAGAACGTGCACCTCTCGGGCGGCGTCGGCATCGGCGGCGTGCTGGAACCCCTGCAAGCCAACCCGACGATCATCGAAGACAATTGCTTCATCGGTGCCCGTTCGGAAGTCGTTGAAGGCGTCATCGTCGGCGAAGGCTCGGTGATCTCGATGGGCGTCTACATCGGCCAGTCGACCAGGATCTACGACCGCGAGACGGGCGAAGTCAGCTACGGGCGCATTCCGCCGGGTTCGGTCGTCGTCTCGGGCAACCTGCCCTCGAAGGACGGCAGCTACAGCCTGTACTGCGCCGTGATCGTCAAGAAGGTCGACGCCAAGACGCGTGCCAAGACGAGCATCAACGATCTGTTGCGCGGCGACTGATCTCCTTTCATCACTCAACCACTCCGACGGAAAACAGATGATTCTGGACAAGCTCTTCCAGCTGATGGCAGACAAGCATGCCTCGGATATCTTCATTTCCGCCGGCGTTCCGATTCACATCAAGATCCAGGGCAACACCTTTCCGGTCAATCAGCAGGTGATGGACCCGGCGATGATCGAGAAGATCGCCACGGAGTTGATGTCGACCGACCAGCAGCGCCTGTTCGAGGCGACGATGGAGATGAACCTCTCCTTCGGCGTCCCCGGCATCGGCAACTTCCGCGTCAATCTCTTCCGCCAGCGCGCGTCGATCTCGATCGTCGTGCGCTACATCCTCGGCAACATCCCGGCGCTCGATACCTTGTCGCTGCCGCCGGTGCTGTCCGGGCTGATCATGGAGAAGCGCGGACTGATCCTGATCGTCGGCGCCACCGGTTCCGGCAAGTCGACGACGATCGCTTCGATGCTCGACTACCGCAACGCGAATCGCAGCGGCCATATCCTGACGATCGAGGATCCGATCGAGTTTCTCTTCAAGCACAAGAAGTCGATCGTTAACCAGCGTGAGCTGGGCATGGACACGCTCGGTTGGGAGCCGGCGCTCAAGAACGCCATGCGTCAGGCGCCCGATTGCATCCTGATCGGTGAAATCCGCGACAAGGAAACGATGCAGGCGGCCATTGCCTACGCGCAGACCGGCCACCTCTGCCTGGCGACGCTGCACGCCAACAACAGCTATCACGCGCTCAATCGCGTAATCAACTTCTTCCCGCTCGACACGCGCACCTCGCTCTATCTCGACCTGTCGGCGAGTCTGAAGGCGATCGTTTCGCAACGCCTGGTCAAGCGCCCGGACGGCAAGCGGACGCCTGCGGCCGAGGTCATGCTCAACACGCGCCACGTGCAGGAACTGATCGAGCGCGGTGAAGTGCTCGCCGTCAAGGAGGCGATGGAGCAGAGCCTGGCGCCCGGGTCGCAGACCTTCGAGCAGGATCTTTTCCGTCTCTATCGCGAGGGCGTCATCACGCTGGACGAGGCGCTGGCCAACGCCGATTCGCCGACCAATCTCTCGTGGCTGATCAACAATTCGGAGATCACCAGCAGTTCACAGAACGAATCGCTGCGTATCGAGGCTCCGCTCGATTTTTCCGAAACCGACGACAACGGAACATCTTTCAAGGAATTCACGCTGAGCCTCAACGACGCCGATGACGACGCCAATCATGGACAGTGACAGTAACCCTACGCTCACCCTCGCCGAGCAGCTGATCGCCTGCCGCTCGGTAACGCCCGACGACGGCGGCTGCATGACGATCATCGGCGAGCGCTTGCGGCGCATCGGCTTCGACTGCGAATTCATCAATCGCAACGGCGTCACCAACCTCTGGGCGCGCCGCGGTACGGCCAGCCCCGTGTTCTGCTTTGCCGGCCATACGGATGTCGTCCCCACCGGCCCGGTCGAAAGCTGGCAGAGCGCCCCCTTCGAACCGACGCACCGTGACGGCTTCCTCTTTGGCCGTGGTTCGGCCGACATGAAGGGCTCGCTGGCCGCGTTCGTTACCGCCAGCGAAGACTTCGTCGCACGCAATCCCGGCCACTCGGGTTCAATCGCTTTCCTGCTGACCTCGGACGAGGAAGGCGACGCGACCGACGGCACCGTCGCCGTGATCGATGCCCTGGCCGCTCGCGGCGAGACGATCGACTATTGCATCGTCGGCGAACCGACGGCCGTCAGTCGCCTAGGTGACACCGTCAAGAACGGCCGGCGCGGCTCGCTCACCGGCAAGCTGACGGTCAGGGGTATTCAGGGACACATCGCCTACCCGCATCTGGCGAAGAACCCGATCCATCTCGCCGCGCCGGCCATTGCCGAGCTTGCTTCCACGGTCTGGGATGAGGGCAACGAGTACTTCCCACCGACGACCTGGCAGATTTCGAACATTCATGGCGGCACCGGCGCGAGCAACGTCATTCCCGGGCACGTCGATATCCAGTTCAACTTCCGCTTCTCAACTGCCAGCACGCCAGAAGGCCTCAAGGCAACCGTCGATGAAATCCTGACCCGACACAGCCTGGACTACTCGATCGCCTGGACGCTCGGCGCCAGACCCTTCCTGACCGGCAAGGGCGACCTCGTCGATGCTTCACTCGCCGCAATCCGTGACGTTGCCGGGATCGAGGCCGAGCTTTCGACTACCGGCGGCACCTCGGATGGGCGCTTCATCGCCGACATCTGCCCGCAAGTCATCGAAATCGGCCCGGTCAACGCGACGATCCACAAGATCGACGAGTGCGTTGAGATCGCCGCGCTGCAGCAGCTGTCCAGCATCTACCGCCATATCCTCGACCAACTCCTGACCTGACGACGACCTATGTTTGAACAAGCCCAAACCGAGCTGCGCACCGTGCGCGACATGATGCGCTTCGCCGTCAGCCGCTTCACCGAAGCCGGACTGTTCTTTGGTCACGGCAGCGACAACGCCTGGGACGAGTCGGCATATCTGCTGCTGCACACGCTGAATCTGCCGCTCGACCGGCTCGAACCGTTCATGGACGCCCGCCTGACGAGCGACGAACGCGCGCTCGTGCTCAAGATCATTCGCCGGCGCATCAGCGAACGCCTGCCGGCGGCCTACCTGACGAACGAGGCCTGGCTCGGCGAGCACCGCTTCTACGTCGATCGCCGCGTCATCGTGCCGCGCTCGCACATCGCCGAATTGCTGCGCGAGCAGTTGACCCCGTGGATCGACGATCCGTGGGCGGTGCAGAGCACGCTCGACCTGTGCACGGGTTCCGGCTGCCTGGCGATCCTCGCCGCGCTCGCCTTCCCGGAGTCGACGGTCGACGCCATCGATATTTCGCCCGACGCGCTCGCTGTCGCCCGCCGCAACGTTGGCGACTACGGTCTTGAATCGCGCGTCAACCTGATCGAATCGGACGCATTCGCTGCCGTTCCCGGCAAGCGCTACGACGTGATCATCTCCAACCCGCCGTACGTCAATGCGGAGTCGATGGCCAACCTGCCCGAGGAGTACCTGCGCGAGCCGGTCCTGGCGCTGGCCAGCGGCGAGGACGGACTCGATTTCACGCGCATCCTGCTGCGCGAAGCGGGCGACCATCTCAATCCGGGGGGCCTGCTCGTCGTCGAGATCGGCAATAACCGCGACGAACTGGAGCAGGCCTTCCCCGATACGCCCTTCACCTGGCTCGACACCGCCGCAGGCGACGGCTTCGTCTTCATGCTGCGCAAGGAAGAACTACCCACCGGCGCGTAGCGCCTCGAGCGGCGGCGCGCGCATCAGCCGCACCGCCGCGAACCACCCGGCGCCGGTTACCAGCGCCGCACCGGCAAGCACCGCCAGCGGCGGCAGCCAGTAGTTGATCTCGACCTCGAAGTTGAACACGCGGTTAGCCAGCACCTGCCCGACCGCGATCGCGCCCAGCGCGGCGATCAGGCCAGCCAGTCCGCCGACGGCGGCGAACTCCGCCAGCAGCGCTCGCCGCAACTGATCCCGCCGCGCCCCCAGCGCACGCATCACCGCCAGCTCGTATCGACGTTCGTCCGCAGCCGTGGCGAAGGTTGCATAAAGCACGATGACGCCGGCGATCAGGGTGAACAGGAAGACGAACTGAACGGCCTGCGCCACCTGATCCATGATGTGCTGCAATTGCCGAAGAATGGCGCCGACATCGATCACCGTCAGGTTCGGGAAAGCACGCACCAGCTGGCTGACAAAGGTCGTATTCTCCCCTGGCAGGTGGAAACTGGTGATCCAGCTCGCCGGAAACTCCTGGAGCAGTTCGGGCGGTGTCAGGACGAAGAAATTGACGCGCATCGAATCCCAGTTCAGCTTGCGCAGATTGCGGATCTGCATGCCGATATTCTCTCCGCCGACGGTGAATTCAAGCCGGTCACCGACCTTCAGGCCAAGCGTTTTGGCCAATCCGTCTTCGACCGATGCTTCGTGACGTTCGCTGCCGGACGGGGCGGAAAACCAGCGCCCGGCGCTCAGCTTGTTGCCCGGCGGAATAGCGTTGCGATAAGAGAGGTTGAATTCGCGCTCGACCAGGCGCTGCGCGCGTTCCTCTTCGTAATCGTCGGCATGGACGGGCTTGTCGTTCACCTTGACCAGGCGGCCGCGAATCATCGGTGCAAACTCGGCAGCAAGCTGGTGTGCGGAGAAGTTCGCGCGCACGGCGTCGAGCTGATCCGGCTGGATATTCACGACGAACTGGTTCGGCGCATCCGCCGGCAGCGACCGGCTCCACGCATTCAAGAGATCGTTGCGCGTCACCGTCAGGAGCAGCAAGGCCATGAACCCCAGGGCCAGCGCGACGATCTGGACGACGCTGGCGACCGAGCGCCGCTCCAGGCTGGCCAGCCCGTAGCGCCAGCCGACGCCGCCTGCACGCTCTCGCCCGGCCATCCCGCCGCGCAACAGCGAAGCAAGACGGACGACGATCCGCGCCACCAGCGCGAAGACGACGAGCGCCCCCGAAAAGCCGCCAACCACGTAGGCGCCGAGACGCAAGTCGTCGGCGACCCAGAACATTAAGCCCGCAAGTCCGGCCAGGCCGAGCACATAGCTTGCAATCAGGCGCGAGGGCGGCAAGCGGCCACCGGAGAACTCGCGGCGCAGGACGCGCAGCGTCGACACCCGCTTCAACTGCATGAGCGGCGGCAGCGCAAAACCGAAGAGCAGGGTCAAACCGATGGCGACGCCTTGCAGTGCCGGGATGAGGCCCGGCGGCGGCAGTTCGACTTCCAGGAACTGCGCCAACCAGCCGTACAGCGCGTAGTGCGCGAGGTAACCGAGGACACAGCCGGCCAGAGATGAAACGAGGCCGAGTATGGCGAATTGCCCGAGATAGACACGCAGCAGGAAGCCTTGCGTCGCGCCCAGGCAACGCATGATCGCGCACGGGTCGAGATGGCGCTGCATATAGCGCCGCGCTGCCAAGGCGACCGCAACGGCGGCGAGCACGACCGTCAGGAGCGCGGAGATTCCCAGGAAACGCT
Organism: Propionivibrio sp.; assembly: GCF_017995515.1. Lineage (GTDB taxonomy): Bacteria > Pseudomonadota > Gammaproteobacteria > Burkholderiales > Rhodocyclaceae > Propionivibrio. The sequence continues at coordinate 43,912 of NZ_JAGOIT010000006.1, forward strand.
GCGCCCGATCAAGTGCGGAGCGGACCTCCGGGCGCGCGTTCTCGGTGTCCTCGATACGCTCTCCAGGCTCAAGTGATTTATCAACATAGCCCTTGAACTCCTTGATTTGTTGTGATTCACCAGAAAACAGGAGGCGATACCGAATGCGACTCCCTGGCTGAATCAGCGCGGTCGACGGCACGTCCGCAACGTTCATCAATAGCCGCGGCGCGACGCTGAAAAAATTCAAGCCCCGGTCCGGTTCGAAGGTCAGGATCGCATCGATGCGCAGAATCCGCTGGCCTACGGCGACCCGTTCGCCGACGCCAGCGCCGAGTGTCGCGGCCAGGCGCTCGTCAATCCAGACCGTACCGGGTTCGGGCACGTCGTCGGCGCGGCGGTCGGTCACCGCAACGCCGTCCGCAATGCGCAAGGCACCGCGCAGCGGGTAGCCGGCTTCAACGGCCTTGATATCGGCAAGCTGCGCGCGCAGGTCATCGCCCTCGCCGATCGAAACCATGCTCGGGAAAGTCTGCGTTTCGACGACGCGCAAGCCGCGCTTTTTCGCCTCTTCGCGCAGATCGGGCTTCCATGGATGGTCGGCGGTCAACAGCATGTCGGCGCCGAGCAGCTGGTTTGCCTCGCGTTCGAGCGCCTGGCGCACGCGATCGGTGAAGAAGCCGACGGCGGTCAAGGCGGCAACCGCGACGATCAGCGCGGCCACCAGGAGGTAAAGCTCGCCGGCGCGCGCATCGCGGCGCAGCATTCGATAGACGAAGTTCAGGTATCGCATCATGCGGGCATTATGAACGTGAATCGCCACAAGGCTACGAGACACGGCGGACACGCAATCGTTCCGGCAGGCGCAGCCGGCATTCGCATGTAATAATCCCCGCCTCCTTCATTTGTTGGGCGCCACGCATGGAATCGATGATCCTTCTTGCCGGCCTGTTCTTCATCGGCGGCCCGATTCTCTTGTTCTTTCTTGTCATCGGCGCACGCAGCCGCGTACGCGTTCTTGAGGAGCAAGTCCGGGAGTTGCAATGGAAGGTGCGGAACTTGTCGGCGCAACCTGCCGAGTCGCCACGAGCCGAGGAGGCGCCGGTTGCTGAAAGTCGTGCGGAAAATCGTCGCGATCAGCCCGACCAGGTCGTCGAAGCGCACGACGTCGCACAGGTTGAGCCACGCGTCATTCCGCTTAAGGATCTGCCGCGCGGCGTAACGCTGACGGTGAGCCGCGAGCCGGCGCCGGAAAAGTCGACACCGACCGAAGCCGACTACAGCGAAAACGTGCTGCCGCATGAAACCACGGCCGCCGCCCCGGAAGACCGCCTGCCCGACGCTTATCGACCGGACGAAAGCGGCGATCCGGCATCGACAGAAGACGCACGACGGTTCGACCTGCCGGAACCGCCGGCCTGGCTGAACAAGGCCAGGGATTGGCTGTTCGGCGGCAATCTCGTCGCCAAGGCCGGTTTGCTGATTCTCTTCTTCGGCGTCAGCTTCCTCGTCAAGTATGCGGCGGCGCGCGTGACGCTGCCGATCGAATTGCGTCTTAGCGGCATCGTCCTGGCCGATCTTGCGCTCCTCGTCTGGGGTTGGCGCATCCGCGAGTCGCGCCCGACGATCAGCCTGCCGGTTCAGGGCGCGGCGCTCGGCATCCTGATGCTGGTGACCTTCGGCGCGTACCGAATGTACGACCTGATTCCGGGCTCGCTCGCCTTCGGTCTGCTGTTCGCCCTCACCGCCTTCACCTGTCTGCTTGCGGTATTGCAGGATGCGATCTGGCTCGCAATCTTCGGCATCGTCGGCGGCTTCGCCGCGCCGATCCTCACTTCAACCGGTCACGGCAACCACATCGGCCTCTTCTCGTACTACGCGCTGCTCAACGCCGGCATCCTGGCGATTGCGCTCAAGCGCTCGTGGCGTTTGCTCAATCTGCTCGGCTTTGCGTTCACCTTCGTCATCGCCACAGCCTGGGGCGTCCTGCGTTATGAAGCGCAGGACTACGCCTCGGTGCAGGGCTTCCTGATTCTCTTCCTCTTGTTCTACGTCGCGATTTCGGTTTTCTACGCGCTGCGCCAGGCGCCGCGGCTCACGCACTATGTCGACGGGACGCTCGTCTTCGGTACGCCGCTCGTCGCCTTCGGCCTGCAATACGGCATCGTGCGCGACAAGCCCTTCGGTCTCGCCTTCTCGGCGCTGGCACTCGGACTGTTCTACATCACGCTGACGCTCGGCCTCTGGAAGCGGCGCGGCGACTCGCTGAAGCTGCTCGTCGAGTCCTTCCTCGCACTCGGCATCGTCTTCGGCACGCTGGCCATTCCGTTCGCCCTCGACGGGCGCTGGACGTCGGCCGCCTGGGCGCTCGAAGGCGCCGGCATCGTCTGGGTTGGCCTGCGCCAGCGGCAGACGCAGGCCTGGGTTTTCGGCGTGCTGGTTCAGGTCGGCGCGTGGATTTCCTTCATATTCTCGATGTTCGGCCTTGAGCGTTCGACGGCCATGGAATCGAACCTCTGGCTCGGCTTCCTGCTGCTCGCCGTCACTGGACTCGCCATGGCGATGAACTTCCGCCGCGAAGTCGGACGGCGCAGCGAGGACGACAACGAACAGGCAGACATCGCCTCCCGCGTTCTCACCTGGCTGGCGACCGGCTTTCTCGGCTTTGCCGCACTCTGGCTGCTGGCCGGCGCGTGGACGGAAATCTTCCTGCGCGGCGGAGTACACACCCACACGCTGCTCGTCGTCGGCGCGATGGGCGTCGCGGCTATTCTCGGCTGGATCGCGTCGCGTCTCGACTGGAGCGCCTCGCGCTATTTCGCCTTGGCGCCGCAGATCGCAGCCGGCGGCGTTCTCCTCTGGGTCGCCTACGACAACTTCGATTGGCTCCCGATCGCCCGTACCGACAGCCTGCTCGACACCGCTTTCCTCAGCGGTCTCCTGATCGCGCTCGGTGCCGGCGTCAGCGGTCTGGCGTTCCGCCGGCAAGAAGAGACGCGCGCGTTGGCAATTTCCCGCATGTTGCTCGGCTGGTGCGGATTCTGGTGGTTCGTGTACGTCCTCGGCAGCCTTGACGCCTGGGGCGGGCGCATGCTCGCCGGCTACAACCTCCATGCCGAAGCGCGCCGGCTGGCGATTCATCCGCTGTACGGCTTGGTCGTCGCACTGACAACGCCGATCATCGCTCGCCTGGCGCGTCGTTTGCACTGGCCGGACCTGCGCTGGCTGGCCGCCGCCGTCTGGCTCGACCTCCTCTTCGTCATCGCCCGCATGTTCGAACGCCTGGACGGTGCCTGGTCCGATCGGCCGCAACTGCTCGCCTGGATTGCGCTGCTCGCGTTGTGGCTGTCCGGTGAGTTGCTGATGCGCGAAGGCGAACGCGACGGCTGGCTGCCGGCCGAGGAACAGCCGGTGCTCGTGCGTGCGCTGCATCTCTTGCGCACGGCCGGACCCTGGCTGCTGCTCTGGCCGCTGTGCATCCGCCTCTTCCCACGCGTGCTGGGGGCCGATCCGGAGCACGCGGCGCAACTCGGCGAGGAGGCATATCTCGTCGCGCTCGACTGGGGCCGCTACCTGACCGCCTGGACTGCATTGGCCGTCGTCGCCCTGCTGCTACGGCGGGTGCGCACACAAAGCTGGCCGACAACCCCGATCACGGGCTGGTATCGGCAAGTCGTCATGCCGGTCTGGGTCGCGTTGTGCGCTGCCCTTGTCGCTCTGTGGAACTTTACGATGGACGGCTCGATGCAGCCGCTGCCTTACCTGCCGATCGTCAACCCGCTCGATCTGACAACAGGTTTTACCGCACTGCTAGCCTTGGGCACGTATCGCCTGTATTCAGCCGAGAGCGATCGAGCCCAGGCACTACATCAGCACGTGCCTATCGTCGCCGCGCTTGCCGGTTACGTCTGGTTCAATCTGATGCTGCTGCGCAGCGCCGCACACTACCTCGACATTTCGTACAGATTCGAGCCGCTCTTCCACTCCCAGTTCGTGCAGGCCATGCTGTCCCTGGTCTGGAGCATGACCGCCCTGCTGCTGATGCGTTTCGCCGCGGGGCGGAAACTGCGTGTGCCGTGGATGGCCGGTGCCGGACAGCTTGTTCTCGTTGTCGCCAAGCTCTTCTTCATCGACCTGACCAACGTCGGCGGTGTCGAACGCATCATCTCCTTCCTCGGGGTGGGTGTACTGATGCTGGCCATCGGCTATCTGGCGCCCTTCCCCACCGAACCCAAAACCGAAGAAAAGTGACCGCGATGACCATTCGCCGAACCTTGAACTTGCGCATTACCGCCCCGCTCATCCTATCGGTCACGATGACGCTGACAGCTTCGGCCGCCACCGCGCCAGGCACGACCGACAAGAGCGACGTGCCATCCGACTACGCGTTCTCGCTTCCCTTGCAAATCAGCGGCAAGCAAGGCGTGGTCGGTCTCAAGTTGCCGCAGGCGGTCTACCTCAACGCGCTGACCGCCCGCCTCGACGATTTGCGGGTTTTCGACGCGAAGGGCGTGGCGCAGCCGTTTTCGCTTCAACGGCCGCAGGCGGAAACGAAAACTCAGCGTTCGTATCATCGCGTATCGGCCTTCCCGGTCCGTTCGCGCGCCAGCGTCTCGGCCGATAGCGGCATCGAACTGGACATCAGGACCGGCGCCGACGGCAACGTCATCTCGGTGAGAGCCAACGGCGAGTCGGCGAGCGACAACAACGAACCCGAACAGGCGCCTACAGACGGTCCGCTCAGCGGCCTCGTCCTCGACTTCGGCGCGCCGGTTCAGTCAACAGCGACCGATGGCGAGAAGATCGCGGCGCTGCGCTTCACGCCGCCACCGGAAACGACGAACTACAACGCCGAAGTCTGGCTCGAAACCAGCAAGGATCTGAAAACGTGGGAGGCGGTCGGCGCGGCCGATATCGGCTGGCTGACCAACGACGATGCGCAGACGCTGGCCAACGACCGCCTCGAATTCGCGCCCATCAATCCGCAAACGCACCGCTACGCGCGCCTGACCTGGCGCAAGGGCGATCCCGTCGTCTTCCCTGCCATCGAAGCCGAACGCGTGGCTGTCCGCCCGAACGAGGTTCAGCGCGAGACGCTGTGGATCAAGCCAACGGCTGGAAGGATCGGCAGCGATCTGGCCTATTCGGCGAACATCGCCTTGCCGGTCGATCAGATCAGTCTTCGCCTCAGCGAGCCCAACGTTGTCTTCCCAATGACACTCGGCCGCTATGCCGAACGTCCGACCCGGGTCACCGGGCGGAAAACGGAGTGGGCGTTTCAGCCGATGTTCCGTTCCACCTTCTACCAGATCGAACAAAACGATCAGACGCGGCGCTCTGCACCGCTTGACATCGGCCTCACGCAAATGGCGGAATGGATCGTTCGCCCGCAAAACGCGGCGGCGACGGCCAAGCCGGAACTGGGACTATCCTGGCAACCCGACACGCTCGTCTTTCTCGCTGGCGGCACGCCGCCGTACCGACTGTATTTCGGCCGCGCCGACGCCGTGTCGGGCAATCAGCCGCTTGCCCAGGTGGCGCCCGGATTCAACGCCAACGAGTTGAAGCGGCTCGAAATGGCTTCCCTCGGTGAAATCCAAAAGAACGATGGCGCCAAGGCAGGCGAAACAGCGGCCGAACTGGCGAAGAAGGCCGCACGCAACCGGCAGTTCGCCTTGTGGGGTCTGTTGCTGGTCGGCGTTCTCGTGCTCGCCGGCATGACCTGGCGCCTGATCCAGCAAATGAAGGCGAAAGCCCCGGATAAGCCGCCGCTGTAGCCAACACGGGCTATCGCACCGCTACTTCAGATACGAGCGCAGTACCGCGACGACGTTCTCGAGGTCCCGGCTCCGCTGTTCGGCCGGAATTTCATCGACGCCGAGATGCTCGCGGATATGTCCCTCAAGTACCTCGGCCATCAAGCCATTCACCGCCCCGCGGATGGCCGCGATCTGCTGCAGGATCGCGGAGCAGTCGCCGCCTTGCTCAAGCGCCGTCTCCAACGCATCCGCCTGCCCCTTGATGCGCCGGACGCGTGTCAGCAACTGTTTCTTTTCCTTGATCGTATGTGGCATCGACTTCTTTCTGCTGGAATGGATTAACTATACTGGGGTATAGTATAAACGATCGAAGACGACAGGACGCAGGAACATGCAATCATCCGCCTCAGCAGACCGCTGGTGCCACTCGCACATTCTCAACGAGGGAAATCCGCTCGCCGAGCGCAACACGCGCTGGGCCATCCTGCTCACCGCGGTGACGATGATCGCCGAGATCATCGGCGGCTGGATCTACAACTCGATGGCGCTGCTCGCCGACGGCTGGCACATGAGTTCGCACGCACTGGCACTCGGCGTCGCCGCACTCGCCTACAGTGCGGCCCGACGCTTTGCCAACGACGGGCGCTTCGCCTTCGGCACCTGGAAAATCGAGATCCTCGGCGGCTACACCAATGCGATCCTGCTCATCGGTGTCGCCGGCTTCATGTTGCTCCATTCGATTGAACGATTGGTCGCACCGGTACCAATCCGTTACGACCAGGCAATCTTCATCGCCGTCGTCGGCCTCGCCGTCAACCTCGCCTGTGCCTGGCTTCTCCGTGACGGACATGCGCACGATCACCACCATCACGGCCACTCAGGTCACCATGCCTCGCACGACCACGACCTGAATCTCCGCTCGGCCTACCTGCACGTGCTGGCCGACGCTGCCACGTCGGTCTTCGCCATTCTGGCGCTGTTCGGCGGCAAGTTCTTCGCGGCAGACTGGCTCGATCCGTTAATGGGCATCGTCGGGTCCGCACTGGTCGCGATCTGGGCAATCGGGCTGCTGCGGGATACCGGCCGTGTGCTGCTCGACGCCGAGATGGACGCGCCGGTCGTCGCCGAGATTCATGAAGCGATTGCGGCCAGCCCGATTCGCGCGGAAATCACCGACCTGCACGTCTGGCGGGTCGGCAAAGGGCAATACGCGAGCATCGTCTCGCTGGCGGTCGCCAACGATATCGACGTCGAACCCGAATACTTCCGTCGCCAGATCGGCATTCACGAAGAACTGGTGCACATCACCGTCGAGGTGAACCAGCGCGAGCGTTCGTAACGCACGACTACTCGAGTTCGCGCAGGCGGCTGAATGCTTCCTCGACACGCCGCACGGCGATGATCTCCATGCCGGCGATCGCCTGGCGCGGCTTGTTGGCTTCGGGAATAATCGCGCGGGTGAATCCGAGCTTTGCCGCCTCTTTTAGACGCTCCTGCCCGCGCGGTGCCGGACGGATTTCTCCCGCCAGACCAACTTCACCAAAAACTATAAGTTTACTCGGCAACGCTTTGTTTTTAAGTGAAGAAACGATCGAGATCAGCACCGAAAGATCGGCCGCCGGCTCGGTGATCTTGACGCCACCGACCGCATTGACGAAGACGTCCTGATCGACGCACAGAATCCCCGCGTGACGATGCAGCACCGCCAGCAACATGGCCAGGCGCTGCGCATCGAGGCCGACCGTGAGGCGACGCGGATTGCCGTGCGCCTGGTCGACGAGCGCCTGGATTTCGACCAGCAGCGGCCGCGTCCCCTCCTGCGTGACCAGCACGCACGAACCCGGCACCTCCTGTCCGTGTTGCGACAGGAACATCGCCGAGGGGTTGTTGACGCCCTTCAGTCCCTTGTCGGTCATCGCGAAGACACCGATCTCGTTGACCGCGCCGTAGCGGTTCTTCACCGCGCGGATCAGGCGGAAACTCGAATGCGTATCGCCCTCGAAATAGAGCACGGTATCGACGATGTGTTCGAGCACGCGCGGCCCGGCGAGCGCGCCCTCTTTCGTCACGTGGCCGACGAGGATGACGGTGACGCCCGTCTGCTTGGCCAGCCGCGTCAGTTGTGCCGCGCACTCGCGCACCTGCGCCACCGAACCCGGGGCCGAGCTGAGCTGCTCGGACCACAGCGTCTGAATCGAGTCGATTACCGCAACCTGCGGCTTTTCGTGTTGCAGCGTCGCGAGGATCTTCTCAAGGTTGATTTCGGCCAGGAGTTTGAGTTTGCGCGTGTCGAGCGCAAGACGCCGAGCGCGCAAGGCGATTTGCTGTCCGGATTCCTCGCCGCTCACATAGAGCACATGCGCCGTTTCAGAGAGCGTCGATAAGGCCTGCAGCAGCAGCGTGCTCTTGCCGATGCCGGGATCACCGCCGATCAGCACCACGCCGCCGGCGACTAGGCCGCCGCCGAGCGCACGGTCGAACTCGCCGATTCCGGTCGGCAGCCGATCCTCCTCGCGCGCCTCGATTTCGGAGAGTGTCTGTAAAACCGAAGTCCCTGCAATCGCGGCGAAGCGCTTGCTGCCCGAAGCCGCCGGCTCGGCCACCGTCTCGACCAGCGTATTCCAGACGCCGCAACCCGGACACTGCCCCTGCCACTTGGACGACGTGGCGCCGCACTCGGTGCAGGAATAGACCGTCTTCGCCCTGGCCACGCTCAGACCTCGACGATCGGCACGCGCCGCGCCAGCGCGCAGAACATCTCGTAGCTGATCGTTCCCGCCGCCATCGCCACCTCGTCTGCCGGCATGCCTTCGCCCCACAGGACGACCGGGCTATCGACGCCGGCTTCCGGGATGTCCGTCAGATCACAGGCCAGCATGTCCATCGATACGCGGCCAACGGTCGTCGTGCGCTTGCCGGCGACGAGGACCGGCGTACCGCTCGGTGCATGGCGCGGATAGCCGTCGGCATAACCGCAAGCGACGATGCCGACGCGTGTCGGGCGCTTTGCCTCGAAGGTGCCGCCGTAACCGACGCGAGCGCCGGCCGGTACGTCCTGGACGGCCAGGATTCTGCTGCACAGCGTCATCACCGGCTTCAATCCGAAGCTTTCCGCACTGGCTTCGGCAAACGGGCTGGCGCCGTAGAGTACGATGCCCGGCCGCACCCAGTCGTGCGCCGTCTGCGGGTAGCGCAGAATCGCCGCCGAATTGGCCATCGAAATCGGGTAGTTCATGCCTGCGGTCATTTGCGCAAAGCGCTCGAGCTGCCAATCGATGCCGCGCGCGCTGTCGGCTTCGGCGAAATGCATCATCAGGGTGATCGGCCCGATGCCTTCGGGATGTTGCAGTTCGCGCCGCAGGGCGGGCATCTGCTCCGGCGTGAAGCCGAGGCGGTTCATTCCGGTATTCAATTTGATGTAGACCGGAAGGCGCACCGGCAAGGCGGCGTCGCGGATCATCTGGAATTGCTCGATCCGGTGGATCGCCGTCGTCAGCCCGTATTCGGCGCAGGTCGCCAGGTCAGCCGGTTCAAAGAAGCCTTCGAGCAGCAGGATCGGCTGCCGAAACCCGGCTTCACGCAGGGCGACCGCCGCATCCATCTCGAGCAGCGCAAAACCGTCGGCTACTTCATCCAGCGCTCTGGCCACGCGCAAGAGACCGTGCCCGTAGGCATCCGCCTTGACCACCGCCCAGGCCT
>NZ_JAGOIT010000006.1:53448-58217 GCF_017995515.1 Propionivibrio sp.
GCTTCACGCAGGGCGACCGCCGCATCCATCTCGAGCAGCGCAAAACCGTCGGCTACTTCATCCAGCGCTCTGGCCACGCGCAAGAGACCGTGCCCGTAGGCATCCGCCTTGACCACCGCCCAGGCCTTCGCCGGATTCCCGCCGCTCGCGGCGTGTTGTTTGGCGACCGTATAGTTGTGACGGACTGCGGAGAGATCGATTCGTGCTTGCGTCGGGCGGGGCATGATCAGGTGTTTCCGGGGCTGAAATGAGAAAGACCGAGAGTATCGAACGCAATTCGAGCCGGCACAAGTCAGCTGTCCTAAATCGCCCGTGTATTTCGGCCTTCCGGCAAGAATTGCGCCATACGGCGACAGTAACAAGTTCCCGCCTTTCATGGTATAAATCCGCCACTTTAGAGAGACGATCACCGATTTTCTGATGCCCTTCGGCTTTTACATCATCATGGCGGCGCAGTTTTTTTCAGCGTTCGCCGACAATGCCCTGCTGATTGTTGCCATCGCCGCTCTGCGTGAAATGCACGCGCCTGCGGCGTACGAGCCTTTGCTCAAGACCTTCTTCACCGTCTCCTACGTCGCGCTGGCCGCTTTCGTCGGCGCCTTCGCCGATTCGATGCCGAAGTGGCGCGTCATGTTCATCAGCAACGCGATCAAGGTCATCGGCTGCGCGATGATGTTCTTCGACATTCACCCGCTGCTCGCCTACGCCGTCGTCGGCCTCGGCGCCGCCGCCTACTCGCCGGCCAAGTACGGCATTCTCACCGAGTATCTGCCGCACCGCCTGCTCGTCGTTGCCAATGGCTGGATCGAGGGACTGACCGTCGGCGCCATCATTCTCGGCGTCGTCATCGGCGGCGCACTGATCCAACCCTCGGTCGCGCATAGCATCCTCAGTTTCGACTTCCCGCTGATCGATACGGGCATCGACACGATCAGCGAGATGGCGCTGCTGTTCATCGGCCTGTTCTACCTGATCGCGTCGACCTTCAACCTCTACATCCCCGAAACCGGCGTCGACCACAAGATCCTGCACTCCAATCCCTGGTACCTGATCCGCGAGTTCAACCACTGCGTCGCCCTGCTCTGGCGCGATCGTCTTGGGCAGATTTCGCTGGCGGTGACGACGCTGTTCTGGGGCGCCGGCGCGACATTGCAGTTCATCGTCATCAAATGGGCCGAGGTTTCGTTGCACCTCGACCTCTCCAAGTCGAGCATGCTGCAGGGGGTCGTCGCCATTGGCGTCGCACTCGGCGCAGCAGGCGCAGCACGCATGATCACCTTGCGCAAATCGGTGCGCGTCATCCCGCTCGGCATCGCGATGGGCATCATCGTGCTGGCGATGAATTTCGTGCATCACGTCTGGGTCGCCGTGCCGCTGCTCGTCATCATCGGCGCACTGTCCGGCTACTTCGTCGTACCGATGAACGCGCTGCTCCAGCATCGCGGCCACATCCTGATGGGTGCCGGCCACTCGATCGCCGTGCAGAATTTCAACGAGAACCTGTCGATTCTGATGATGACCGGGTTCTACTACCTGATGGTCAAGTTCGACCTGTCGATCTATTGGGTAATCAGCCTGTTCGGCATCTTCGTCAGCGGCAGCATGCTGCTCGTCAAGCGGCGCCACGAAGCCAACCAGCGCGAACACGACGACGTGATCCACCTGGACGACAACGGCAGCGGACACTGAGTCCACCGCCGGCGCCCTGATTCCCTTATTGAGTCTTGAGCGTGCGCATCAGCGCACGAGCGCGGCAAAGGTCTTCCCAGGCCTTCGCCTTGTCGGGCAGATTGCGCAACAGATACGCCGGATGATAGGTCACGATGACCGGAACCTCGCGGTCGCCTGCGCGATAGCTCAGCGTCTTGCCGCGCAGGCTGGAAAGCGAAGCATCCTGTCCGAGGACCGAGGTAACGGCGACGCGCCCGAGCAGGACGATCAGTTTCGGCCGGATCAATTCGATCTGGCGCCGTAGGTAGGGTAAGCACGCTGCCAGTTCGTCGGCTTCCGGCGTGCGGTTGCCGGACGGACGGCATTTGACCGCATTCGCAATATAGACGTCCTCGCCCCGCTTGAGATCGATGGCCGCAAGCATGGCATCGAGCAGCTTGCCGGCCTGGCCGACAAACGGTTCGCCACGCGCGTCTTCCTCGGCGCCCGGCCCTTCACCGATGAACAGCCACGAAGCCTTTTCATCGCCCACGCCGGGCACCGCCTGCTTGCGTTCGGCGCGCAGATTGCACGACTGGCAGGACTTGATGCGCTGCCGCAAGTCTTCCCAGTTCATGTCAGCGATATCGACTCGGCCTTCCAGTGCCGGCGCAACACGTTTTTCGGGCACTGGCGGCGGCTCGGCTTGTGCCGACGACACCGAAACCTCCGGCGTCGGCAAGCGCACGGCCGTCCCCGCGTTAGCCGACCGCACGGCCGTCCCCGGATCGCGCCGGACCCAGCGCGGCGAGATCCCCATTTCTTCGAGAATCCGGTCCTGATTCAATGGATTGCTCATGCCGAGACCTCGATCAGCGCGTGCGTCATGACCAGCGCGTCCTCGCGTCCGCCGTCGGCTGGGTAGTAGCCGCGCCGCACACCGATCTGGGCAAAACCGAAATGACGGTAAAGTTCGACCGCCTTGACGTTCGACGGGCGGACTTCGAGCAGCAGCGTTGCAGCGCCTGCCTGGCGTGCCACGCTCATCGCATGGCGCAGCAAGCGCGCCCCAAAGCCGAGGCCCTGTCGCTTCTCGCTGACGCTGATGTTGAGCAGATGCGCGTCGTCGACGGCCATCATCACCACGTAGTACCCCACCAGCTCGCCGCCGACGCGACACACCCAGCAGCTATAGCCGCTGGCGATCGAGTCAGCGAAGTTCGCCCGGCTCCAGGGGTGCGAGTAGACCTTGTATTCGATGCGCAGAATTTCATCGACGTCATGGACGCTCATCGGCAGCAGGTCGACGGGCGGCGCGAACAGGCCACTCATCAGGCCCTGCCTCCGATCGCCAGACGTTCGGCGACGGTCTGCGCGACCTTGTTGCGCACGTAAAGCGGCGCCGCATCGGCCGGATCGATCGACTCACCACGCTCCAGTCTCGGCGCCGCAAGACGAACCACAGCCTCGGCGCTCGGCATGATTTCCGGTCTCCAGACATCGACGACAGCGGCCAACCGCTCGCGCAATATGGGGTAGGAAGACAGGCCGTTGCCGCAGGCGACCCAACCGGTCGATTCGGGCAGCGGCACGGACTCGGGGGCGCAAACGACGATTTCGCCCAGCAAGCGGCAATGCACGTAGAGGCCATAGTAGACCTCGCCCATGCGAGCATCGAGTGCGACGATGACGCGCTCGCCACCGCTGGCCAGAGCCATCGCTTCCAGCGTCCCGATGCCGAGCAGCGGCAAGTCGCGCGCGACTGCCAGCCCCTGCGCGGCACCGCAGGACACGCGCAATCCGGTGAACGAGCCCGGCCCCATGCCGAAGGCGATGCCCTGCACGTCGGCGAAGGTCAGTCCAAGTTCGCGCAGTGTCTCAGCCGCTTGCGGCAGCAGCGTTTCTGAATTGGAGAGCCGCTCCGGGCAGCTCCGGGCGATGACCTCTCCGTCGCGCCAAAGCGCGACGGAACCAGGATCGGTGGCGGTTTCGAGGGCGAGAATCAGCATGGGGCGACATTCTACCGGAAGGCCATCCTCGCCCGCTGCCTTGTCGTACGGTGCTCAAAAACCCATCGAATTGCCGGCGCCCAACAGGGTCGCCACGCCGAGCACGGCAAAGATCCCTGCTGCAATCCGGTGCACGAGACGGATAGGCATTTTTCCGGCGATCCGATCCCCCATGATTACCGCCGGCACGTTGGCGATCATCATGCCCAGTGTCGTACCGGTGACGACGTAGAACAGGCTCTGGTACTGCGCCGCCAGCGCGACGGTGGCGACCTGCGTCTTGTCTCCCATTTCCGCCAGAAAGAAGGCCACGAGCGTTGTTCCGAACACACCGAGGCGCGCAAGTTTCGCGTCGTCCTCGTCGAACTCGTCGGGTATCAACGTCCATCCAGCCATCGCGAGAAACGAAATGCCGAGCACCCAGCGCAGGGTCTCCGGCCCGAGCAATGAGGTGATCCAGGAACCGACGGCACCGGCAAAGCCATGATTGACCAGCGTAGCGACGAGGATGCCGAGAACGATCGGCAGCGGCCGCCGGAACTTTGTGGCGAGGATAAACGCCAGGAGTTGGGTTTTGTCGCCGATTTCGGCGAGGGCGACGATGCCCGTTGATACCAGTAAGGCTTCCATCTGATTTCCCTGGCCGGACGCGACAAATGACTCCAGCGCCTGTCCGGCCATTCCGGGGCACCGAAGTCAAAGGTCTTGCCAGGATAGAATTTCCGATAGCCACAACAGGGCAGAACGGAAATTTACCGCTTGCGCCATGACCATAGGTCAAGCATGTTGACGCAAGCATCTTCTCGTGAAGAGCGGCTACTCCCCAATGACGGCGCGTATTCTACTCGTACGCAGGGTCTTTCCGCCAGCGGTGTTGACCTTGCACATCTGTCAACAATGACGGAGTGCCAAACTCAGAGATGATCGGCATCGCCCGTTTGAAGGAAAGGAGTCTGCAATGCACCCGCACCGATTCGCCGTCGTTCTCGGCGATTTTCTGCTGCTTTTGGCGCTATCACCTGCCGCTTTCGCACAGGATGAAATCCTTGCTCCCGGCTTTGCCAACGGCATCCCCTACTTGTCTGGCGGCATCGGCGACGAGGAGCGCGA
>NZ_JAGOIT010000137.1 GCF_017995515.1 Propionivibrio sp.
CTTAAGGTCTTTCAGCATCAGAAACAGGTGATATAGATCGGTCGGGCTGGGCTCGAATTCCCAGGACTCGTACCAACACCGCGCCGCATCATTCTTCGCATGGATCAATAGACAACGAATGCCGGCGATGTCGGCCGCGCGTGCAGTACGTAACAGGGCATCCTTGAGCAAGGCTTGGCCCAAGCCTTTACGCTGATGCTCCTTATCCACCGCAAGTCGGGCCAGGATCATGACCGGGACTGGGTGACGCGCCAGCCCCTTCGTCACTCTCGGCGGGACAACTTCCAGATCAATACCACCTACGGTGAGGCTGTAGAAGCCGACCACCACGTCGTTTTGGCAACATACATAGGTCTGCGCGCTATTGACCCTCTGGTTGACAAGCGCATAGCGCTGCAGGAACTGGTTCAGCGCGTCGTGGCCACAATCGAAAGCATCGACCAGGTCCATCGCTACCAGTTTGCGGACTGAAGCGTAGCCATCGCTCAACCAAGCGCCCCCGGTTCTCGCAACAACTTCTTCAACCGCGGCTTGCTTTGCACCGGACGATCCAGCGCCTCTCGAAATGCCTTCCACTGAGCGTCATCCAGCACAAACCGCCGACGGTCTGCCAGTGTTTGCGCAGCTGCTGTCACACCGGCATCGAGCAGGAATTCACTGACGTTCTTGTGGCTGACACGCGCAGCCTCCTGCAGCAGTTGCTTGACCATTGCACTTGCACGAACATCGATGCGTTCGGTCTTTGAGAGATTAAAAGTGCTCATCATTCGCCCTCCGTATTTTCGATACCCGAATGAAATCCGTCCGGACAATATCAGGACATTCCAGTTGTCGGCGCTGGGTAGCCAGCCAAGCTGTTCCAACCCTGCCCCGTGGGCTTGAGGAAAGCGACGGGGTTTGTTGTGGAGCCCAGTTTCACTGGGCGATCACCGCGTCGGAACATCCTCCACCCTTCGCGCAGAAAATCTGCGCTCCTACAGGTATCTCCGCGAGGGCGATGAGCATTCAGCCAAAGCGCTGGTGGATTTTGCTTTCGAATTGGGCCATCACGTCAATCAACTGCTGCGCTGCGCGGATCGCTGCTTGCAGGCGTTCAAAGCGCTCGTTTGGCGATTCGGGGTAGTCGTGCGAAAACTGGTTGCGTATCTGACGCAGGACATTCCAGTTGTCGGCGCTGGGTAGCCAGCCAAGTTGCTCCAACCGGGAGAATCGATCAAACGCGGGCATCACTGCAACGTCCTCTCCCAACGCTCGCAATATGGCCGGCATCAGCCGCGCGCCCATGTCATCTTGTAGTCGCGTGTAGCGATAGGCGAACTGGTCGAGCAGACGTCTGTCGGCTTTGGACAAGTGCTCATACTCCGACGAACTCAGCGCCCGCTGCCGCATGTCACTCAACGCGTCGTGCAACGCGTCCAGATGGCCTTGGCAAAGAGCGTGTGCTTGTGCAAGGGCATGCATTTCAGGTGATGGTTTCAATTGATCCGAACTCCTGTGGCATGGGCAATGGCAACGATGGGACGGGCGTCATTCGGCGCCTCGATGACGACATCGATTTTTCGCTCGCCCAGTTGACGCTCAAGTTGTGTGAGAAATCGAATTTTCTTCTCAAACAGCATATCGGGGCTTTGCGGGTTGGGGCATATTAGCAGGTCAATATCGCCACCTTTCTTGCTGTTATCCGCCCGAGAACCAAACAGCCAAACGCCCACGCATTCGCCAAACACCTCGGTCGCGGTGGCTCGAATGGCTGCAAGCTGATCTTGAGTCAAGCGCATGGCTGCCTCCGGTGCGCTCGTCCTACGCGCACTAAAGTTCCCTCACTCGATAGAAACTGGCGAACCGTGGCACGCCTCGTTTCGTCACTTCGCGATAGCGGTAGGTTACCGTCGCCCCGATCGGCGGCGGGTTTTGTCGCTCGGCTTCGTTGAAACCCGTTCCGAGCATGAATTCGACGCCGTCAGCCGTTCTCACCTTCAGCGCGCCGAGCATTCCGTCGTATTTGCCTTTGCCCGACTGGTGGCCGATGACTTCGGCCTCGGCGTCGTGCCACAGCTTCATTTTGAGCAGGACGTCGCTGCGCCCGGTGGTGTAGGTCGCGTCGGCGCGGTGCAGCATCAGGCCTTCGCCGCCGAGTTTGAGGATTTCGGCGAGTTTTTGATCGAGGGCTTTGCGACTGGTGATTTCCCACTGCTCGACGACCTGCAGCCAAGGGACGTTTGCATGCGCGACTTCACGCTTGAGCTGTTCGTTGCGCTCGCGGAAGGTGCCGGCGGCGTTCGGCAGTTCGAAGACGAGATAGCGAATCTTGCGCCATTCGGTTTCATCGGGCGCCTGGCGGCGTACCGCGCCGGAGAGCGCGTCGAACTTGCCGCGACCGATCCACAATTCACCATCGAGCGCACGCCCCGGAAAACCCTCGGTGAACCAGTCCGGCGCGTTGATGGCATTGCCGTTGCGCGTGCGCAGCGCTTTGCCGTCCCAGTACGCGCGAACCCCGTCGAGTTTCTCGCTCACCAGGAAGAGCGAGACGTCGGACTGACCTTGCTCGGTTTCGGCGAGTAGCAGGGGAATCGGCTCGGTCGCCAGCAGCGCATTGGGCGACAAGGCAGCGATACCCAACAGCACGCCTCGGCAGATTGCGTCGTAACGGCGTCGTACCTCGATCTTCATTCGCGACCCCCGGCTCAAAGCAGGCCATCGCCTATAATGGCGGCCTGTTGAAAAGCGCATATTTTACTGTCGAATGCACCTACTTCTGGTCAAAACCTCGTCTCTCGGCGATGTGATCCACAACCTGCCGGTCGTCAGCGACCTGCGCCGCGCTTTTCCCGACGCGACGATCGATTGGTGCGTCGAGGAGTCTTTCGCCGAGATTCCGCGCTTGCATCCGGACGTGGCCGAAGTCATTCCCGTCGCGATACGGCGCTGGAGAAAGCATCTCGGCAGCATGCAGACGTGGAGTGAAATGCGCGCGTTCCGCCGCCGAATCAAAACGACCGCCTACGACGCGGTGCTCGACACGCAGGGCCTGATCAAGAGCGGCCTGATCTGCCGTCTGGCTTACGGGACTCGCTACGGCTACGCGGCCGAGGTCGCGCGCGAACGACACGCGGCGCGCTTCTACGACAAGACCTTCGTCATCCCGCCGAACGCCCACGCCGTCGTACGCAACCGCTGGCTGGGCGCAGCCGCGTTCGACTACCCGGTCGATTTTCCGCTCGACTACGGCATCGCCGCACCGGAGATCGACCTCCCCTGGCTGACGGCCGAGCGACACGCCGTCCTGCTCACCGCGACCAGCCGCGACGACAAGCTCTGGCCGGAAGAACACTGGATCGCACTCGGACAGAGCCTGAAAAAACGTGGTCTGTCCCCTATTCTTCCATCGGGGAGTGCCGCCGAACGCGCGCGCGCGGAACGCATCGCGGCGGCGATTCCGGGGGCTGTCGTCGCGCCGCGGCTCACGCTGCGCGAGTTGGCTGCGCTGATCGGCCGCGCCACGCTGGCCGTCGGCGTCGATACCGGGCTGGCGCATCTGGCGACGGCGTTGCGCGTGCCGACAATCGCGCTCTACGTGGCGACCGATCCGGCGCTCACGGGCGTCCTGGGCTCCGGCTTCTTTCGCAATCTGGGCGGTATCGGGCTGACGCCGAGCGTCGCTGAGGTGCTCAACGCTGCCGAACCGATCATTCGCCAATGAACCGCCTGCTCTACTCGCTGCTCTTCTACCTCGCCCAGCCGCTCATCTGGCTCCGGCTCGCCTGGCGCGCGCGCAAGCAAGCGGAATACCTGCGGCACGTGGGCGAACGCTACGGTTTCTACCCGGCGAAGCTGAACGGACCGCTGCTCTGGCTGCACGTCGTCTCGGTCGGCGAGACGCGGGCGGCGGAGCCCCTGATCAAGGCGCTGCTCGACGAATACCCGGGCCACGCGCTGCTGCTGACGCACATGACGCCGACCGGGCGCGCGACCGGCGGCGAGTTGCTCGCCAAGTACGGCACACGGCTCAGCCAGGCGTATCTGCCTTACGACCTGCCCGGCGCCTGCGCTCGTTTTCTCGATCATTTCAAGCCGCAACTCGGTTTGCTCATGGAAACCGAACTGTGGCCCAACCTGATCGCTGCGGCGACGAAGCGTTCGATCCCGCTCGCGCTCGTCAACGCGCGCCTTTCGGCCCGATCGCAGCGCGGCTACCTGCGCTTTCCCAAGCTCATCCGGCCGGCGCTCGCTTCGCTGCGAGTCGTCGCCGCGCAAACCGCCGCCGACGCGGAGCGTCTGACGGCGATCGGCGCGCAACGCGTGTCAACGGTCGGCAACATCAAGTTCGACGTCACGCCGTCGGCCGAGAAAAAGCAGCTCGGCGCCGAATGGAGACAGGCACTCGGCAACCGCCCGGTCTGGCTCGCGGCGAGCACGCGCGAGGGCGAAGAAGCGCTCGTCCTCGATGCCTTCGCGCGCATCCGGCAACCCGACCTGCTGCTCCTGCTCGTGCCGCGCCATCCGCAGCGATTCGCGGAAGTCGCCACGCTGGTGCAGGAGCGCAAGCTCGCGCTTTGCCGGCGCAGTGAAGGTTCGCTGCCGACTGCGGAAACGCGCGTCTGGCTCGGCGACAGCATGGGCGAAATGCCGGCCTATTTCTCGGTAGCGGATATCGCCCTGATCGGCGGGACGCTGCTGCCGTTTGGCGGGCAGAATCTGATTGAGGCCGCCGCCTGCGGCTGCCCCGTGCTCGTCGGACCGCACACTTTCAACTTCCTGCAGGCGACGGAGGACTCCATCGCTTGCTGCGCGGCCAGACGGATCGCCGATGCGAATGAAGCAGCGTCGGCAGTCGAAACGTTGCTCAAGGATCGCGCAGCGCTACGAGGAATGCGAGACGCGGCGATGACGTTCAGTCAAGCGCACCGCGGCGCCACGGCGCGCACGATGGCACTGATTCGCAGCGCAATGGCTAGGTAGGAGCGCGAATTTTCTGCGCGATGGGCGGTGGATGATCAAGCGCCGTTATCGCCCAGTGAAACTGGGCTCCTACAAGGCATTTCGACGGTCAGCGGTCGTGCCGCACGGCTTACGGGGCGACGAACAAGGGGTTGATCTGTTCGAGATCGGCCTCGCCCAGTGCGCCAACCGACGCCTTGAGCTTGAGCTGGGCAAGCAGCGTGTCGAAACGCGCCTTGGCCAGATCGCGCTTGGTGACGTAGACCTGATTCTCGGCGTTGAGCACGTCGATGTTGATGCGTACGCCGACTTCGTAACCGAGCTTGTTCGATTCGAGCGCGCTCGTGCTCGACACCAGCGCGGCTTCGAGCGCCTTGATCTGCGCCAGGCCGTTGACCACGCCGAGGAAGGATTGCTGGGCGTTGAGTGTGGCGCTCCGGCGCGCACCTTCCAGCGCCGATAACGCGGCGTTGCGGTTGGCGGCGGCTTCACGTGTCTTCGAGGTGACGTAGCCGCCCTGGAAAATCGGGATGTTGAGCTGAATTCCGATATTGCGCACATCGGTATCGATGTCATTGCCGTTCGTGTTGTTCGCCCGGCCGTAATTGGCGACGGCGTCGAGCGTCGGATAGTGGCCGGCGCGTGCGCGCTCGACTTCCTTGGTCGCCAGTTCCGCCGCAGCCTGCTGGACTTGAACGGCAAAGCTGCTCGTTTCCGCCGCCGTGACCCAGTTATCCATGACCGCCGGCTGTGGCGGCGTCAGCTGCACGTCCGGCTTCAGCGAGTTGAGCCCGCCCGGATCCTTGCCGACAACCAGACGCAGTGCGTAGCGGCGAACGTCCAGCTCATTGATCGCGGCGATCTCCTGCGCACTCGCCAGATCGTAGCGCGACTGCGCTTCCTGCGAATCGGTAATGGTCGCCGTCCCGACCTCGAAGTTCTTCTTCGCCTGCTCGAGCTGCTGCGTGATTGCTTCCTTGTTGGCACGCACCGCCTTCAGCGCCTCCTCGGCGTGGAGCACGTCGAAGTACGCCTGGGCGACGCGCAGGACCAGGTCCTGCGACGCCTGCGCAAAATTGGCCTCGCTCTGCACGACCTGCAGCTTGGCCTGGTCGTATTGAACCCAGTTCTGCCAGCGGAAGAGCGGCTGGCTCAGCGTCAGCATGTAGCCGTTGGAGTTGAATTCCTTGCTGGTCGTCGGTGCTTTATCGGGGTGATAGGTATTGTCGTTCCACACCGAATTGGCCGACGCGCCGATCGTCGGCAGCAGGCCGGACAAGCCCTGCGGCAGCTTCTCGCGTCCGGCTTCGGCGGTAGCACGCGCCGCCGCGTACTGCGCGTCGTTGACCAGCGCGTCGCGATAGACCTGCAGGAGATCAGCCGACCAGGCCGGGGCAACCGAGAAAAGCGCTCCGAGAAGGAGGGAAAAACGAGTTGCCGACGGCTTGAGTCGCATGATGCTGCCTCTTTGAGAACTAGAAAACGAACTTGTCGCGCCGTGCGGTGTTTTCGAGCGGCGCGACGAGCGTTTCGAGAACAACCACCGTATTGAACGCATCCTCTTCGGTGCGCGTCACCAGCTGCATTTCCATGACCGGCGCTTCGCCGACGACGGCGATCAGGCGGCCGCCGATCTTGAGTTGGCGCAACAGCGCGTCGGGCAGCACCGGCAGCGAACCGGAGACGACGATCACGTCATACGGCGTATACAACGGCCAGCCCTGCGCGGCATCACCGAGATCGACGCTGACGTTGGCGACGCCGGCCTGTGCGAGATTCTTGCGCGCCACCTCGACGAGTTCCGGGTCGATTTCAACGGTATAGACAAACTCGGCTTTTGCGGCAAGCAGCGCCGCCATGAAGCCGCTGCCGGCGCCGATTTCAAGCACCTTGTCGGTATTGCGGATGCCCAACGCCTGCAGCATGCGCGCCTCGACCCGCGGCGCCAGCATGGTCTGGCTGGGTTTGGCGTCGGCCTTGAGCGGAATCTCGACGTCGGCGAACGCCAGATCCTTGTGCGCAGCGGGTGCGAAGTCTTCACGCTTGACGATCGCCAGCAGGCCCAGCACCTCCGGGTCGAGCACTTCCCACGGGCGAATCTGTTGCTGGATCATGTTGAAGCGTGCTTGTTCGGTGTTCATTGTCGCTGCGGCCATGGCGTTCCTCGTGACGAATTAAATATTAGCATAGACTAATATGCTTTAGTCCAACAGAG
>NZ_JAGOIT010000057.1 GCF_017995515.1 Propionivibrio sp.
AAGGCGGTGGTCAATCACCTGCTGGCGGGCCGCATTGCCGGTGGCGCGACAGTTGAACGCGAAGTCCCGACCTTGCTTGGCGATGGGCCATTTGTCCACTACGAAATGGCGACGACCGACTTCGGTACGACGCAGCGTGCGGTTGAAGTGATCAACCGGGAAATGGGCTACGGCATTGCGCAAGCGCTGGATGGGCGACTGATCCGGGTCAATGCGCCGGAAGATGCGAATTCGCGCGTCGCCTTCATGGCGCGCATCGAGAACCTCGAAGTGCGGCCGACCAAGGCGATGGCCAAAGTCATCGTCAATCCGCGGACCGGCTCGGTGGTGATGAACCAGAACGTGACGATCGAATCGTGCGCCGTCGCACACGGTGCCTTGTCGGTCGTCGTCAATACCGAGCAGCAGGTCAGCCAGCCGAACGCACTGGCCGGCGGCCAGACGGTGACGACGGCACAGTCCGACATCGCCATCACGCAGAGCGGCGGCACGCTGATGTCGGTGAAAGCCGGCGCCAATCTCTCCGAGGTCATCAAGGCGATCAACGCACTCGGCGCCAACCCGCAGGATCTGGTCTCGATCCTGCAAGCGATGAAGGCTGCCGGCGCACTGCGCGCGGAGCTTGAAGTCATCTGATCCTTAAAGCCTCAGTTCTTCACCGCAAAGGCGCAAAGGACGCGAAGGTTCGCAAAGAAAATCAAAGGGCTACGCGAGCAATTCACGTTTTCCGCAATATCCCGCCGGGTGAATGGCCGTGTGCCGTCAATGCCTTGTTTCCTTTGCGTTCTTTGCGCCTTCGCGCCTTTGTGTTGAGACCTTTAGTGTTGCGGTCGGCACATTCAGGCGGTCCTTGGCCCGGAAATTGCATCACTTCCGCCCATGAAATCCGAAAACCTCAACGCCAACCATTTCGTCCTCGACCTGAAGGCCGGCGCCGAACTGCGCGCACGGACCCGGCAGGACCCGCAAGCGGGTCTGAAGCAGGCGGCGCAGCAGTTTGAAGGCATGCTGTTGCAGATGATGCTGAAGAGCATGCGTGACGCGACGCCGCAGGACGGGATGCTGAACAGCGATCAGACCCGTTTTTTCACCTCGATTCTCGATCAGCAGCTGGCGCAGAACCTTTCCGCCCAGAGCGGCCTGGGTTTCGCCGCGCAGATCGAGCAGCAGCTTTCCCGCGTTTCCGGTCAGGGCGGGGCGGATGTTGCGTCGCCACTCGAAGCGCTGCAACAGAGTTTATTGCTTCGACAAGCGGCAAATTCTTCCGCGCGCTTTGCCGGCGGCGGGGCAGAACGCAACTACGGCATTCGCAGTGCGACAACCGCTTCCGCCGGGAGCACCGAATCCACGAGCCCCGAGGAATACGTCAACCGCGTCTGGCCGCACGCGGTCGAAGCGGCGAATTCGATCGGTGTGCCGCCCCAGTTCCTGATTGCGCAGTCGGCGCTCGAAACCGGCTGGGGCAAGAGCGAGATTCGCCGCGCCGACGGCTCGCCGAGCTACAACCTGTTCGGCATCAAGGCCGGACGCAACTGGCAGGGCGAGACGGTCGAGGTGACGACGACCGAATACGTGAATGGCGAGCCGCAGCAGATGCGCGAGAAATTCCGCGTCTATGACTCGTACGCCGAGTCGTTCAATGACTACGCCAGCCTCATCCGCAACAACGCCCGTTTTTCCGGCGTTCTCGGCCAGCAGGATGGCACGCAGTTTGCTCGTTCACTGCAACAGTCGGGCTATGCCACCGATCCGATGTATGCCGACAAGCTCGGCAGGATCATCAACGGAACTACCTTGCGGCAGGCGCTGGCGGGTTAGTGCCAGTCTAAATAAATCGATTCATCTGTCGTTAACAGAGTTCAAGTTGAGGTCACGTCATGGCAGGAATATTGAGTATTGGTGTAACGGGCATGCAAGCGGCGCAGCTTGGGATGATGACGACGCAGCACAACATCACCAATGCGAGAACCGCCGGTTACAACCGCCAGCAGATTGTTCAGGGCACAAACAACCCGATGGCCACAGGGTCAGGCTTTGTCGGGCAGGGCGTACACGTCTCGACCATTCAGCGCATGTACAGCAGTGTGTTGAATACCCAGGTGGTGCATAGCCAGGCCAGTGTCAGCCAACTGGATACGTATTACAACGAGATCAGCCAGATCGATAACTTGTTGGCGGATACGAACTCTGGTGTTTCTTCGGCGATCCAGGCGTTTTTCGACGGAATCCAGGAAGTTGCTTCCGATCCGTCGTCTATCGATGCGCGCCAGGCGCTTGTGTCGTCGGCAGAGTCATTGACTGCACGATTCGGTAGTCTGAGCAAAAGCCTCGACGACTTGAGTGCGGGCGTGAATAGTCAGATCGAAAGCACGGTTGCCGAGATCAACTCCTATTCGAGCCAGATTGCCGAGCTGAACAAACGCATCATCGTCGCGCAATCTGCGACGAATCAGCCGGCCAACGATCTCCTGGACCAACGGGACCAGCTCGTTTCAGAGTTGAACAAACTGATCGGGGTAAGGACCGTTGAGCAAAGCGACGGCACCTACAATGTGACTTTCGGGAACGGGCAACCGCTTGTGGTGGGGCCGCTCTCGATGGAGTTGGCCGCCACGCCGTCGAACGCCGATCCGTCACGCACCGTCGTCAGCGTGGTGACCGGGAATGGCAGTGCGACGCAGGAGCTTTCGGAATCCTTGATTACCGGTGGGGCGCTCGGCGGACTGGTGAAGTTTCGGAGCGAGGCGCTCGAGCCGGCTATCAACAAGCTTGGTCTCGTTGGAGCGACGATTGCGCAGACCGTCAATGCGCAGCACGCGTTGGGCCAGGATTTGCTGGGAAATACGGCGGTCAACTCGGCGCCTGGTGTCTTTCAGTCGAAACTGCTCGTGATGCCCGATGCACCAACGGTCATACCCAACAGGAAGAACACGGGAAATGCGGAGATCTCGGCCAGTTTCCTGCCCGTTTCTTCCAACGGGGCCAATTTCTACTCGAATCTAACTGCGAGCGATTATCGTCTCACCTATGACGGTACCGACTACAAGGTCACCCGGCTTTCCGACAACACCAGTTGGACGAGCGGCGCCATGCCAATTACGTTGGACTCAGAAGGCATCTCCATCGATATTGGTGCGGGTGGAATGTCGACGACCGACTCGTTCCTCATTCAACCGACGCACGACGTCGCCAGAAACCTGTCGGTCAATGCATCAGTGGCGAATGACCCGCGTCTGCTTGCCGCGGCAGCACCGGTTGCGACGGCTATCGGCATGACAAATACGGGTACTGCGTCGATTTCGGCTGCGACCATCAGCGTCCCCGATAGCTCGGCGAGCTATACGGCGCCAGCGGACGGCTCGCCGGTGACGTTCACCTATCGAAGTGCCACCACAGAACTGGATGTGTCCGGATTGGCGGGTGGCACGATCGTCAATGTGACGAGCGGCGGGGTGACTAACCCCTATACGGTGGGTACTGACACGATTCTTTATTCATCGGGTATGTCGATTTCGTTCGACGGAATTACCTTTTCGATGAGTGGAACGCCGGCCGATGCAGATACGTTTGTCGTCAGTGCGAATACCGGTGGTGTTTCGGACGGGCGCAATGCAGTGCTTTTGGGCAAGCTGCAAACGCAAAACACGGTATTTGGCTCAACCACGACGGGCAAGGCGACGGCAACGTTTGCCGCAGCGTATGCGCAAGTTGTCAGTGAAATCGGCAACAAGACGCGCTCAGTCGACGTCAACCTGACGGCGCAGACGTCGATCCTTGAGCAGGCGACATCGGCCCGCAATGCGCTTTCCGGTGTAAATCTTGATGAAGAAGCGGCGAACCTGCTCAGTTATCAGCAGGCGTATCAGGCTTCAGCCAAGATGTTGCAGGTGGCGTCCGAGCTTTTCGATACCTTGCTGTCAATCGGTGCGTAAGGAGGATTTATGCGCGTAAGCACCAGTCAGATCTTCGATTCCGGTTTACAAGGAATGCTGCGCAACCAGTCGGCGTTGCTGAATACCCAGAACCACATTTCCGCGAAGAAGCGGGTCCTTACCCCATCAGATGATCCGGTGGCCGCCGCGCGCGCGTTGGTAGTCTCCCAGTCGCGGGAGGTCAACAACCAGTACATCGCGAATCAAGGCTATGCGTCGGATCAGCTGGCTCTTCTGGAGTCCAAGCTTGGTTCCGCGGTTGCAACGATGCAGGATATTCTTGAGGCATGCACAGGTGCCGGAAATGGCGCGCTAACCGATCAGGGGCGGCAGGAGTACGCCGTTGAACTGCGGCAGCGTCTTGATGAACTGCTTTCCACGGCGAATTCGCAGGACGGTAGCGGGAACTACCTTTTTTCCGGTTACAAGACCAATGTTACGCCGTTTGTCCTGAATCCGAGCCCGTCGGCGGCCCCGTACAGCATGTCCAATCCCTATGTGAGCTATCAGGGAGACCAAGGGCAGGTGGCGCTGCAAGTGGACGCCTCAAGACTTATGAATATCTCGGAAGATGGCGCCAAGGTGTTTATGCGCGTCACGGATGAGAGCGGAAACATCACCAACGCGAGCGTCTTCGATTCGCTGAAGAACATGATTGATACGCTGGAGACGCCGATGGCGAGCAATCCGACGTTCCAGTCTGACTATACGAATGCGCTGGGTGAACTGCAGGCATTTCTTGACACGGCGGGCCGTGTGCGGTCGTCGGTTGGCGCGCGCATGTCTGAACTGGATTCTCTGGGAGAGTCGGCAACCAATCTGAACCTGCAATACGACGAGACCCTGTCGAACCTGGTTGATCTGGATTACGCCTCGGCGATGACGGAATTTGCGAATCAGCAACTCCAGCTTGAGGCGGCGCAAAAGTCCTTCGTCCAGATTAGCGGCTTGAGTCTCTTCAACTATTTGTAATGAGAAAAGCACGACTCATACCGGTCTTGGCCGCGACCTTGCTCGTGGCGTGCTCCAGCATGGACTCGCTTAAGGGTCGGGTGGTCGGGACGGTTGGTGCGGTCGATCCGGTGACGGGAGAGGTTTCTTCGCAGCCTGCGCTTGTGCTGCCGCAGAACATTGAGGTCAGCACCGAAACTGGTGTGGCGGCCGGGGCTCTCCTGGCGCTGGGACATCCCGTTTCGGCGCTCGGCTTGCCCGGCGAGGTCTTCAGCGCCTCGCAGTCGGCATTGCTGTACCTCGTCTATGACCCGCTCGCGCCCAACTGGAGCATCAAGGAAAAAGCGCTGGGCAAGGACGCGTACTACGTTTCCTTGCGCGCCAAGAGTTTCCGGACCGGCGGCGACGGGGAAGCGATTCAGATCATCAAGCGGCGCGCGCTGCAACTCAAGCGTGAACGCGGTTACGACGATTTCCGCATCGTCGATTACTCGGAAGGCATCCACTCAAGCACGCCGTTCCCGTATCGCTACTCCGAAGGCACCATTCAACTGGTCGGGGTCGGCAACGATCGACGTTGATTCGCACGGCACCTTAGCGCAGCACAAAGAAACCGAGCATCGACTGCAGACCGTGCTCGAATAGTTGCCTGAGCGGGGCGACAAGATGTGACATGCCGACGTAGAGGGCGATAAATCCCAGGAAAATGGTAATCGGAAAGCCGATTACGATCAGGTTGAGCTGTGGTGCGACGCGGCCGAGCACACCGAGTGCGACATTGGTGACCAGCAAGGCAACCACTGCCGGTAGTGCGAGCATGACGCCCGACGCGAAGATGACGCCGCCAGCATTTGCGATGTTGAGCCAGCTTGCCTCGGAAATCGTCCACGTCCCGACAGGTAGCTCGGTAAAGCTCCGCACCAGCGTCGCCAGGACCATCAAATGTCCGTCGATGGCGAGAAAAACCAGGATTGCGAGCATGCCGATGAGTTCTGCTACGACGGGCGTCTGAGAGGTTGTTTGCGGGTCATAGGCCGTTGCAAACCCCAATCCCATCTGCGTGCTGATCATCGTCCCGGCGAGGTCGATGGCGCTGAATACCAGGCGCAGGACGAAGCCCATGGCGAGTCCGATGATCATCTGTTGCGCCAGAATCAGGACACCCACGGCAGACGTCGGCTCAATCGGTGGCATCGGCGGGAGTGCGGGCGAAATGACCATCGTCAGTGCGAGTCCGAGGGCCAGGCGGACGCGGGTTGGCAGGCCGGCGTTGTTGAACGGCGGCGCCGCGGCGAGCAGCGTGAGAATGCGTGCCAACGGGAAGACGAAAGCGGCGATCCAGGCGTTGAGTTCGGCGGAGGTGAAGCTGATCATCCTGAAAACCTCACCGCGAAGGCGCGAAGGCGCGAAGATCGCAAAGGAAACAACAGGTGGGTCGTACTTGACCATTCACCCTGTGGGTGGCGATGGAAGACAGGTGCTGTTCGCGTAGCGCTTTGATTTTCTTTGCGAACCTTTGCGATCTTTGCGCCTTTGCGGTGAAGAACCGGGTTTTTCAGGATCATGGCGCGCTCAGCCGATGATCTGCGGAATGCTCTCGAAGAGGCGCCGGATGTAGTCGACCATCATCTGCAGCATCCACGGACCGGCCAGAATCAGCGTCAGGAAGATGCCAACGAGCTTCGGAATGAAGGACAGCGTCTGCTCGTTGATCTGCGTTGCTGCCTGGAAGATGCTGATGATGAGGCCGATGACCAAGGCCGCCAGCAGCAGCGGACCGGCGAGAAGGAGCGTCATCTCGACCGCCTGGCGGCCGATGTCCATCACCAGTTCGGGCGTCATGGCGAAAAACTCATGACCAGGGAGCCAAGCAGGAGATGCCAGCCGTCGACGAGGACGAACAGCATCAGCTTGAACGGCAGCGAGACCATGACTGGCGACATCATCATCATGCCCATCGACATCAGCACGCTGGCGACAACCATGTCGATGATGAGAAAGGGGATGAAAATGATGAAGCCGATCTGAAAGGCGGTCTTCAACTCGCTGGTGACGAACGCCGGGATCAGGATGCGCATCGGGACGTCGTTCGCCGATTCCAGCCTGGGGGCGTTGGCGAGTTTGGCGAAGAGGCCGATGTCCGCCTCGCGCGTTTGCTTGAGCATGAAGCTGCGAAACGGTGCGGCGCCCCGGTCGACGGCCTCGGTAAAGCTGATCCGGCTCTCCGTCAGCGGCAGGTAGGCTTCGGTATAAGCCCTGTCCAGTACCGGCGACATGATGAAGAAGGTGAGGAACAGCGAAAGACCGATGAGTACCTGGTTCGGCGGCGAAGTCTGAGTGCCGAGTGCGTGGCGCAATAGGGAGAGGACGATGATGATGCGCGTGAAGCTCGTCATCATCAGCAGGGCAGCCGGGATGAAGGTCAGCGCGGTGATCGTCAGCAGCGTCTGGATCGACAGCGTGTAGGTCTGGCTGCCGCCCGGGCCCGGCGTGCTGGTCAGCGCCGGCAGGCCGCCGGTTTGCGCCCAGGCAGCGAGCGGGAAGAGCAGTGCGGCAAAGGCCAGCAGGCGGGCGAGTCTATTCGAGTTCATTCTTCTTCCGATCACCCATGTGTTTCAGCCATTGACTGAACGACCTGTCGCTGCTGCCGGGGGGCTGGATTTCACCTTTGGGTAGGGTGTGCAGCGTCTTGATCTGGCCGGGCACGATGCCGATAACGATCCACTCCTCGCCCACTTCCAGCAGCACGATGCGCTCGCGCGCGCTGATCATCAGTCCGCCGACGATGCGCATCGGGCCGGTATGACCGAAACTCCTCCCGCCGTTCAGCTTGCGCAGCAAGTAAGCGCCGGCAAACAGAAGGCCGATGATCAGCGTCAGGCCCAAGAGCATCTGCACGATGGCCGAACCCGAGACGCCGGGCGGTTCGGTCGCGGTGGTTTGCGCCCATCCCGCAAGCGGATGCGTTGCCGCGACGAGCAGGGCGCGACGAATACAGGCGTCGGAAAACGGGAAGCGGCGAGCGTATCGAATCAAGTCAGTCGGCCGGAATGATTGGTGGCCGCTATCTTAATCCATGCGCGCACAAGTCGAAACAGCGCTACGCGCCGCGCCTGCTTTGATTGGTGCGGTCCCGTCAGCGGCCGATTTTGCGCATGCGCTCGGACGGCGTGATGATGTCGGTCAGGCGGATACCGAACTTGTCGTTGACGACGACCACTTCGCCTTGGGCGATCAGCGTGCCATTGACGAAGACGCTCATCGGTTCGCCGGCCATGGCGTCGAGTTCGACCACCGAGCCGTGGGCGAGCTGCAGCAGGTTCTTGATCGAGATCTTGGTCCGGCCGAGTTCGACGGAGATCTGGACGGGAATGTCCAGGATCATGTCGAGCTCGTTCATCATCGATGCCTTGCCGTCGGTCTCGCCGAACGACTGGAAGATCTGGGCCGGCTTGGCGGTGGCAGCCACTTCGGATTCGGCGATTGCCTGTTCCGCCATCGCGGCGGCCCAATCGTCATCCATCGAAGTCGCGTCGTCGTTGTTTTCTTCAGCCATTCTTTGCTCCCAGCGCGGGTTCTTCGTTTTCCAGGGTCACAAAACGCTCGATCTTGAGCGCGTACTGTCCGCCCTGCTGACCGTAGCGGCATTCCATCAGGGGGATGTGGTCGACATTGACCGTAATCTTCTCCGGAATGCTGATCGGGATGATGTCCCCCACCTTCATCTTCAGTATCTGCCCGAGCGTTACCGTCGTGCTTGCCAACTGCGCGGCGATTTCCACTTCGGCGTCCTTCAGTTGCTTGCGCAGCATGACGATCCAGCGCTGGTCCGAAGACAGCTGGTCGCTTTGCATCGAGCTGTAGAGCAGGTCGCGGATCGGCTCGACCATCGAGTACGGGAAGCAGATGTGCATGTCGGCCGCCGTGCCGCCGAATTCGAGCGAGAACGTCGTCGAGATGACGATTTCCGACGGCGTCGCGATGTTCGCGAACTGCGAATTCATTTCCGAGCGGATGTACTCGAAGGAGATGTCATAGACCGGCTTCCACGAGCGCGAGTATTCGGTGAAGACGACGTTGAGCAACCCGCGGATGATGCGCTGCTCGGTCGGCGTGAAGTCGCGCCCCTCGACGCGGGTGTGGAAGCGCCCGTCGCCGCCGAACATGTTGTCGACGACGAGGAAGACGAGATTCGGGTCGAAGACGAACAGCGATGTGCCGCGCAGAGGTTTGGCGGCGACCAGGTTCAGGTTGGTCGGGACGACCAGGTTGCGGATGAACTCGCTGTACTTCTGCACGCGGATCGGGCCGACCGAGATTTCGGTCGTCCGGTGCATGTAATTGAACAGCCCGATGCGCAGGTAACGGGCAAAGCGTTCGTTGATGAGCTCGAGCGTGGGCATGCGCCCACGGACGATGCGCTCCTGCGTACCGAGGTTGTAAGTGCGTATGCCACCGTCGCCCTCATCGGTCGATTCGGGTTCGTCAGACTCCCCGGTGACGCCCTTGAGTAGGGCATCGACCTCGTCCTGCGAGAGAAAGTCGGTGGCCATCGGGAATTACTGGATGATGAAGTTGGTAAACAATACTTCCTTGACCGGGCCTTCCTTGGCGCCTGGCTCCAGGACTTCATTCATCAGGCTGCGAATCTCGATCGCCAGCGCCTCTTTTCCCGCCGGGGTGTTCAGCTCCGACGCTTTCTTGCCGGAGAGCAGACGGATGACGTTGTTGCGCAGTTTCGGCGTGTAGGTCTTGATCTTGTCGCCCATGTGGGCATCTTCGACTTCCAGTGACAAGACCACCTGCAGGTACTGCCCGCCGGTATCCTGGTCAAGATTGACCGTAAAGGTGTCCATCGCGACGAAGACCGGGAGCGCCGCCTCCTTGCTTGCCTTCTTCTTCGCGGGAGCCTTCTCCGTGGCGACCTCGCCTTCGTCTGCGCCTTCCTCCGCTTCGCCGCCCGACATCATGAAGAAAGCTGCTGCACCGCCAATCAACAGCAGCAGAAGCAACGCAATGACGATGATGATGAGGAACTTCTTGCTCTTCTTCGGTGCTGCGGCTTCCTTGGCCTCAGCTTCCGGCTTGGCATCCTTGGCCATCTATGAAAACCTCCCAGAATCCATTTGTTGTCAGCCGCGAATTGCACGGCGATTGTCGGTCGTTGACGTCAGGCGCTGTGCCGACGTTCAGGCAAACAGGTCTACAAGGCCGTTGGCGGCCTTGGCGCCGAACGCCCGGGTCGTCAGCGGGTCACCCGAATCGCCGGCAAGTATAGCGTTATCGACACGGCTTGGTGCCTGGCCGCCGTTCCCCATACTGCCTTCGCTCTGCTGACGGAACGACTCCGAACTGACATTCGTTTGTCCGAGTTGTATTCCGGCGCTGGCGAACATTTCACGTAGACGCGGCATGGCCGTTTCGATTGCGTCACGCACTTCCGCATTCGCGGAAACGAAGGTGGCGCTGGCGCTGCCTTTGTCGACGTTCAACGATATCTCTATCGGCCCCATTTGCGGCGGGTTAAGGGTCAGTTGCGCCGATTGCTTGTCGTTATTCACCAGCCAGACGACTTTCTGCGCGAAGTCGGATGACCAGGTCTGGTCGCGCACGTGCGTTTGTACGGTCAGCGGTGCGTCGCGCTGCGTTGTGGCGGCAGGATGGCTGGTCAAGTTGGTGATCGCCTTGTCCAGAGGTTCGCTGGGCGGCAACGATTCGGTTTTCAACGGCATCTCGTTGATGCCGGCGGCGGCTACGGCAAATTTTGCCGGCGTATCGGTGCCGATGGCCGTTGTGGCCGGGGCCGAAACCGCGGCTTGTGGCATCACTTCAGGTTTGGGCGACTTCTCCGTGCCTGCGCCGGCTGGCGTGAGACTAACGGTGGCGTCACCTGCCGGGCCGGCGCTACCGGTTCCGGCGAATTGTTCGCGCGTGACGGCCTTCGCGCTCGTGTCGGTGACGGCGGGCTGCGGAGCCGCCAGACCCAGCGCGGCCAGAATCGAGTTCGGATCGACTTCGCCGCTGTCCGTATGGGTGAGCGTGTCGCCGGAATCCCCGGACAAGAGAGTCTCGCCGGGTTCGCCGGCAAGGTTGGTCAGCTGCTTGCCCAGCAGAATGTCGGCGAAAGCGAAGGTGATCGAGCCGCCGTCGCTGCCGGCCATCGATTCGACTCCGTTGGCTTGCGGCGCCGAGCTTGTCTGCGGCAGCGCCGAAACAATGGTGACTGACATTGCTATATTCCTGTTGGCAGAGATGCGATTGAATGCTGACTTGTGGTCAGCAATCTTTATGCCAGCAAGGACTGCGAACGATCAGGAGGGTTTGCTGGAGTCGTCGCCCTTGGTGCGGGCGGCAAACTCATCCTGCGCTTTCTGGTCGCGTTTGCTTTCGCGTGCGTTCTCGCGCGAGACATGGCGATCGGAAAGTGTGTCGAATGCCTTGAGATTCTTTCGGTGATGCTGCCAGTTCATCTGGCCGGAGGCCGTGTTGCGCTCTTGCTGGGCGACGTTCTGTTTTTGCTGGTCGATGGCGTCATCCAGTCGGTTCAGGAAGTCCTGATAGTTCCGCCACTGGATCTGCGTAACCCCTTGCTGCGCTGCATCGCGAAAACGGGCGGCGTACTCGTCCCGATACTGCTGGAGCATGGCGAGCTTGCTTTTCGCGTCGCGCTCGCTGGCGATCAGCTTGGCCAGCTGCTGCGTCGCCTCGTCGGCGCGCGTCTGCATCAGTTCGTGGACGGTCTGGAGCGGGAACGGGCGGGTCATGCCGGGTTACTGCCTTTGCTTGCCAAACAGGGCGAAGAGGCCGTTGATGCTGCTGT
The DNA here is from genome assembly GCF_017995515.1 of Propionivibrio sp. Classification (GTDB taxonomy): domain Bacteria; phylum Pseudomonadota; class Gammaproteobacteria; order Burkholderiales; family Rhodocyclaceae; genus Propionivibrio. Next base: position 11,704 of record NZ_JAGOIT010000057.1, read on the forward strand.
CGAAGTCGGCGCGTTCGCTCAGGTTCTGCTGCAGGAAGTGTTCGAACGAGGGATAGAGCTTGATCGCCTGGTCGAGCAGTGGGTCGGAGCCGGCGGCGTAGGCACCGACGCTGATCAGGTCGCGCGAGCGCTGGAAGCGCGAGTAGTGCTGCTTGAAGTGGCGGATCTGCTCGAGATGCGCGGGTTCGATCAGGTTGACCATGGCGCGCGAGATCGACTGTTCGATGTCGATCGCCGGGTAGTGGCCGGCGTCGGCAAGCGTCCGCGAGAGGACGATGTGGCCGTCGAGAATGGCGCGCGCCGAATCGGCGATCGGGTCCTGCTGGTCGTCGCCTTCGGCGAGCACGGTGTAGAACGCGGTGATCGAGCCGCCTTCGTCGGCGCCGTTGCCGGCGCGCTCGACGAGTTGCGGCAGGCGCGCGAAGACCGATGGCGGGTAGCCGCGCGTCACCGGCGGTTCGCCGATGGCCAGCGCGATTTCGCGTTGCGCCATCGCATAGCGGGTGAGCGAGTCCATGATCAGCAGCACGTGCCGGCCCTGGTCGCGGAAGTACTCGGCGATCGACGTGGCGTAGGCCGCACCCTGCAGGCGCATCAGTGGGCTGACGTCAGCGGGGGCCGCCACGACGACGGAGCGGCGCAGTCCTTCCTCGCCGAGAATCTGCTCGATGAATTCCTTGACTTCGCGGCCGCGCTCGCCGATCAGCCCGACGACGATGACCTCGGCCGACGTGTAGCGCGCCATCATGCCGAGCAAGACGCTCTTGCCGACGCCCGAACCGGCAAAGAGACCCATGCGCTGGCCGCGGCCGACCGTCAGCAGCGAATTGATGGCGCGAATGCCGACGTCGAGCGCCTGTTCGATCGGCGCGCGCGACATCGGATTGACCGGCCGGCCTTGCAAGGGGCGCAGCGCCTCGGTCAGCACCGGGCCGTTGCGGTCGAGCGGCCGGCCGGCGCCGTCGATGACGCGGCCGAGCAATGCATCGCCGACCGGGAGCAATTTCGCGCGGTCGATCGCGCGCCGTCGCGCGGGCGGGCTGACGCCGAACCTGGGCGGCATCGTCTGCGACTCCATGGCGACGACGCGTGCACCCGGCGAGAGGCCATAGACGTCCTCGGATGGCATGAGGAACAGCCGCTCGCCGTTGAATCCGACGACCTCGGCTTCGATCGGCGAACCGCCGATGGGGAGAATTCGGCATGAACTTCCCAGCGGAAGTTTCAGACCGGCCGCCTCCATGACCAACCCGTTGATGCGCGTCAGATGTCCGCTCGGCAGCAGGGGCGACGCCTGGCTGGCCGCGTCGCCGCAGTTGGCGAGAAACGTACGCCAGCCTTCCAGGTGGTCAGTTGAAGAACGGTCCGGGGCGCTCACGGCTTGTCGCTCAGCCAGTCCTGATTGATGCCGATCGATTCGATGACGCGGCGCCAGCGTGTCTCGAGCGTCGCGTCGACCTCGCTCGAACCGAGTTCGACCCGGCAGCCGCCGGGCGTCAGCGTGTTGTCCTCGATGATGCGCCAGTTGTTGTGCGCGAGCTGGTCGCCGAGATGCGAGCGAATCAGCGCGGCGTCCTGCGGGTGGGCGAAGAGTACGGGGTGGCCCGTATGCGGATGCAGCGTCGTGATGGCTTCCCTGACGACGGGAATCAACAGGTCCGGTTTGAGCTGCAGGCTCTGGCGCAAGACCTGGCTGGCGATTTCGACGGCGGTCGCCAGCAGCTGTTCGGCGACCTGCTGATCGAGCTCGCCGATCGACTGCCGGACGCCGGTCAGCAGGGTATCGATCCGCGCGGCTTCGGTGCGCGCGTGGGTGATGCCTTCTTCGTAGCCAGCCGCATATCCCTGTTCTTGGGCGTCCGTGTACATGCGCTCGATATCCGCCGCCGTGGGCAGCACCACCGGGGGTGATTCAGGTTCCGGCTCGGCCTCGTGCGTCGGCGCCGGTGCGGACTTCGCTGTCTCGCTGGCCTTGCGCGCGGCCTGCTCGGCTTCGTCGAAGGCGGCGACTTCCCAACGCTGGTAGGCGGAGAGCTTCTCCTTGGGGATGAAGCCGGTCATGGTCGCTGCACGCTCAGGGTCTGTGAAAAAAATTCAGAATCCACCACAGAGTCGCGGAGGCACAGAGGAAGCGCAGAGAAAAAACGCCGTTGCCAAAGGTTTTCTCCACGAAAACTCTGCGTCTCTGTGACTCTGTGGTGGGTGTTTCGGCATTTGTTCACAACCTCTCAGATCATTTCCTCGCCACCCGCGCCGCCAAGCACGATCTGGCCTTCGTCGGCCAGGCGGCGGACGATCTTGAGGATTTCCTTCTGTTCGTTCTCGACTTCGGAAAGACGAACCGGACCGCGCGACTCGAGATCCTCGCGCAGCATCTCGGCGGCGCGTTGCGACATGTTCTTGAAGATCTTTTCGCGTAGCGGTTCGGACGCACCCTTCATCGCCAGAATCAGCGAATCGGACTGGATTTCGCGCAGCAGGAGCTGGATGCCGCGATCGTCCAGGTCGAGCAGGTTTTCGAAGACGAACATTTCATCGAGGATCTTTTGCGCGAGGTCGGGATCGTATTCGCGGATCGAGTCGATCACCGTCGTCTCGTTCGCGGTCCCCATGAAGTTGAGGATCTCGGCGACCGAACGCACGCCGCCCATCGCCGACTTCTTGATGTTGGCCGAGCCGGAGAGCAGGCGCAGCATCACGTCGTTCAACTCCCTCAGCGCTTCCGGCTGGATGCCTTCGAGCGTCGCGATGCGCAGCACCACATCGTTGCGCAAGCGTTCGGTAAAGTGGTTGAGAATGTCGCTCGCGTGGTCCTGTTCCAGATGGACGAGGATCGTGGCGATGATCTGCGGGTGCTCGTTGCGGATCAGATCGGCGACGGTCGGCGCGTCCATCCACTTGAGGCCTTCGATGCCGTTGGTGTCGCCGCCCTGCAGGATGCGCGAAATGAGATTGGCCGCCTTGTCGTCGCCGAGCGCCTTGGTCAGCACGGTACGCACGTAGGCGTCGGTATCGACGTGCACGGCGGCGGATTCGGTCGCCGTCTTGTGGAAATCCGCCAGCACTTCCTCGACCTTGGCGCGCGGCACCGTCTTCAGCGCGGCCATGGCGTGACCGAGCTTCTGCACCTCTTTCGGGCCGAGGTGCTTGAGCACCTCCGAAGCATAGTCCTCGCCCAGCGCGATCAGCAGGATGGCACTGCGTTCGACGCCTTCATCAGCCGGCATTGGCGTTCGTCCAGTCCTTGATTATGTTGGCGACGACCTTCGGGTCTTGTTGTGCGAATTCACGCACCTCCGAAAGTTTTTTCTCGAGGACTTCGGCTGCTGTTTGTGGCGGGGCTTCCTCGCCGTCCTCGACAATGTTGACCGTACCGCCCAACGTTCCGACGTGCGTCGGCTTCGGGGCTGGCGGAGGCGTCGCCATCGTCCGGATCAACGGCATGACAACCTTGAGCATCAGATAGGCGATGATCGCGGCGATGGCGCCATACTTGAACAGATCTTTGGCCAAGGCGAGGATGTCGGGATCTTTCCACGGCGGAATATCCATCTCCGTCTTCCCGCTCGCGGTGAATGGCGAACTGGCGACCGACAGCGTGTCGCCGCGATCCTTGTTGTAGCCCATCGCCTCCTTGACGAGATCGTTGATCTGCTTGATGTCGGCGTCGGGCAGCGGCTTCATCAGCCCTTTGGCGTCCTTGCGGTGGTTGACGACGACGGCGGCCGACAAGCGCTTGATGGTGCCGATCGCTTGTTTGGTGTGGCTGATCGTCTTGTCGATCTCGTAGTTGATCGTCGAATCCTTGCGCGTGTTGATCGGCTGCGCGACGCTGTTGATCGGCGCCTGGACGCCGGCCGCGTTCAGCTGACCGGGAATCGGTTGTCCTGTGGCTGCACCGGCCGGTTGCGCTGGCGGTACGGCCGGTTGTGTCAAAGGTGCGGTCGCCGGGACGGGCGGCTGGTTCGACAGGGCGCCCGGAACGCCGAGAGCCGAAGGCGTCGTGCTCGCCGATTCACTGGTTTGCTGGCTGCGGATGCTGATGTCGGGCGGCGTCGTATTCGGGCGGTGCGTTTCGGCTGTCTGTTCGCTTTGCGAGAAATCGACGTCGGCGGCGACCTGCACGTGTACGTTCTCCGGGCCGACGATCGGCACCAGGATGTCCTGGATGCGCTTGATCGCACTGGCCTCGATCTCCCGTACGTAGGTGATCTGCGTCGGGTCGAGACCGGCTTCCATCAGCTTGCTCTTCAGTTGCGAGAGCATCGCGCCGCTCTGGTCGAGGATGGTCACGCTCGCGACCGCAAGACTGGGAACACTGGCCGCGACGAGGTTCTGGATACCGGCGATCTGCGACGGTTCGAGCGAGCGTCCGGGGTAGAGATTGAGTAGTACCGAGGCCGATGGCTTCAATTCCTCGCGCACGAAAACCGTCGGCTTGGGGATGGCCAGATGCACGCGGGCGTTCTGCACGGCACCGACCGACTGGATCGTGCGCGCCAGCTCGCCTTCGAGACCGCGCTGGTAATTGACCTGTTCGGCAAACTGGCTGATCCCGAACTTCTGGTTCTCCATCAGCTCGAAACCGACGCCGCCACCCTTGGGAAGCCCCTGCGTTGCCAGGCGCAGACGCGCTTCGTGGACATTCGCACTCGGCACGAGGATGGCATTGCCGCTTTCGCTGAACCGGTAGGGAACGTTCATCTGTTCGAGCGACGCGATGATCGCGCCGCCGTCGCGTTCGGAGATGTTCGAGAATAGAACGCGGTAATCGGATTGCTTGATCCAGGTGCTGCTGGCAACGGCGAGCGCGATGATTGCAGCGACCGCAATCATCAACAGGATCTTTTGCTGGTTGGTCAAACGAGCCAACGCCGAGCGCAGACGATCGGTTAGATTCTCTGAGCTTTCGGTCGTTTGTTGGGTCGTTGTTCCGGTGGTCGCCATGCTTGGAATGGTGTGTGAAAATTACGCGAATAATCAAGCAAAAAGCGAAAATTGCTGAGAATTATTCTACTATTGTATCTCTTAACTGCACTGGATTCTCCCCTGAATGAGCGACGCGGCGCAAATACCGGCACCCGAATTGAAGGCGCAGGAATTGCAGCGGGCCTTCGACGTTTTCAACCAGGTTTCGCTCGAACTGACCCAGGCGTACGAAGGACTCCAGGCCAAAGTGGAGTCGCTGACGGCGGAACTCGCCGTCGCCAACGGCGAGTTGCGCCGTCAGTATCAGGAGAAAGAAGCGCTTTCCGAACGCTTGTCTCTGCTGCTGAACGCCTTGCCCGCCGGCGTCGTGGTTCTCGACAGCACGGCGCGAATCAGCGAAGCCAATCCTGTTGCGCGCTCCATGCTCGGCGATTCGATCAGCGGTGAGAACTGGTCGGCGCTTGCCGAGTCGAAACTGGCCGCCACCGACGCACCGGATGAATGGCAACTGGCAGATCGACGCGTGTCGATCGCCGAAAGTGCGCTCGACTCGGCGGGCGGGCGCATCCTCCTGATCCACGACATCACCGTCGCGCACGAACTGAAAGCCAACGTCGAGCGCCATCAGCGGCTGGCGGCGATGGGCGAAATGGCGGCCTCGCTGGCGCACCAGTTGCGCACGCCGCTGGCGACGGCCTTGCTCTACAGCGCCAACCTGGCCCGGCCGGAACTCCCGGATGCAGCGCGGGCGCGTTTCGCGAGCAAGGCGACCGAGCAACTCAAGCGGCTGGAGCGGTTGATCCAGGACGTTTTGCTGTTCGCGCGCGGCGAGAGCATCGGCCGCGACGTCATTCCGGCGGCGGCGCTGATTGCCGAAGCCGCACAGACACTGGAACCGCTGTGTCGTGACAAGGGTGTTGATTTCAGTGTTTGCGCGGAGGTCGGCGAAGTGCAGATCGTCGGCAGCCGCAAGGCGCTCGGCGGCGCGCTCCTGAATCTGCTCGAGAATGCGCTGCAGGCGAGTGAGGTGCGCCATGACGGCTCGGCCAAGGTTTGCCTGAAGGCGGTGGTGTACGGGCGAAACGTGCTGATTCATGTGCAGGATTCGGGCAAGGGCATCGCTCCCGAGGTGCAGGCACGCATTTTCGAACCTTTCTTTACCACACGCGGGCAGGGCACCGGTCTGGGGCTGGCGATTGCGCTCGGCGTCGCTCGCGCGCACGGCGGAACGATCGAAGTCAGCTCGACGCCGGAACAAGGCTCGGACTTCGTTTTGCGCCTTCCCGCCGTGACGATGGCTGACGAATCAACCCGGCAATAACAGGAAGAATATGGCTCAGGCTCTACCCATTCTGGTCGTCGAAGACGACCTCAACTTGCGCGAAGCCGTATGCGATACGCTCGAACTGGCCGGCCAATCGGTCGTATCGGCCGCGGGCGGCGAAGAGGCGCTCCGGTTGCTGGATGCGCAGTCCGTTGCCCTCGTCGTCAGCGATGTGCGCATGATGCCGATGGACGGCATCACCCTGCTCAAGGAAATCCGCAACCGCTATCCGCACCTCCCGGTCGTGCTGATGACCGCTTTTGCCGACGTCGATCGTGCGGTCGAGGCGATGCGGGCCGGTGCCTGCGACTTCCTGCTCAAGCCTTTCGAGCCCAAAGCCTTGCTCGAACACGTCGCGCGCTACCGGTTGCCGGAGGCGATGGACGATGATCGCGTGATCGCCAGCGACGAAGCCAGTCGCAATCTCTTTTCCCTCGCAACGCGCGTCGCGCAGACCGACACCACGGTGTTGCTCACCGGAGAAAGCGGTGTCGGCAAGGAAGTCGTCGCACGCTACATCCATAACCATTCCGCGCGTCGTGCCGGCCCTTTTGTTGCCATCAACTGCGCCGCCATTCCCGACAGCCTGCTCGAAGCGACGCTCTTCGGCTACGAAAAGGGCGCGTTTACCGGTGCGCAGCAGGCGCAAGCCGGCAAGTTCGAACAGGCGCAGAACGGAACGCTGCTGCTCGACGAAGTCACCGAAATGCCGCTCGGCCTGCAGGCGAAATTGCTGCGCGTCCTCCAGGAACGCGAGGTCGAACGGGTCGGCGGCAAGAAAGCGGTTCCGCTCGACATCCGCATCATCGCGACCTCCAACCGCGACATGGCCGAGGCCGTCGCACGAGGCGTCCTGCGCGAAGACGTCTACTACCGGCTGAACGTTTTTCCCTTGCTCATCCCCGCGTTGCGCCAGCGCGGCGACGACATCGTCCCGTTGGCGCAGCACTTTCTCGCCGAGCACGGCGGGCGCGCCGGACGGCCGGGCCTGTGCCTATCGCCCTCGGCCGAGGACGCGCTACGTTGGCATCCGTGGCCGGGCAACGTGCGCGAACTGGAGAATGTGATGCAGCGCGCCGTGATTTTTGCCGCCGGTGACGTCGTTGAAGCCGAGGCGCTGCACCTCTCCGTTCTCTCTCCGGGCGCAGCAAAACCTGCGGTCGGGATCGTGGCCGCGCCGACGGCACCAACAATGTCGCTTCCGGATGGTCAAAAGAAGGACAACATGCGTGACCTTGAACGTGAACATATACTGGACACGCTGGCTGCCGTTGGCGGGTCGCGCAAACGTGCCGGCGAAAAGCTCGGAATGTCGGAACGGACTTTGCGCCATAAGCTCAAACAGTACCGGGAAGCTGGGTTCTTGAGAGAGTAAGTGTAGTCAGGCGCAGTTCTTGCGAGAGACTGCGTAACGGGGCTTTGGAGAAGCAAATGGATACCAAGGGTATTGACCAGATGTTGAGCGTCCTGCGGGCAACCGCAGCGCAGGCGGGCGGGCGCGTAAACGAGACGCAGAGCGCCTCAGCCGGGACAACGGCGCAAACCGATTTCGCCAAGATCCTCCAGAACTCGATCGAGCAGGTCAATCAGACGCAGCAGCAGGCAGAGACGATGGCGGCAAATTTTGCCGCCGGCGACGGCAATGCCAACCTGCACGAGGTGATGATTTCGCTGCAAAAGGCCAACGTGTCGTTCCAGGAAATGGTCCAGGTGCGCAACAAGCTGGTGACCGCGTATCACGACGTTATGAACATGCAGGTTTGATAGCGTTTCACGTCGTTTTGATATTTTGTTGAAACGTGGCTCTGTTTCACAATGAAATTGAGAGTTGCGGCCCTTATCCCCGACGGATTTATGCCACGCGCACGGTGAGAAGTGTGCCGAGATGGGTGAAACGATTGAGCAGAGCGGCGCGTATCTGTAACTCAGGCGACCTGACGGTCGAAATCTCTCGCCATCACCCCTTCGCCAACTTGAGCAGGCTGGCCACCATGCCGGTCGTCTGGCGCAGCGGCAGACCGAAGAGCCCCTTGACCATCAAACAAAACTGAATCGCCGCACCCGAAAAGGTGTCTGAACGGCCTCGTTTGCCGCTCTTGCCGGCAAACCATGCCCTATCCCGGTCGAACCACACCAGCGGCGACCCTCGCGATTTCAAGGCGGCGTTGTAGGACGACCCGTTCGTTGCCCGGTATTTCGGTGCTTCCGGCTTACCCATGCGACCGCTTCAACTCGGGAAAAGCAACGCCGTAGCGGCCTTCATCCTGAAAACCTCACCGCAAAGGCGCGAAGGCGCAAAGATCGCAAAGGAAACAACAGGTTGATCGTACTTGACCATTCACCCTGCGGGTGGCGATGGAAGATAGGTGCTGTTCGCGTAGCGCTTTGTTTTTCTTTGCGAACCTTTGCGATCTTTGCGCCTTTGTGGTGAAGAACCGAGTTTTTCAGGTTCATGCCCAGTTTGTGCAACAGAGCCATGGTGCGGCAGTTTGGCGATAACGCGAACAGGCGAATTTGGTGGTGCAGAAGAGGGGGGCGGTTGCAGTTAGCCCATCCGCTCGATTTGTGCATGCGCAGCCATCAGGTGGCGCTCCAAGGTAGCTAGGCAGGGTTGAAATCGGTGGCTGAATCCCGGCGTGATTCGTAGAAGTGCGAGAAATCGGTTTGCCAGTTCTTCTGCACGTCGCCAGGTGTCATTGGCAACGCTGGGGTGCAGGTTCGCTTCGGCAAGCGTATCCGGTAATCCACCCGTGCGACTGGGAGCGAAGGCCATCGGCGTCATGTCGTAGGCCGGAGCGAGTTCATACGGGCGTTCGTGTTCAGAGACGAACGACAAATTGCCATTGTGCATGTCCGTATTGCCGATGAGCACGCCGAAGGCCCACAAGAGTTCTGCGCCTTGTACTGCCTCCGGCCGAATTTCCCCCGAGGTGGCAAGTCGATTGGCGATGCTCGGCCATGTTCCAACTCCAGCGCCGACGAATTCCGCATCGAGTGCCGCGAGTGAAAACACACCGCGCCGCCCGAGTGATCCAACTCGGTCGAACCGCTCGACCTCCAGGAAACGCTGATTGTCCGCATCAACAATCCATGTTTGGGCTGCCGGAACACTTGCGTCACGTAACGTCGTCAGCGCGAGGTGCTCGGCCAAAAGCAAATCCCGCCAGCGTTCGGTTACCGGGCCAGCTTCTCTTTCGCTGAACTTCACAATCAGGTGTTGCGGCCCGTTCGGTGTCACGGCATAGGCTGCAAACTTGGGTTGCTCGCCCCCGGCTGACGAACCCGGGATTTCGCCTTGAGCGGCGTCACGCGCCAGTTGGACGTACGCTGCGCTCTTCTGGTTGGCGTCGATGGGCGTCGGTTCAGGCGCTGCAAGAAAGTGGTCCCGGGCAATATCGCCCAAAAGCAGATTTCCGACCCCGTCCCCTCCGTGCGCCAAGAGCGCACGCAACGCATGGGTATCGGTCCAGTCGACCAGTCGCTCCGGCAGCTGTAATGCTGCACCGTAACGAGCCGCATACGCCCGTCCGAGATAGCCTTGCGGGCGCATGTCGTAGAGCCACCAGGGCAAACCCTCACTGTGCAACGTCTTTCCGTCATCTTGTCGCATCACGAAACCCTCTGGATAGACGGGAACCAGAAGACCTAAGCGGCGCAAACGTCCTTCCGCATCGACGCGATACACAGCGATTTCCGGCAACCCACGGAACGTGTCGCGTCGCGCGTACTGAATAGATCGAGCCGCGCCGAAACGGGCGATTTCATCACCCAGCGCAGCGAGTAACCGTGAGATTGTCGGCTGACTGACACCGAGGATATCGGCCAGCTGGCGAGCTGTTCTCGGCTCACGGGAAAGCTGTTGCAGGAGGATGTCGACTTGAGCGGACATTTTTGAATACAAACGTGCATTAATCTATGAATAGATAGTTTAGATGATTTTCAGGCGTTGTTGCCAGGGGAAACGGTCTAAGTCGGCGGTACAGGTACGACGCACCCTGGCTGCTCCGTTTGCCTGCAGCCGATGCGTCGAACTGTTCGACTTCCGAAAAACGTATCCTGCTGCCAGACGTGATCGGACAGTTCGTTCGGTAGCTGGCGCGGATCAGGCCAACCCGCTCAAACGCGCCTTGCGTTCACGTTCCATGCGCGTGATATAGCGCTGCACCATGGCCAGCCGCGCCGAGGTCATTCCGACGTACTCGCAGCCGACGCGAACGTAGTGTGTTCCGCTTCTTGTCGTGACGTCGAACATGTTGCGCACGCACAGCGAAGTGACGAGCAAGCCCTCATCGGGAAGCATCAGGCGGCAATCGCTGAGTGCATCGCCGCGCGCAAGCAGCGGTGCCTGATCGCTCGCGACCATCAGGCCGACGCCGCCGCCGCTGATGTCGAGCAAGGGGAGGGTGGCCTGTAGCGCCGAATTGTCCGCACGCCGGATCGTGGCGGACAGTTTGATCGGGTTGGCAATCGGCGTCGAAAGGCGGAAATACTCGCGTCGTTGCAAGCGCAGCAGTGTGTCGGGAACGGCACCGCCAAACGCGCTCCGGCCGTCGTGCAGGGTGGCTTTGAGCGCGCTCAGGTTGAACTGGATTTTCACTTTGTCGACCAGGGTCGTCAGGATGAGCTTCTCTGCCCGCAGCGCCCGTTCGTTCATTTCCGCGTTGCTGCCCAGGTCGAGGACGAAACTCTGCGTGTCGGCGTTGACCGTAAGCATCGAAGTGAGGAGGAAGGACCGTCCTTGATCGAAATAAACCGTGATCAGCGCACCCTTCTGCACCAGCGAGCGCAGCACTGCAAGAATTTCCGAGCGCGAATGCAGCAGGTACTGACTGTAATCGTCGGGCTGCTCAAGTTCGAATTGCGGTGGCGGCTGGTCCGGAACGGTCGGGATGGTCGGTTCTTCTCGCTCTTGCATTGCTGTTCCTGATGTCGACGGCGAATTCGAGTGTAAAGCAAATTCCGGGCAAGCGAAACGGAAGGGCGGGTCAGCATGCGGAGGCGCTGTTTTCGCGCAGAAAATCTATGCGCTCCTACGGGTGGCCTGCGACGCGCGTTGGGTTTTGTGGGAGCGCAGATCTTCTGCGCGATGAGCGGTTGATTTTCACCACAGCGCCGGGCGCAATAACCGAA
>NZ_JAGOIT010000138.1 GCF_017995515.1 Propionivibrio sp.
GGCCGATTTCTGGATCTGGACCTCTACCTTTTCGGCGATTTCGACGGAGATGAAATCGTCACCAACCTTGGCGATGCGTCCGGCGATACCTGCCTGGGTGACCACTTCATCGCCCTTGGCGAGTGCGGCAACCAATGCCTTGTGCTCCTTCGCCTTTTTCATCTGCGGGCGGATCATCAGGAAATAAAGCACGCCGAACATCAGGATGATCGGCAGGAATTCCATGAGGCCGCCGAGTGGGCCGGCGGCCCCGGCGGTTTGAGCGTAAGCGTTGCTGATCAGCACATTGGTCTCCTGGTAATAAGTGCGGGTGAGCGTCGAAAAACAAGCGGGCTATTGTAGCACCCTGGCCTCGGCGCTGCGCTCGGCATGGAAGCGCGCAACCCTCTCGGCAAGCGTGCCGGCGACGATGGCTTCGCGTAGTTCGCGCATCAGCACCTGGTAGTAATGCAGGTTGTGGATCGTGTTCAGTTGCGAACCGAGAATCTCGCCGATGCGGTGCAGATGATGCAGGTAGGCGCGCGAGAAATTGCGGCAGGTATAGCACGCGCAGGTTTCGTCGAGCGGGCGCGGATCGTTCTTGTGCTGCGCGTTCTTGATCTTGATGTCGCCGAAGCGCGTAAACAGGTGGCCGTTGCGCGCGTTGCGCGTCGGCATCACGCAGTCGAACATGTCGATGCCGGTCTGCACGCCGTGCACCAGATCCTCCGGCGTGCCGACGCCCATCAGATAGCGCGGCTTGTCCTGCGGCAGGCATGGCGTCGTGTGCGCCAGGATGCGTGCCATTTCGTCCTTCGGCTCGCCGACCGACAGCCCGCCGATGGCGAATCCGTTGAAGCCGATGTCGGCCAGGGCGGCGAGCGATTCATCGCGCAGATCCTCGTACATCCCCCCCTGCACGATGCCGAACAGCGCGTTGGTGTTGGCGAGCCGGTTGTGCTCGTCGCGCGAGCGCTGCGCCCAGCGCAAGGACATGCGCATCGACTTGGCCGCTTCGTCGTAGGTCGCCGGGTAGGGCGTGCATTCGTCGAAGATCATCACAATGTCGGAATTGAGCGTGTGCTGGATGCGCATCGACTCTTCCGGCGTCAGGAACAGCTTGTTGCCGTTGATCGGCGACGAGAACTTGACGCCTTCCTCGGTGATCTTGCGCAGCGCGCCGAGCGAGAAGACCTGGAAGCCGCCGGAGTCGGTGAGGATCGGTTTGTCCCAGCCCATGAAGCGGTGCAGGCCGCCGTGCGCGGCGATGACCTCCAGCCCCGGGCGCAGCCACAGGTGGAAGGTGTTGCCGAGGCAGATCTGCGCACCGATCTCGTTGAGGTCGCGCGGCGTCATCGCCTTGACCGTGCCGTAGGTGCCGACCGGCATGAAGACCGGCGTCTCGATGACGCCGTGCGCCAGCGTCAGCCGGCCGCGGCGTGCGGCACCGTCGGTGGTGAGGAGTTCAAATTGCATCGTTCTGTCTTTCAAGGAACATGGCGTCGCCGTAGCTGAAGAAGCGGTAGCGCTCCGCGACCGCGTGTTGATACGCGGAACGGATCGTGTCGGCCCCGGCAAAGGCGGAGACGAGCATCAGCAGGGTCGACTTGGGGAGGTGGAAATTGGTGATCAACCGGTCGACGACCTTGAACCGGTAGCCCGGCGTGATGAAGATGTCGGTCTCGGCCTTGCCGGCGCGCAGTTCGCCGCCTTGCGCCGCCGATTCGAGCGCGCGCAAGCTGGTCGTGCCGACGGCGATGACGCGGCCTTGTCGCTCCCGTGTCCGTTCGATGGCGGCGACGGTGGCTTCCGGGATTTCGAAACGCTCGGAATGCATGCGATGTTCGGCGATGTTATGGACGCGGACGGGCTGGAAGGTGCCGGCGCCGACATGCAGCGTCAGCCAGGCCAGGTCGACGCAACTTTCCTGCAGGTGGTCGAGCATCGCCTGGTCGAAGTGCAAACCCGCCGTCGGTGCGGCGACAGCGCCCGCGTTCTGCGCGAACACTGTCTGGTAGCGCGTTTCGTCCTCGACCTCGGCGGCGTGGCTGATGTACGGCGGTAATGGCAGTCGCCCGTTTTGCTCGATCAGCGCATGCAGGTCGCCCGGGCCTTCCAGTTCGAGCGCGAAGAACTCGGACGCGGCGCCCGTTCGGCCGATCACCCGGAACGTGAAGGTATCTTCGGCGATGATCCGCGACCCGGGCTTCGGCGATTTGCTGGCGCGAACCTGCGCTACAGCTTTGCGCGCATCGACAATGCGCTCGACCATCACCTCGACCTGTCCGCCGCTATCCTTCCTGCCGAACAGGCGCGCCTTGATGACCTTGGTGTCGTTGAAAACCAGCAGATCGCCGGGCCGGACGAGCTCCGGCAACTCCGAGAATCGGCGGTCGTGAAGCGCTCCTGGCTGAATGTGCAGCAGACGACTCGCGGTGCGGTCGGCGGCGGGATGCTGGGCGATCAACTCGTCCGGAAGGTTGAAATCAAAATCGTCGAGGGTGAGCATGCGGTCAAAAATAGTCGTTTGTGCGGCTTGTCGGTTCGGCTTGAATCGAGGATAATTCGGCCTCCTTCGGTTCGTCTCACACGAACCTTGGCCGAGGTGGCGGAATCGGTAGACGCAGCGGATTCAAAATCCGCCGTAGAAATACGTGAGGGTTCGAGTCCCTCTCTCGGCACCAAATTCCTTTAAGTCAAGCGCTCGAAAAGCGGCGGATTATACCTTGTCCGGGAGCGTGTTCGGGAAGCGACGGGCGCACCTTTGCATTCGTAGGAAAATCATGGCTTTCGTGACTGTCGTTGTTGCTGCCGAAGAGGACGAAAGCGCCTCGGTCGGCGACGCCGTTCAACCGTTGAACGAATGGAGCGGGATCGAGATTCCCGGTCTCGATATTCCGAAGATTGCCATGCTGCATTGTCTGCTGACAGGCGATCTGCTCGACGTCGCGCTCGATGTCTACGAGCCGGTGTACGTCTCGGCAAGCAACTCCATCGTCTTGCGCGTCGCCGGCGAAATGAGCGAGAAGCTCGCGAGCGTCGACGAGGAGGCGCTGGACGCGATCGCTACGGAACTGGTGGCGACCGGCGATTTCGAGAGCGAGCACTGGGATACCGAGGATGCGCTCGACATGCTGAACGAACTGGTCGGGCTGGCGCAGTTGGCGGAATCGCAGGGGCAGGTCCTGTTCGTCTGGATGCACTTCGAGTAGGTCGTATGGCGCCTGGCTACAATAGCCGGGATTCAGGTTTGCACTTTTTCGGATTTCAGGGCGGTATTTCGTGACACGTTCTCAAGCCAATTTGTTGCTTCTCGCCGTCGCCATCGTCTGGGGCTCGGCTTTCGTCGCCCAGGCGCACGGGATGGACGGCGTCGAGCCGTTTACCTTCACGGGAATCCGCTTCCTGCTCGGTGTCTGCATCGTCGCGCCGTTCGCCTGGCGCGACTGGCGTTCGATCTCCCGGCGCGAGGTGCCGCCGGGGCGGCGTGACCTGTTGGGCGTCGTTCTGCTCGGACTGCTGCTTACCTTGGGCGCCGTCTTCCAGCAGATCGGTCTGGTGACGACAACGGTGACGAATGCTGGCTTCCTGACCGCGCTTTACGTGCCGCTGGTGCCGATGCTTTCATGGCTGATCCTGCGTGTGCGACCGCATTGGTCGGTGTGGCCGACTTCGCTCGGTTGTCTCGTTGGCACGTGGATGCTCTCCGGTGCGGGGAATCTGAATCTCGGCATCGGCGACGCGTGGGTGATCGCCAGTAGCCTGTTCTGGGCGCTGCACGTGCTTTTCGTCGGCAAGATCGCCGACCGGATCGCCGCACCTTTCCTGGTTGCGTGCGGCCAGTTCTTCGTGTGCGGAATCGCGTGCCTGTTCTGGGGTGCGCTGACCGAGACGATTACGCTCGAAGGAATCCAGCGCGCGGCGGTGCCGATTCTCTATACGGGATTCATTTCGGTCGGTTTTGCCTACACCGGGCAGGTCGTCGGGCAGCGTTATGCGGCGGCGGCCGACGCGGCGATCATCCTGTCGGCCGAAACGTTGTTCGCAGCGCTCTTCGGATTCCTGCTCATGGGCGATCGGCTGAGTACGACCGGCATGGTCGGCTGTGCGCTGATCTTCATCTGCATCGTCGCCGTACAGATGATGCCGATGCTGGCCTCCGGACGCGTCGAACGCGCCTGACTTTTCGGGAGCGTGCTAGAAGCCGTGCCTGACCTGTGAGAGGAAGGCCTGCGCGCGCTCGTGGTCGGGATTGGTGAAGAAGGCCTGCGGCGTGCTGTCTTCGAGAATCGCGCCTTCGTCGAAGAAGATGACGCGGTCGGCGACTTCGCGGGCGAAGCCCATTTCGTGCGTGACGACGAGCATGGTGATGCCGGTGTGTGCCAGTTCGCGCATGACGGTCAGCACTTCATTCACCATTTCGGGGTCGAGCGCCGAGGTCGGCTCATCGAAGAGCAGAACCTTGGGGTCCATGGCCAGTGCGCGGGCGATGGCGACGCGCTGCTGCTGTCCACCCGAAAGCTGAACCGGATACTTGTGCGCCTGATTCTTCAGACCGACGCGTTCGAGCAGCGCCATTGCCTTGGCTTCGGCATCGGCGCGCGACATCTTGCGCACGCGTATCGGCGCCAGCGAGATGTTGCGCAGAATCGTGAGATGCGAGAACAGGTTGAAGCTCTGGAAGACCATGCCGACTTCGCGGCGGATCGCGTCGAGATGCTGCAGGTCGTCGTTGAGTTCGATGCCGTCGACGATGATTTCGCCCGAGTCGTGCTTTTCCAGGCGGTTCAGCGTGCGCAGAAAAGTTGATTTACCGGAGCCGGATGGGCCGATGATCGCCGTGACCTGCCCCTCGGTGAAGCTGGCCGAAACGCCGCGCAGCGCGTAGAACGAGCCGTAGCGCTTGTCGACATTGCGCGCGACGATGATCGGGTTGGATGAGGTTGCGTCGTTATCCATACAATGCATACGCTGTCTTGCTCAGCGCTTCTGACCGACTTCGAGGCGCGCTTCGAGCGCCGCCGTCAGGGTCGTGAAGGCTGTCGTCAGAATCAGATAGATGACCGCGGTGGTCATGAAGACGGGAATCGGTTGGTAGCTCTCGGCCTGGACGCGGTAGCCGGACATCGTCAGTTCGACGACGCTGATCGCGTAGGCGAGGGAAGAATCCTTGACCAGCGAGGCGAGATTGTTTGCCAGTGCCGGAAGTGCCACGCGCAAGCTCTGCGGCAGCACGATATCGATAAAGGTGCGCATCGGCGAGAGACCGAGCGCGTGCGCTGCCTCGACCTGGCCGTGCGGTACGGCGAGGATGCCGGCGCGGACGCATTCGGTGTTGTAGGCGCCGACATTGAGCGCAAGCGCAATTGCGGCGCAGGAGAAATCGGAAAGCACGACGCCTTCCGGCATGATCGTCGGGAGCGCGAGCCAGACGAACATGATCTGCAGCAGCAGCGGCGTGCCGCGGATGATCCAGACGTAGAAATCGCAGATCCAGCGGATCGGCAGGAATTTGGAGAGTTTCCCCATCCCCGCCAGAACCCCCAGGATGATGCCGGATGTGCCTGAAATCAGCGTCAGCAGGACCGTTATCCGGGCGCCGGCAGCAAACTCGTTCGCCGCCGGACCGATGGGCTCGGGTGCGAGGGACAGCGGAATCGCCAGCCCCCACAGGAAGATCAAAAGTCCGACCATCGCGCCGAACATCGTCCAGCCCGGATGTTGCTTAGTCCAGTTCATCTTGTTGCTTTTGTGTATTTCTTGTCAGTACGGCTTACTTGCAGGTGATGTCCGTCTTGAAGTACTTGTCGGAGATCTTGGCGAGCGTGCCGTCAGCGGTCAGGTCAGCCAGCGCCTGATTGACCTTGTCCATGAACTCCTTGTTGTTCTTGCGCATGATCAGCGAGACTTTTTCGACGAACACTTGTTCACCGGAAACGACGCCCGAATCGGTGTTCTTGTTCAGCGTTTCCATGATCGTGAACTTGTCGGAAATCCAGGCGTCGATTTTCTTCGCCTTGAGTGCCGAAAAGGCTTCCGGGTCGGCCTTGTAGGTCTTCACTTCCTTGATGCCGGGGAGCTTCTTGGCGGCGTCGAAGTAGCTGGTCGCGAGCTGCACGCCGACGGTCTTGCCCTTGAGCGCTTCGGCGGTCAGCGGGCCGTCCTTGGGTGCGGCGATCGTGCCGCCGGTGCAGTAGTGCGGACTGGCGAAATCGACGGCCTTGGCGCGTTCCTTGGTGTAGCCGTGCGATGCGATGGCGAAGTCAAAACGGTCCTGGCGGACGGCGGCCAGTTGCGAATCGAAGGGAACGGCGTGCCATTCGAGCTTCATGCCGAGTTTTTGGGCCAGCGCTTCGGCCACATCGACTTCATAACCGGTCAGCTTGGTGCCTTCGTAGTAGTTGAACGGAGCGAAAGCGCCTTCGGTGGCGGCCATGATCTTGCCCGACTTCTCGACAGAGGCCCAGTCACGCGCTTGAACCGGGGCGGAAATCATGATCGACAGGGGAATGACGGCGCTCAACAACTTGGCTATGAATCGCATGACTACTCCTGGTAAGTAAAAAAGACGAAAAAATCAAGGCGTTGGAGAGCGAAAACGCCTGGTGCGCAAGTGACAAACGGGCGTCAGGATACATGAAACATGGTGCGATTTGGAGAAAAGAAGGCGGCGTGTTCGCGGAAATTGACGACGTGATGCCATGCGAATTTTAGGTGTTTGTTCGTTGGGGAAACCAAATCGGGGCAAAGCCCAAATTGATGCACCATGGAGGTGCGCAAAGGAGGTGGTTTGCGTCCCCGATTTCGCGCGCAATTTTCGATTTCGCCAATAAAACAGGTGCTTGAAACCGATGTTCGTAATATTTTTTTATTGGCACGTGTTGTGCTTATTCTCTCCTGGGCTCAGTGCCGAAAAAAAAGACCCCTCGGTGCTGATTTGAGTTTTCTTATGGAAGGGAGTGTTTATGAATTTGGTAGCAATCTCCGCGGCGACAGACGATTTTTTCTGGAGCCAGATCATGATTTACGGCTGCTTGTTGGCCGGGGTGTATTTCTCGCTGCGGATGAAGTTCCCGCAGGTCCGGCTGATCAAGGACATGGT
>NZ_JAGOIT010000058.1 GCF_017995515.1 Propionivibrio sp.
CGTAGGTGAAGCGGTTAGGCACCAGATACTCGATTTCGCTGCCGGTGTCGCCGACAAAGGCACGCAGGGCGCGCACGCCGACCGCACAGGCGGTGGCGCCGTCGCAGTCGTAGTCGGCGACGATCAGAATCCTGGCTTGCGCTTCGATGGCGTCGGCGAGCAGCACGGCGGCGTCACCCGCGTGCGTGAGCTGCACCGGCGGAATCAGCGACTTGAGTTCGTAGTCGAGCTCGCTCTTCGTCTGAATGCCGCGTGCGGCGTAGATGCGGGCGAGCAGCGGATGCACGCCCTGCTGTTCGAGCTGCCACTGGATGCGCGGCGGGACGGGGCGGGGTTTGATATGGGTCATGAGTTGGTCAATCTGAGGCTTGGGCGAGCGCCAGCGCCAGATCGGCGAGCCGGCGCGGCTTTTTCCAGAACATCCACTGTTCGGTGCGTTGGCAATCCCAGTTCAGGATGGCGTAGACGGTCGTCGCTTCGATATGCAGTGACTTCAGCTGCCCCTTGAGCAGCGCCTTGCGCAGCGGAGCGAACCAGCGGACTTCAAGCGATTCGATCGCGTCGCGGTAGGCGGCGCTATTTTCGAACTGCACCGGGCCGATGAGATCTTCGAGAACGATCAGATGTTCGGTATCCGGCGCTGCGTGCTCGAAGAAGCGCTCGGCATCGGTCGGCACCGGGTGCGTGCGCACGCCGGCGGCGCGGGCCAGCCCACGCGCCAGCGTGTTCGTGCTCCAGACGCCGTCGAAATCGGTTTCGCAGCGCTCCGGCAACCGGCCGCTCCCCCACAACCACAGGCTGTTGACCGGCAAGCGGCCTTCGTCCTCGCGCCGGCGATTGACCGGATGCGCGTGCAATACCGTCTGGATTTCGTTCATCAGCGTGCGGATCGCTCGCTCATGCAGCAGTTCGGGCAGCAGGTGTTCGACGCTGCGCCCGGCGACGGTCGAGAGCGGCGGTGCGACGTAGCGGTGCAACGGCCCATTGCCCGTCTCGTCGGCCAGGTGCAGATACCAGCGGTCGGCGGCGCTGACGTGGAAGCGGCCGAGGTCGGCAAAGTGCGCGTTGAGACCGTCGGCCAAGGCTTGCGCTTCCTCGGGGCTGATGGAGAGGCTGGTGCCATCGGCGAGGATCAGACGCTCCTGGTGGAAGCGCAGATGCACCGGGTCGGCGATGAGCCACGATTTTTCCTCGATTTCGAGCGACGACTCCGTTTCGCCGAGCAGGCGGAAAGCGCCATACGGTGCGCCTTCCGGGTGACCGAACCGATCGGCGAGCGTCGCCTCCAGCGACTGCGGCGGCTGGCTCGTCTGTCGACCGCGCATGAGCAGCGTTTCGAGCGCGGGGCAGGCGAGGTCGGCGAGCGCATCGCGATCTTCGGGTTCCGGCCAGATGAGTTCGGGGACGACGAGGGTGAGTTGCATGCGCTTTCGGCTCGCGGGAGTGGGCTGAAACAGGCTGAAAAACCGGGGTGTGGACGCCGCCGGGTAGGCGAGATTGAACGCGAAGAAGTGTACCATAGCGACTTTTCCGGCCGCCTCTGGCCGTCCTCCAACCAAACGAGTCTCCGCCGCCGATGGCACTACCCTACGAACTCCTCATCGGCCTGCGTTACACGCGGGCCAAACGGCGCAACCACTTCATTTCCTTCATCTCGATGATCTCCATGCTCGGCATCGCGCTCGGCGTCGCGGCGCTGATCGTCGTGCTGTCGGTGATGAACGGCTTCCAGACCGAATTGCGCGGGCGCATCCTCGCCGTCGTCTCGCACGTCCAGATCAGTGGCGCGTCGGGCGAAATGAGCGAGTGGCCGCGCGTCGCCGAGCAGGCGGCGAAGCATCCCGGTGTGATCGCTGCGGCGCCCTATATTCAGGAGCAGGGCATGCTCTCGTTCGGCCAGGCCGTGCGTGGCGCGATGGTGCGCGGCATCCTGCCCGACATGGAGGACAAGGTCGCCGACTTCCGCTCGCACATGAAGGGCGGCAAGCTCGAATCGCTCGAACCGGATGCGTTCAACATCGTCCTTGGCCGCGAGCTGGCGCGTGCGCTCGACGTCAATATCGGCGACAAGGTGACGCTGATCGCGCCGCAGGGCGTGGTGACGCCGGCCGGCGTGGTGCCGCGCCTGAAGACCTTCACCGTCAGCGGCCTCTTCGAAGTCGGCATGTTCGAGTACGACAGCGGGCTGGCGTTGATCCGCATGGAGGATGCGCAGCGCCTGTATCGCATGGAAGATCGCGTCTCCGGCGTGCGCTTGAAGCTGGAAGATCTGTTCAAGGCGCGCGCGATCACCGAGGAACTCGCCAATACGCTCGATACGCCGGCCTACATCAGCGACTGGACGCGCAGCCACGCCAACTTCTTCCGCGCCGTGCAGATCGAGAAGAACATGATGTTCATCATCCTCTCGCTGATCGTCGCCGTCGCTGCCTTCAACATTGTCTCTACGCTGGTCATGGCGGTCACCGACAAGCAGGCCGACATCGCCATCCTGCGCACGCTGGGGGCGAGTCCCGGCAGCATCATGAGCGTCTTCATGGTGCAAGGGGCGCTGATCGGCTTCATCGGCCTGGCGCTCGGCGTCGCCGGCGGCGTGGCGCTGGCGCTCAACGTCGATGTCGTCGTGCCGTTCATCGAGCGCGTGCTGGGGACCGAACTGATGTCGAAGGAGGTCTATTACATCTCCGCCTTGCCGTCCGAGTTGCAGTGGGGCGACGTGATCACGATCACGCTCGTCTCCTTCGTGCTTTCTCTGGTGGCGACGCTTTATCCAAGCTGGCGCGCCTCGCGCATCAATCCGGCGGAGGCACTGCGCTATGAGTGAAAACAAGAACATTGTGCTGGCCTGCCAGGGCCTGCAAAAGATCTATCGCCAGGGATCGCGTGCCGCGTTCGAAGTGCCGGTGCTGATGGGCGTCGATATGGAAATCATGGCCGGCGAGCGCGTAGCGGTGGTCGGTGCTTCCGGCTCCGGCAAGAGTACGCTGCTGCACCTGCTCGGCGGACTCGACTCGGTGACCGCTGGGACAATCCAGCTGATGGGGCATGATCTGGCAGGAATCAGCGATGCCGAACGCGGCTTCATGCGCAATCGGCATCTCGGCTTCGTCTACCAGTTCCATCATCTGTTGCCGGAATTCACCGCGCAGGAGAACGTCGCCATGCCGTTGCATATTCGGCGCATGCCGAAAGACGAGGCGAACCAACGCGCGGCGGCGATGCTCGCCGAAGTCGGCCTGTCGCACCGGTTCGATCACACGCCGTCGGAACTCTCCGGCGGAGAACGTCAACGTGCGGCGATCGCCCGTGCACTGGTCACCGAACCCGCCTGCGTGTTGGCTGACGAGCCGACCGGCAACCTCGACCGGCAGACGGCCGAAGGCGTCTTCGAGCTGATGCTGGCGCTCAACCGTTCGCGGCAGACGAGCTTCGTGATCGTCACCCACGATCCGGGCCTGGCTGCGCGTGCAGACCGGATCCTGACATTGCAGGACGGGCGGTTTCTCTGACGTTTCGACAGTACGCAGGGCGGCGCGGAAAAAGCAATCGGGGGAAGGCAGTCGCTGCCTTCCCCCGATTTTTAGATGCGGATCAGTCGCTAACCGAAGATCGGTCAGTCACTGCTGTTGGCAAACCCAAGCAGGTGCAAGAGGCTGGTGAAGAGGTTGAAGATCGTTACGTACAGGTTGACCGTGGCCATCACGTAGTTGGTCTCCCCACCGTGGATCATGTTGCTCGTCTCGAAGAGGATGAAACCCGACATCAGCAGCACGAAGGCGGCGGAGACGGTGAGCGAGAGCGCCGGAATCTGGAAGAAGATCGCAGCCAGGCCCGCCAGGAAGGCGACCAGAATGCCGACCATCAGGAATCCGCTCATGAAGCTGAAGTTTTTGCGCGTGGTCAACGCATAGCCGGAGAGCGTGAGGAAGATCACCGCCGTGCCGGCCATCGCCATCATCACCGTTTGTCCGCCGTTTGGCAGGCGCAGGTAGTAGCCGATGATCGGACCGAGCGTGTAGCCCATGAAGCCGGTCAGCGCGAACACGGAGGCAATGCCCCAGCCGCTGTTGCGCAGCTTGGTGGTCAGGAACAGCAGGCCGAAGTAGCCGACCAGCGTGATGATCATGCCCGGATGCGGCAAGCGCATGGCGAGCGACAAGCCGGCCGTGAGCGCCGAGAAGAGCAGCGTCATCGACAGCAGCATGTAGGTGTTGCGGATCAGCTTGTTGCTGGCCAGAACGGATCCGGTTCTGGCGTTCGGCATCGGAACGGTCTGGATTCTCGGGTTGGTCATGTCTATCTCCTTGGTTGTTGCGAAACTATAAACAGGCAGGGTGGAAACTTCTAGCGAACGACGAGTACGGATACCGGGCTCAGGTGAATCACCTTGTAAGCCACCGAGCCGACCAGCAGATTCTCCGTCGCGCCCAGCCCACGGCTGCCAATCACGATCGTTTGACAGCCGAGGTGGGCGGAAAGTGCCACGATGGCGTCGGCGGCGTCGCCCATCACCACGTGTAATTGCCAGGGCAGTGCCGAGGCACTTAGCAAGGCGCGTGCTTTTTCCGTTGCTTTCCAGCCGCGATTTCCGAGTTCGGACTCGGCGGCTTCCCGGCTCAGCCAGTGCTGCACATTGACGAGGTGAAGCGCGCAACCCTTGATTTGTCCCGCCAGGCGCGCAGCTTCGGCGACGGCGCGCAGCGAGTGGTCGGAACCGTCGATGGCGACCAGCCAATGCATGCCGCCGGGCGGCGTGTTTGCGCCGCCGTCCACGGTCAGTCCGATCAGCCGGCCGTCCGGGTCGCGGTCGATGCGGCTCGGTGACGGCATTTGCGTCGTGTTCATGAGGATTCTCCTGAAAGATCATCTTTCTTCGAAAGCGCCAGGCTCAAGATCACCGACACCAAGATGATGCAGCCAACGATCGACAGCGACCACTGAATCGGGATGTGGAACCACGGTACGGCGAGCATCTTGCCGCCGATGAACACGAGAACGATCGCCAGTCCGTACTTGAGCAGATGGAAGCGGTCCGCCATGTCCGCCAACAGGAAGTACAGGGCGCGCAAGCCCATGATGGCGAAGATGTTCGAGGTGAAGACGATGAACGGGTCGGTGGTGACGGCGAAGATCGCCGGGATGCTGTCGACCGCGAAGATCACGTCGCTCGCCTCGATGAGCAGCAAGACGAGGAACATCGGCGTCGCCCACAACACGCCGTTCTGGCGCACGAAAAAGCGTTCGCCCTTGAAACCGTCGGTGATGCGCAGATGACCGCGCAGCCAGCGCAGCAGGGGATTTTGTTCAAGGTCCGGCTCGCTGTCGGCGAAGACGAGCATCTTGATCCCGGTGATAACCAGAAACGCGCCGAAGATGTAGAGAATCCACGCGAACTGCGAAACCAGCCAGACACCGGCCAGAATCATCCCGGCGCGCATCACGATCGCGCCGAGCACGCCGTAGAGCAGGACGCGGCGCTGCAATTCGGGCGGCACCGCGAAATAACCGAAGATCATGACGAAGACGAACATGTTGTCGATCGACAACGACTGTTCGATCAGGTAGCCGGCGAGAAACTCCAGCGTCTTGCGTTGGGCGATGACCGCCCCTTGCGTGTCGTTCAGATACCACCAGAGCAAGCCTGCAAAAGCCAGTGCGAGGCAGACCCAGGCGATGACCCAGGCTAGCGCCTCCTTGACCGCAACCCGGTGCGCCTTCTTTCCGCCGAAGACGAAAAGGTCGAGCGCCAGCATGGCGATGACGAAGGCGATGAAGCCGGCCCACATCGGGGCGGTGGCGAAGGTGTCGGGGGTTGTCGTCATAAGCTGGTTCAGGTGCCTTTGATGATGGACATGACCTGTCCCATGTCCAGAGTGTTTGCTTTTTGCTGAATCTGCGGCAGGTACTGCGTTTGCATCTGCTTGGCCGGGCCGAGCAGGCTGTTGAACGTCTCGCGCAGGAGCGCCGAACTCATCGTCCGCCCGCCAGCATAATAGCGACGGGCGACCTGCCCGAGCGCATACGTGGTCGCGAATGAAAACGCCATACCGGTCGCAGCGCTGCCCATTTTACCAAATGCCTTGCCCGCGGCCTTGCCGAGCAGCCCGCCGAGCAGCTTGCGTCCGAACTGCTCGAGATACTGGGAGGTGAGGCCCACTCCGGCGGCGGCGATGAATTCCTTGATATGCCCCTGATCCAGCTCGACGCCATGCGCCTTGCCGATGCCATAGACCATCTTGATCTGCAACGGAATGATCGCCATTGACGCCCAGGATTGCGGCAGCAGTTCGAGCGCGCCGTTCAGCAGGGCGTAGTTGAGGATCGACTTGTCGAGTTCGGCACTGGCTGGAATCGTCGGCTGTCCAGCCAGCAATGGCTCCGCACGATCGACAGCGGCCCTTGCCGGCGCCGCCGATTCAGCCAGATCGACCAGCGGATTGAGTTCGCCCTCAATGGCTTCGGTTCGCTCGCTGTCGAGGGCGAGCGCCGCTTTCAGCCGGTCGAGGAAGGCGCGTTCGGCTGGCGTCACGCGGCCGTCGGCCTCGCAGACGCACACCGCCATTTCGTAGGCGAACTGACGCTGTCCTTCGTCGGTCAGCGTTGCCGTGGCGGTCGCCAGGCTCAGTCGCTTGAGCAATACATCCTGATACAAGCGCGCCAGATCGATTGAATCGGGCTCGCTCGCCAGCGATTCGGCGATGCGCCGCACTTCCTCGCGCTCGCGGTCGTCCTTGGCGCCATCGGCAAACGCGGCGAACAGGGTGATCGCGAGAATGGAACGTTGTTCTTCAGCTGTCATTTCGGGCTTCCTGGTTACTGTTTGTGGGCCGTTACTTCTCGGCTGCCTTGAGCGCGGCAATGCGTTCTTCGAGTGGCGGGTGCGTCATGAACAGCCGCTTCAATCCACCACCGACACCGCCGGCGATGCCGAATGCCGCCATCTTCTCCGGCAGCGGTTGCGGGTGCAGCGCGTTCAGTTTTTCGAGCGCGGAAATCATGTTGCGCCGCCCGGCGAGGCTCGCGCCGCCCTGGTCGGCCCGGAACTCGCGACGGCGCGAGAACCACATGACGATGATCGAGGCGAGGATGCCGAGCACCAGTTCAGCGATGATCATCGTGACGAAAAAGGCCGGTCCATGGCCGCGTTCGGTCTTGAACACGACCTTGTCGACCAGATGACCGATCACGCGCGAGAGGAACATCACGAAAGTGTTAACGACACCCTGGATGAGCGCCATCGTGACCATGTCGCCATTGGCCGCGTGGGCGACTTCATGGCCGAGCACGGCCTCGGCTTCCTGGCGTGTCATCTGCTGCAACAGCCCCGTCGATACCGCGATGAGCGAGCTGTTCTTGCTCATGCCCGTGGCGAAGGCGTTGACGTCCGGCGACTCGTAGATTCCCACCTCGGGCATCTTGATGCCCGCTTCCGAAGCGTACTTGCGGATCGTCTCGACGAGCCAGAACTCGGTCGAGTTGGCGGGAGTATCGATGACATGAACGCCCATGGCCGTCTTGGCCGACCACTTTGATATGGCCAGCGAAATCAACGAGCCGCCAAAACCCATCACCGCGGCAAAGACCAGCAGGGAACCGAGATTCAGTCCGTTGGCGTTGAGATAGGGCTCAACGCCCAAAAGGCGCATGGTGAATGACAACACCAGCACGATGGCCATATTGGTCGCGAGGAAGAGCACGATACGTTTCATTGCAGTAACACTCCTGTATGAACTCGGTTGGTATCGACAATCACTGGCTCGGTACGGACTCGCCATCGGTCGCGAACAGATGTCTGAGCGGTTTCGGCGCCTTTCCGACAGCCTGGTTGCGCCGCCTCGACAACCGCCGACCGAGCGTGTTGCCCGCGCGATTGACCGCGCGATCGATCGCCACATAAAGGTCCGAGTCGGTTTCCTCGATCACGACGCCGCGATGATGAGGCAGCGCGATCTGAATCTGGCAGCGCTTGTCGAAGCCGCCACGCGGGCCGTTGATGTCGGAGAGTCTCACTGTAACGCTGTTGATGTCGTGGTGGGCACGGTCAAGCGCGAATTCAAGGCGTCGCTCGGTGTGCTGGCGCAGTCCGTCGGTCAGATCGATTCCACTGGTCTTGATGTCGATTCGCATGAGGCAGATCTCCATTCACGTTGATAACGGTTGTCATCGTATGGGCGATTGAAGTATCTTACAAATCGATTGTTTTTAATTTTGCCATCGAAATATTCGAAGTGTTAACGGGTGGAGAAAGATTTGGCGACACTCAACTACAAGCATTTGCGCTATTTCTGGATGGTTGCCAAGTCGGGAAGCATCGCGCGGGCCAGCGCGCAATTGCATCTCACGCCACAATCGATCAGCGGGCAGCTCAGCGAATTCGAGGGCTCGCTCGGCGTCAAGTTGTTCCGGCGCGTCGGGCGTGGCCTCGAACTGACCGAAACGGGCCAGCGCATGCTGGGCTACGCCGAGCAAATCTTCACGCTGGGCAACGAACTGGTCGAATCATTGCGCGACGATGCACCGCAGCAAAGCGTCCCCTTCCGCGTCGGTATTGCCGACTCCGTGCCGAAGATGGTTGCCTATCGGCTGGTACAACCGTCATTGGAACGCAACGAGCCGATCAAGCTGATTTGCCGCGAAGGAAGATTGGCAACGCTGCTGGCCGATCTGGCCGTCCATCGGCTCGACATGGTGATCGCCGACCGAGCGATGCCCGATCACCTGAATGTACGCGGCTACGATCACTTCCTCGGCGAGAGTGGAATCAGTATCTTTGCTGCGAAAGCGTTGGCCGAAAGTACTGCGACACCGTTTCCGCAGTTGCTCGATGGCGCCCCGTTTCTGATGCCCGGGGCCGAAGTGGCGCTGCACGCGCGCCTTTTGCGCTGGTTCGAAGCCGAGCGCCTGCGTCCGCGCATCATCGGCGAGTTTGACGATAGCGCCTTGCTCAAGGCCTTTGGTCAGGCGGGCGTGGGATTTTTTGCTGCTCCGACGGCGATCGATGATTACGTTATCCGGCACTACGAGGTTCAGGTCGTCGGACGCATCGAGACGGTGCGGGAACAGGTCTATGCGATCACCAACGAGCGCAAGTTAACCCATCCGATAATCGCCGCGATTTACCAGTTCGCAAAGCACGACATTTTTGGCGACAAAGCGGGATCGAAGCCGAACGCTTGAGTACGCGGGCGCGAACAGGAGCGGAAAATGATCAGTATTTATCGAGCAATAAGTACCGATAATTCTGTTTTTCTTATTCATTGGCGGCGACTAAGCTGCGCGGCGTCGTCGTCCATTCCTTCAGGAGAATTTGATGAAAGCACTATCTTTACTCGCGGTCATATTGACCTTGGGATTGTCTCTCGGTATTTCCGACGCGGAAGCGGCCAAGCGCCTGGGCGGAGGCAAGTCGTTCGGCATGCAACGCCAGATGACCGCGCCGACCAAAGCACCGACTGCCGCCCCGACGCAGAGTCCGTCAGCGGCCTCTGCCGCGACGGCGGTGCCGGCAACCGCTGCGGCGCAAGCGCCCAAGCGCTCATGGATGGGACCGGTTGCCGGTCTGGCAGCAGGTCTTGGATTGGCCGCACTCGCTTCGCATCTCGGCTTCGGCGGTGAGTTGGCGTCGATTCTGATGCTCGGCCTGCTTGCCGTGGCGATCGTTGCCGTGATCAGCTTCTTCATGCGCAAGCGTAGCGTCGGCCAGTCGCCGGCAATGGCCGGGGCGGGCGGTTTCCAGTACCGCGGTTCAGAGACCGACTACGCGCCGTCGGCAGAGAAGGGCAACGTCGTGTCGATGCCGGGTTCGGGCGTCGGTGCAAACGCGCAGGCGGCGAGAAACATCCCTAGCAACTTCGACGTGGATGGATTCGTGCGCAACGCAAAGGTTAACTTTATCCGCCTGCAGGCCGCCAACGACGCGGGGAATCTCGACGATATCCGCGAGTTCACAACGCCCGAAATGTTCGCCGAAATCAAGATGGGCTTCGCCGAACGTCATGGTGCGGGGCAGGAAACGGATGTCGTCACGATCGACGCCGACGTGCTCGAAGTGGCCGAAGAAGCGACACGCTACGTGGTCAGCGTCCGTTTCACCGGACTCGTGCGCGAGGAGAGGGACGCTGCCGCCGAACCGATCGATGAAGTCTGGCATCTCGTCAAGCCGCGCGAAGGCAAGGGCGGTTGGCTGCTGGCTGGGATTCAGCAGACGCAGTAGTTCGCTTTCGGTTGAACGCAAAATTCTCGCCTCGATGGAGGCGAGAATTCGGTGCCCGAACAGTCTCGCTGTTCGGGCATCGGTTCGTTTACGCAGCCGATGCGGGCGGCACCGGCGCATGCCTGCGTAACGCCTGCGCGATCTATTTGACATTGACCTGAATCTAGAAGGCACGAGATACTCTCGCCGACACGGCGAAGCGGACTGTCGTCCTGAATTTTCTGCCGATCGTGTTGTCTTTCTCGCTGTCTCTTTTCCAGTTTCCGTTCTGAAAGGGTTGTTCCATGAAAAACAAGGGTTTGGTGGGCGCTGCTGCGCTTGGCTTGTTGGTCGGTTTGTCGGGCTGCGCGACGATGCAGACAGGCTCTGCCGACGCAAAGACGGTTGCCACAGGTTCCGCCGGTGGGGCTGAAAGCCAGAACGCCAATTCGAAGCTGCCGCGTTGTGATGCTTCGCTCGGAACCATCGCGGTGGTCGAAGATACCTCGGCGCCTTGGTACGGAATCCTGACCGGACAGTATCACCTTGGATCGACCACCCCGGTCCTGAAACTGCTGATTCAGCAGTCCAATTGTTTCGTCGTGGTCGAGCGTGGTCGCGCGATGGACAACATGATGCAGGAGCGGGAACTCGCGAAGTCGGGCGAATTGCGCTCCAACTCGAAGTTCGGCGGCGGCCAGATGGTTTCTGCTGATTACTCGCTCTCGCCGTCGATCACCTTCTCCAACAATAATGCCGGCGGAGCCGGTGCGGCGATTGGCGGGTTGTTCGGTTCGGTCGGCGCACTCGTCGGCGGCAGCCTGAGCGCAAAGGAAGCCAGTACCCTGCTGACCCTGGTGGATAACCGGTCAGGCGTCCAGCTGGCGGCATCGGAAGGCAGTGCAAAGAACTGGGATTTCGGCGCGATGGGTGGTCTGCTGGGGTCGGGCTTCGGCGGCGTGGGTGGCGGTTACTCCAATACCGCTGAAGGCAAGGTCATTGTCGCGGCCTTCCTGGATTCCTATAGCGGAATCGTCAAGGCCGTGCAAAACTACAAGGCGCAAAACGTGAAGGGCGGTCTCGGAACAGGCGGCAATCTGGCTGTCCAGGGTTCGGAAAGCGCCGGGCAAAAAATGACCTTGCGCGATGCGCAGTCCCGTTTGAACGAGTTGGGGTTTGAAGTCGGTACGCCGGATGGCCGCATGGGTGCGAAGACGCGCTCGCAATTGAGCAAGTTCCAGCAATCGCGCCGGATCCCGGTGACCGGCGTGCTGGATCAGGCGACCAGCGACGAACTCTCGCGCTAAGCGAGACGGCATCGTAGTTGGAGCGGACATAACGCCGACTGTCGGTCCATGCGGTCGGAGAGAAAACCGGGAGATTCCAATTCCCGGTTTTTTTTGTTTCCGACTTCCTGCATCGCGCGTGGCGAGCGAGAATCCCGATCTATGCGCCTTCCCATCCTTTCGTTTGCCTGCGGTGTCCTCGTTCTCCAGTTTCAGCCGGAACTGCCTGAGGCGTGGCAACTGGCGCTCGCTGGCCTGGCCGGCCTGGTTCTGTTCTGCGTTGTCGGTTGTGGCAAACGATGGCTCGCCGCGTGGGCAGCGCGGGGCATCGTCATGGTGTCCTGTCTCGCGCTCGGGTTCGTGTGGGCCGGCGCAATGGCGCGTTGGCGTCTGGCAGACCGGCTGCCTCTGGCGTGGGAGGGGCAGGCGGTCGAACTGAGCGGCGTCGTGACTTCGCTGCCGCAGCGTTTCGAGCGCGGCGAGCGTTTCGAATTCGATGTCGAAAACGTGTATACGGCCGGCGCGACAGTGCCGTCGCACGTGATGCTGTCGTGGTATCGCTCCTGGGACGATCTCGACGATACCGGCAAAAAAGACGAAGTGCGCCCCATTCGGCCGGGTGAGCGCTGGCGCTTCACGGTCAAGCTGAAGCGCCCGCATGGCAACGCCAATCCGCAGGGTTTCGACTACGAGGTCTGGCTGCTCGAACGCTCTGTCAGGGCGACCGGAACGATCAGCGCGAGAGCGGGGGTTCAACGCCTCGACGATTTTGTGGCGAGTCCGCGCTACGCGGTGCAGCGGGCGCGTTCGGTCATTCGTGACCGTTTTCTGACAGCGCTTCCGGATGCGCCTTACCTCGGCGTTTTGATTGCCCTGGCGGTGGGTGATCAGCGTTCGATTCCCGGCGATCAGTGGCAAGTCTTCAACCGTACCGGGGTCACGCACCTCGTGTCGATTTCCGGACTGCACGTGACGATGATCGCCGCGTTGTCCGCCGCGCTGCTCGGTTTCCTCTGGCGGCGCAGTGGGCGGCTGATGCTCTTTCTCCCGGCGCAGAAGGCAGCGGTTGTCGCCGGCTGGCTGGCGGCGTTTAGCTATGCGCTGCTCGCCGGCTTCGAGGTTCCCGCCCAGCGCACGCTCTACATGCTGAGCGTTGTCGTACTGGCGCTGTGGAGCGGACGCAACATCGGCGCGAGCCGGACGCTGCTGTGGGCCATGTTTGCGGTACTGGTTCTCGATCCGATGGCTGTTCTGGCGACCGGCTTCTGGCTTTCATTTGGTGCAGTGGCGACGCTGCTCTTTGCCGGAGCCGCACGCATCGGCGAGGTGCGCGGATGGCGTGCCGTGCTCGCCCGATGGGGCGCAGCGCAATGGGCAGTGACGATCGGTAGCGTGCCGCTCTTGCTCTTCTTCTTCCAGCAGTTCTCGCTGGTTTCGCCGCTTGCCAATGCCGTGGCGATTCCTTTTGTCAGCCTTGTCGTCACACCGCTCTCACTGATCTTTGCCGTGCTGCCCTGGCCGCCGTTGCTGCAATTCGATCACTGGTTGCTCGCACAGTTGATGAAAGCGCTCGAATGGCTGGCCGCCTATCCGGCCTGGCAACAGCCGGCGCCGCCCTTATGGACTTCGCTGATGGCGCTGGTCGGTGTTGTCTGGCTATTGATGCCGCGCGGCTTTCCGTCGCGCTGGATCGGCGTCATTCCGCTGTTTCCGGCCTTGTTTTGGGTGGCACCGCGCCCCGGCATCGGCGAAGCATGGGTCGAGGTGCTCGATGTCGGGCAAGGCTCGGCGGTTCTCGTTCGCACGGCAGAACACGCCTTGCTCTATGATGCCGGCCCCATCTACAGCACGCAATCCGATGCCGGCCAGCGTGTCGTCGTGCCATATCTGCGGGCGACGGGCGTCGGCCGGCTCGACGCGATGGTGATTTCCCATCGCGACAAGGATCATTCGGGCGGCGTTGCCGCGGTACAGGCCGCGCTGCCGATCGCACGGACGCTCTCTTCGCTGCCGGAACTCGGCGGCGAACCGTGCTCGGCGGGACAGCATTGGGCTTGGGACGGCGTGCGTTTCGACATTCTTCATCCGCAAGCGGCCGATTACGACGTGGAAGAGACGAAACGACCGGCGCAGAAGACAAACAGCATGAGCTGCGTCCTGAAAGTCAGCACGGAGAATCGCAGCGTTCTTCTGACCGGTGACATAGAAGCGCGCGACGAGAAGGCCATCATTGAACGGTCGGCGTCGCAGGTGCGCGCCGATGTGCTGCTGGTGCCGCACCACGGCGCGCGGGCATCGTCGTCGCCCGGGTTCATCGAAGCGGTCGGTGCGCGCGACGTCGTCTTTTCGGCAGGTTATCGCAATGCCTTCAATCATCCGCGCCCGGAGGTACTGGAACGCTATATTGGCAGCCGTCACTGGCGCACCGATCGCGATGGCGCGATCCGCATCGCGATCGCGGATGCGAGCGACGTATCGGCGTGGCGTAGCGAGCGGCGGCGTTACTGGCATTCGCAGTGAGGACGGCTATTGTTGGGTAAGCGGCGCAGCGTCGTCACGACGGAAGAGGGAGGCGAGATGAATACGCAAAATGCACGGCATGAACCGCGCGAGCGCAGCGTCCAGTGCGCCTCGCCGTCGGGCTTGCATCGCATGGCCTATACCGAATGGGGTGATCCGGCCAATCCGCAGGTACTGGTTTGCGTCCACGGTCTGTCGCGCAACGGGCATGATTTTGACGACCTTTCGCGTGCGATGGCCGGCAGCCATCGCATCGTCTGCCCCGATATTGTCGGGCGCGGGCGTAGCGATTGGCTGCGCGACCCGTCCGGTTACGGCGTTCCGCAGCACGTGGCCGACATGATGGTGCTGATCGCCCGCCTCGACGTCGAAGCCGTGCATTGGCTCGGCACCTCAATGGGCGGCCTGATCGGCATGGTGTTGGCCAGTCTTCCCGGTACGCCGGTCAGTCGTTTGCTGCTCAATGACGTCGGGCCGGTCGTTTCGGCCGAGTCGATCCGGCGCATCGGCGAGTACATCGGGCGGGCGCCGAAGTTTTCCGGCCTCGACGATGCCGAGCGCTACATCCGGGCGGTCAGCGCGCCGTTCGGTGCATTGAACGACGCGCAGTGGCGGGCGCTGACCGTGAGCAGCGTGCGCCCGATGGCGGATGGCGGCCTGGAGATGATCTACGACCCGGCGATTGCGGAATCCTTCCATCGCGCCACGGCTGGTGGCGTGGTCGACCTGTGGCCGATGTTCGACCGCGTTCGTTGTCCGACGCGCGTTGTGCGCGGCGAGCTTTCCGATCTGCTGAGCACGGAGGTCGCGCAGGCGATGACCGCGCGCGGGCCGCACCCGGATCTTGTCGAGGTGTCCGGCGTAGGTCACGCGCCAATGTTCATGGACGAGGCGCAGATCGCCATCGCGCGGGAGTTTTTTACGGCCGATTGACCGTTCGCCGGACCGATGCGCCGTGATGCTTGTCTTGCGGCAGCGAATCGGGCCGAAACCGGCGCTCGCCGGTGATGAGACGATGGTTGGTCTGTATGATGCGCCCCGAAGAACAACGGCAAAGACACGATGACCGCCATTCCAGGCTCAAGGAGCACATAGTGGAGAAGCAGAAGCAGAAGCTGACAGCGGGCGCACGGACGGCAGCATCCGGCGAAACGCCCGTCGTGCGATGGGTCGAGAACGGCGAGGAGCGGAGTGCTGCGTGGCGCTCGGAGGCCGGCGTCGCGGTGCCGAAGCGCGTGCAGCTCGCCGATGACACCTTGAATGCCGACACCGCCTATCGGCTCGCCTGCGAAGGCACGGCGCTGCTGTGGCGTGGCGACTTCCAGAATGCGCGGCAGTTGCTGCAGGCGATGGCGCGGCGGCTTGACCGCAAACCGGAGAAGAGTACGCCGGCGAAGTCCCCGCCGTCCGTGAACGATGCCTTCAACCGGCACCGCATGGCGCAAGCGCAACGCGCCCGCACGCTCGGCATGTTGCTGATCCCGTTCGGCGCCGACCATGTGATCGCGCTGCGACGTGCGCCCGATGCCCGGCAGGCTTGTGCCGAGGCCTACGGCGAGGCGGCGGCGCCTTATGTGGCTTCCCTGCGCGAGCTGCTCGGCGCCATCGGTGCGCACGAGTGGCGCAAGAAGGGCGTCGAGATCCCGGCACTGGCCGGGCGCATCCACCCGCATTACGGCGTTTTCTCGCCGGTGCGCGGCGAGTACGTGGCCATGGTCGCCAGCGCGCCCCTGCCGGCGGCGCTGGCGGAGAACAGCCTCGCGTTCGACGTGGGGACGGGTACCGGCGTCCTGTCGGCCGTGCTCGCCCGGCGCGGCGTCCGGCACGTCGTCGCCACCGATCAGGACCGTCGTGCGCTCGCATGTGCGCGCGAGAATGTCGAGCGCCTGGGAATGAAGGCGCAGGTTGAAGTGATCGAGGCCGACCTTTTTCCACCCGGTCGCGCGCCGCTCATCGTCTGCAATCCGCCGTGGGTGCCGGCGAAGCCGAGTTCGCCGCTCGAATACGCCGTCTACGACCCGGACAGCCGCATGCTGCGCGGTTTCCTCGGCGGTCTTGCCGAACACCTGGAAGCGGGCGGCGAGGGCTGGTTGATTCTTTCCGACCTGGCCGAGCACCTCGGCCTGCGCCCGCGCGCCATGCTGCTCGAACTGTTCGACAAAGCCCGGCTCAAGGTCGTCGGGCGGATCGACGTGCGGCCGACGCACCCAAAGGCGCTTGATACCTCCGATCCTTTGCATACCGCGCGCGCGGCCGAAGTGACCTCGCTCTGGCGCCTGGGTGCGGCCGAATAATTCAAGAAACCGACAACAATGAAATCACTGACCGAACTCTATCGCATTGGCCTGGGGCCATCGAGCAGCCACACGATGGGGCCGCGCTTCGCCGCGCAGGCGTTCGCCGCTGACTTGCCGGAAGCCTGCGCACGCGTTCGCGTCACGCTGTACGGCAGCCTCGCCGCAACCGGGCGCGGCCACCTGACCGATCGCGCCGTCAGCGAGCCGTTCGCCGCGTGCCCGGTCGACATCGTCTGGTTGCCGGAACAGGTGCTCCCGCGCCATCCGAACGCGCTGCAGTTCGAGGCGCTCGATGCGGCCGGCGCCGTCCTCGCGTCGCGCGTCGTCTATTCGCTGGGCGGCGGTGCGATCCTCAACGAGGGCGAGGAATCGGGCAGCGGCCGCGAAGTCTATCCGCACACCTGCATGTGCGACGTGTTCGCCCAGACCGAGGACGAGAACCAGCAGCTCTGGGAGATCGTCGATCAATGCGAAGGCCCGGAAATCCGGCCCTTCCTTGCCGACATCTGGAAGGCGATGCAGCGCGCCATCGAGCGCGGTCTCAATGCCGAAGGGCGCCTGCCCGGTAGCCTCAACGTGCCGCGCAAGGCATCCGCCTACCACGCGCGGGCGCAGAGCATGGCCGGCTACTTCGGGCAGACGGCGCTGCTTTTCGCCTACGCGCTCGCGGTTTCGGAGGAGAACGCCGCCGGCGGCGAGATCGTCACGGCGCCGACCTGCGGCGCGTGCGGCGTCCTGCCGGCCGTGCTCTACTTCCTGAAGCAGCAGTCGAATCTCCCGGACGAAAAAATCCACCGCGCGCTGGCTACAGCTGGGCTGATCGGCAACCTGATCAAGCGCAACGCGTCGATTTCCGGCGCCGAGGTCGGCTGCCAGGGCGAGGTGGGGACAGCCTGCGCGATGGCGGCCGGCGCCGCCGCCCAATTGCTCGGCGGCTCGGTCAGCCAGATCGAGTACGCGGCGGAGATGGGGCTGGAACACCATCTTGGCCTCACCTGCGACCCGATCGGCGGTTACGTGCAGATTCCGTGCATCGAACGCAATGCGATCGCCGCCGTGCGCGCCGTCGACTGCGCCGCCTACGCGCTGCTCTCGGACGGCCGCCACATCGTCTCCTTCGACGAAGTCGTGCGCACCATGTGGGAGACCGGCTGCGACATGAAGGCCAGCTACCGCGAAACCGCCGAGGGCGGGCTGGCCAAGATTCACATGATGCGCATCAAGGGCGCGAAGAGCTTTCCGGGGATGGGGAGCTGAGTGCGGGGGGAATTGAAACCGGCGCGATTTACGCGTCCGTTTTGCGATAGGTGGTGATCAACCGCGCGCCGCGCTTGTATGTGAGGAATGACCACAGCCAGTTGATGGACACGGTCAGCCGGCTGCGGAAATCGATCAGGAAATAAATGTGAACGATGCCCCAGAGCCACCAGGCGATCGGACCCCGTAGCGAAATCCAGCCGAAGTCGGCGATGCCGGCTCGGCGGCCGATGGTCGCCATATTGCCCGGATTGCGGTAGCGGAATGGAGCCGGCTTTACTGCGCCGCGCACCGCCGCCAGAATGAGCTGACCGACGTAGCGCCCCGCCTGTTTGGCCGCAGGGGCGACACCGGGTACCGCGTGGCCACCGGCGTCGGTCAGTGACGCGGTGTCACCGATGGCGAAGATGTGCGGATGACCGGGCACACTGAAGTCCGGCTCGACACGCAACCGCCCGGCGCGATCAGCGTCTGCGTCGAGCCAGCGTGCGGCCGGCGACGCCCGAACCCCGGCGGCCCAGATGATGGTCGCCGCCGCAATGCGTTCGTTTGGTTCGCTGCGTTCGCCGTCTACCGTGACGCTGCCCGCATCGCAGCCGGTGACGCGCGTGTTGATGCGCACCGTCACACCGAGCCGTTCGAGCGATGACTTGGCCGCGGCCGAAAGCTCTTCGGGAAACGCTGGAAGTACGCGCGGCCCGGCTTCAATCAGATAGACACGCGCCTGGCGCGGATCGATGCAGCGGAAGTCCTTGGCCAGCGCAGCACGCGCCAGTTCGGCAATGGATCCGGCCATCTCGACGCCAGTGGCACCGCCGCCGACGATGACGATGGTCAGGTTTGCGTCGCGCTCGGCTATGTCGGTCGCCATCTCGGCCATTTCGAACGCGGTGAGCAGGCGCTCGCGGATGGCGACGGCATCTTCGATCGTCTTCAGTCCGGGAGCGTAGGCGCCCCACGCGTCGTTGCCAAAGTAATCGTGCCGTGCACCGGTTGCCAGGATCAGATAATCGAACGCAACAGTGCTCTCGCGCACACCGTTGTCCACGCAGACAGTACGCGCCTCGGCGTCGACTCCGACAACTCGTCCGAGCACGACAGCCAGGTTCTTCTGGCGGGAAAACACGCTGCGGATCGGCGCCGCAATGTCGGCCGGCGACAACCATGCGGTCGCCACCTGATAGAGCAGCGGCTGGAACAAATGGTGATTGCGTTGATCGATCAACACCAAATCGACGGGCGCCGCCTCCAGCGCTCTGACGACTGCCAATCCACCAAAACCCGCTCCGATCACGGCCACCACGGGACGTTTTCTTTCCACAAGGCACTCCTTTCTGTCAATCGGGTTTCCTTGAACGTCCTCTGTACATCGAGCACTTCCTGGCGCTGAGTTCCGGCAGTCGAACTGGTGCAATAACCCCATTGTGCGATTGACCGGTCGAGTAGCAAGAGGACTTTCGGTCAGGAGGGTGAAGTCTGGCCGTTGAGCGAAGGCCCAACCGGGTCCTGTCGGTAGAAACTGCAAAATTGGCCATAGAGCGCCGGATAGACTTCGCGCAGAGTTTCCGGCTCTTCGAAGAAGGACTCGCTCATGACGGCGAAGAACTCGCCGGGGTTTTCGGCGGCGTAGGGATCGAACGGGAGTGCTGCGAAGAGATCCTCGCCGGCCCGTTCCCAGCGGATTTCGGCCTCGTCGACGCGGTCGCAGAAGTCGTCGTAGGCGGCGAGCAGCGTGTCTTCCCACTCCTTGCGCGCGATTCCCGGCGGCAGCGGCGGAATGCCGTCGGCGGCGCCGCCCAGCATGTCGAGCTTGTGCGCGAACTCGTGGATCACGACGTTGTAGCCGTCGCCGGCCATCTGCGCGTCCTGCCAGGAAATCAGCAACGGCCCGCCATCCCAGGCTTCGCCCGAGGCGATATCGTCGTACTCGTGCACGACACCGAATTCGTCCTCGACGCTGCGCGGAATGACGAACTCGTCGGGGTAAACAACGATGCCGACCCAGTCGCGGTAGCATTCGAGCCCGAGATTCAACACCGGCAGGCAGCCCTGCACGGCGATCGAGACGCACATGGCGTCGGTCAGCTCAAGGCCGCCCGCGCTGGTGAACTCCTTTTGCGCGAGGAACTCCCGGGTCAGTGCGCGCAGGCGCAGCCGCTCTTCTTCGTTCAGTCGTTCGAGAAAAGGCAGCGACGCCAGCGTCGATTGCCAGAGCTCGTCAGGCAAGGGCGAGGCGTCTTTCGCGCCGCGCAACCAGCCGATGAGTTTGCCGATGACCATGTCAGCGTGACTTTCCCGCGGTTGTCGGTTGAAGGCCGGGCCGGGAAGTCCGGGACCGGCGGAAATGAAGGAAGCGCGCATTATCCTAAAAACTTCACCGCAAAGGCGCGAAGTCGCAAAGATCGCAAAGGAAACAACAGGTGGGTCGTACTTGATCATTCACCCCATGGGTGACTACGGAAGATACGCGCCGTTCGCGTAGCGCTTTGATTTTCTTTGCGAACCTTCGCGCCCTTTGCGCCTTTGCGGTGAAGAACTGAGGTTTTAAGGATTATAGAAGGATGCGTCAGCGAAGCCGTTCATGCGTCTGTCTCCGGTCCTTGCCGGCCGTCACTAACGACCTCGAATTCGCCGGGGTGTGCCGGTTTATAATGCACGCATGGTTTCCGTCGTCCATTCCGTCGCTGCGCAGAGCGACCTCGAGCACTCCCTCCAGACCCTGAGCGAAGGGCTTTCCGCCGATGAGGCGGAAGCGATTCGTGCGGCGGCGGAGTTTGCGCAATCCGTTTATGGCGACAGCGCGCTCGGCAGCGGCGAAGGCGTCTGGCACCACGCGCTGGGCATGGCGCTGATCCTCGTTGGCTTGAAACTCGACGCCGATTGCCGGCTGGCGGCACTGCTCTTCGCGGTGCCGCGCTTCGACGACGAAGGCGTGATCAAGGTCAAGGAGCGTTTCGGCGAAGGCGCGGCCGAACTCGTCAACGGCATCTTCCGCCTCAATCGTTTGCGTCCGATCACCAAGGGCTTCGTTGCGCATTCGGCGGAGAGCGGCGAGCAGAAGCCGGCGGAAGTGAAGGCGCAGATCGAAATCCTGCGCAAGATGCTGCTGGCGATGGTCGAGGATATTCGCGTCGTTCTGTTGCGCCTCGCCTCGCGTACGCAGACGCTGCGCCACTACGCGATGGAGCCGAACGAACTGCGCGTTCCGGTCGCGCGCGAGACGCTGGAGCTCTATTCGCCTTTGGCGAACCGTCTCGGCGTCTGGGAGCTGAAGTGGGAACTGGAAGACCTCTCGTTCCGCTTCCTGCATCCCGACACCTACAAGAAGATCGCCAGGCAGCTCGACGAGAAGCGCGGCGAGCGCGAGCAGTTCATCACTGACGCCGTCGCCCGCCTCAAACGCGAGCTGGCGGCCGTTGGCATCACCGATGTCGAGATCTACGGGCGCCCGAAGCACATTTACAGCATCTGGAACAAGATGCGCAAGAAGGGCGTCGAGTTCTCCGAGGTGTACGACATCCGCGCCCTGCGCGTCATCCTGAATGACGTGAAGGACTGCTACACGGTGCTCGGCATCGTGCATAACATCTGGTCGCCGATCCCCAAGGAGTTCGACGACTACATCTCGAACCCCAAGGGCAACAACTATCGCTCGTTGCACACCGCCGTGAGCTGCCCCGACGGGCGCTCGCTCGAAGTGCAGATCCGCACGCGCGAGATGCACAAGCACGCCGAACTCGGCGTCGCCGCGCACTGGCGCTACAAGGAAGGCAGCAAACGCGGCGTGGGCGACAGCTACGATGAAAAGATCGCCTGGTTGCGCCAGCTGCTGACGTGGAAGGACGAAGTCTCCGATTCGTCCGACTGGGTCAAGCACTACAAGGAAGCCGCGCTCGACGAGACGATCTACGTGATGACGCCGCAGGGCCGCGTGGTCGACCTGCCGCGTGGCGCGACACCGGTCGACTTCGCCTATCGCGTGCATACGGATCTCGGCCATCGCTGCCGCGGCGCCAAGGTCGACGGGGCACTGGTGACGCTTAACTCGCAGCTCGAAACCGGGCAGCGCGTCGAGATCATCGTCGCCAAGCAGGGCGGCCCCTCGCGCGACTGGCTCAATTCCTCGCTCGGTTATCTCTTCACGCATCGCGGGCGGGCCAAGGCCCGGCAGTGGTTCGCCAGCCTCGCGCTCGAACAGTCGGTGGCCGACGGGCGCGCCATCGTCAGCCGCGAACTGCAGCGTATGGGCGAGACCGGCATGAGAATCGAGGAACTCGCCGCTAAACTTGGCTTTGCCAAGAGCGACGATCTCTTCATAGCCGTCGCGCGCACCGACGTGACTTTGCGTCAGTTGCAGGCGGCGGTGCGCGGAACCGATGTGGTGCCGGACGACAAGATCGTCGTCGAACCGCCGGTGACAAAACGCAAGGCAAGTGATGAAGCCGAGAAGGGCATTCTCATCGTCGGCGTCGACAAACTGCTGACTCAGTTGGCCGGTTGCTGCAAGCCGGCGCCGCCCGACCCGATCGTCGGCTTCGTCACGCGTGGCAAGGGCGTCTCGATTCACCGCGCCGACTGCTCCAACTTCGCCAACATGGAAGCGATGCATCCCGAGCGCGTCATCGAGACGGCGTGGGGCCGGGAAACCGACGGCGTCTTCGCCGTCGATATCGTCGTCGAAGCCAACGATCGTCAGGGTCTGCTGCGCGACGTCTCCGAGGTGCTGACCAAGGAAAAGCTCAACGTCATCGCGGTCAGCACGCAATCGAAGCAGGGCACGGCGCACATGCGCTTCACCGCCGAGGTCAACAACGTCACCCAGCTCAAGCGTACGCTGACGCAGTTGCATGAGGTCGACGGCGTCGTCGGGGCGCGGCGCGCATGACGTCAATGGAGGAAGTCCCGCTTGCCAAGAGCTATCTGCTGCTCAACCACGGTCCGGTGACGCTGGTGAGCAGCGCGGCCAATGGCCGCAGCAACGTAATGGCCGCCGCTTGGGCGATGCCGCTCGACTTCGATCCGGCGAAAGTCCTGCTCGTCGTCGATAGCCAGACACTGACGCGCGAGTTGATCGAAGTCTCGGGCGAGTTTGCGCTCAGCATTCCGTGTCGCAGGATCGCCGACAAGGTG
>NZ_JAGOIT010000139.1 GCF_017995515.1 Propionivibrio sp.
AACCTGGCGGTCGATCTCAAGCGCATGTTCGCGCTCTTCCCGATTCTCGAAGAGCGTTGCGAGCAGCGCGCCGGCACGCTGTCCGGCGGCGAGCAGCAGATGCTGGCCATCGCGCGCGCGCTGATGGCACGGCCGAAGTTGCTGCTGCTCGACGAACCGTCGCTCGGCCTCGCGCCGCTCTACATCAAGAAGATCTTCCAGATCATCCGCGAGCTGAACCGCGACCACGGCATGACCATCCTGCTCATCGAGCAGAACGCGCACCACGCCCTGCGCGCGGCGCATCGCGGCTACGTGTTGCAGCACGGGCAGATCATCCTTGCCGGAACCGGAAAGGAATTGCTCGCTAGCCCCGAGGTGCGCGCGGCGTATCTGGAAGGCGGGCATGCAGCGGCTTAGTTGTCTGATGCTGTAATGAACCGAGACGCTTTGCCTCCACGCTGGCTGCCGTTCGTTGTCCTCGGCATCGGCCTGATTGCCATCTCGTTCGGCGCCGTACTGGCACGTTTCGCGCAAGGCTTCGGTTTGCCGTCGCTGGCGATCGCGGCGATGCGCCTTGGCTTTGCCACCGTGCTGATCACGCCGATCGCCGTGTGGCGTTCGCGCCGCGTCTTGCTGGCGATGAACCGGCGGCAGGGCTTGCTCGCGCTCGGCGCCGGATTTTTCCTCGCGCTGCATTTCGCGACCTGGATCAGCTCGCTCGAATACACCTCGGTCGCCAGCAGCACGGCGCTGGTGACGACCAATCTGTTGTGGATCGGGCTTGCGTCCTTCTTCCTGTTCGGCGAGAAGCCGCGGCCCTTGATGCTCGTCGGCATGGCGATCTCGATCTCGGGCAGCCTGCTGATCTTCTGGAGCGACAGCAGCAACAGCGCGCCGGGCAGCAATCCCTTGCTCGGCAATTTCCTCGCGCTCGTCGGTAGCTGGTGCTTTTCGGCCTATCTGCTGATCGGCCGCCGCCTGCGCGCCAACATGCCGCTACCGGCTTACGTCTGGCTGGCCTACGGCGTGGCGTCGATCTTTCTCCTGCTCGCCTGCGGCGGCGCGGGCGTGCCGCTCACCGGTTACGCGCTGCCGGCGTATCTCGTCGCGCTCGGTATGGCGCTCGGACCGCAACTGCTTGGACATACCTCGTACAACTGGTCGCTCAAGCACGTCTCGCCGACCTTCGTTGCCGTCGTTACCCTGGGTGAACCGGTCGGCAGCGCGGCGCTGGCCTGGCTGTTCTTCGACGAGTTGTTCGCGTTGCTGCAGGGGACGGGCTTCGTGTTGTTGCTCCTCGGGATCTATCTGGCCGCGCGGGCAGAGGGGCGCTGAGAAAACAACAAGGCCTCCGATCGGAGGCCTTGGTAGCGGTGGAAGGGAATTACACCTTCGGAATCGTATCCGCGAACGCCTGGCGCTGCATCAGCTTGTCGTAGAGGCGCGCGAGATTCGGATGCTTCACGCTCCAGTCGATCTCGGGGAAGCGGAACGCCAGGTAGCCGAGCGCGCATCCGCTGGCGATGTCGGCGAGCGAGAAGTGGGTGCCCATGCACCAGGCGTGTTCGCCGAGTTGCTCGGCCATGTATTCCAGCCCACGGATCAACTTGCTTTCCTGGCGGGTGATCCAGTCGACGTCCTGCCGTTCAGTCGGGCGCTTCCGCTCCAGGAAGGTCAGCGCGGCGGCGTCGCAGATGCCGTCGGCCAGCGCTTCCCAGCGCTTGACTTCGGTGCGCTCGCGGTTCGGCGCCGGCATCAGCTTGTTGTTCGGTGCGACATTGTCGAGGTATTCGCTGATCACGCGCGAATCGAAAAGTGTCGTTTCTTCGTCGAGTACCAGCACGGGAATCTTGCCCAACGGGTTGATGTTGGGAACGTTCGATCCCGGCGACCACGGTGAGTCGAGCTCGAATTCGTATTCGATCTTCTTTTCGGCCAGAACGATGCGCACTTTGCGCACGTAGGGGCTGGTCAGCGATCCGATAAGCTTCATGGGCTGCCTGTGTGGTAGTCGTGGAGTCGAGGGTTCGTTTCTTAAGCGGATTGATTATAGCATCGGGCGGTTGA
The DNA here is from genome assembly GCF_017995515.1 of Propionivibrio sp. GTDB lineage: Bacteria > Pseudomonadota > Gammaproteobacteria > Burkholderiales > Rhodocyclaceae > Propionivibrio. The sequence goes on from NZ_JAGOIT010000139.1 coordinate 2,050, forward strand.
GCGATTTGCGGCTCGTTTTGTCTGCCGGGTAAAATGCAGGGCTTACCGAAAAGGATGAACTTCATGTCTTTCAATACCCTTACCGCCTTGTCTCCTCTGGACGGCCGCTATGCCGCCAAGGTCGATCCCCTGCGTGACCAGTTCTCGGAGGCCGGCCTCATCCGGCGACGCCTGCTGGTCGAGATCGAGTGGCTCAAGGCGCTCGCCGCCGAGGCGCACTTCGCCGAGATTCCGGCGTTTTCTCCGGCGACGGTTGCTGCGCTTGATCAACTGGTGGCGACCTTCGGTCCGGAGCAGGCCGCCGAGGTCAAGGAAATCGAGGCGGTGACCAACCACGACGTGAAGGCGCTCGAATACTGGATCAAGAAGAAACTCGCCGACAACCCCGAGGTCATGCGCGTCTCCGAGTTCATCCACTTCGCCTGTACGTCGGAGGACATCAACAATCTGTCGCACGCGCTGATGCTCAAGGCGGCGCGCGATGAGGTGATGCTGCCGTCGCTGGACAAGGCAATCGCCCGCCTGCGCGATCTGGCGCACGAACACGCCGCGCTGCCGATGATGTCGCGCACGCATGGCCAGCCGGCGACGCCGACGACGCTGGGCAAGGAGATGGCGAACGTCGTCCATCGCCTGGAGCGCGGCCGCCAGCGCATCGCCGAGGTCAGCCTGCAGGGCAAGATCAACGGCGCGGTCGGCAACTACAACGCGCATCTGGCCGCTTATCCGGCCTACGACTGGGAAGCGTTTGCGAAGCGCTTCGTCGAGTCGCTCGGCCTCGAATTCAACCCGTACACGATCCAGATCGAGCCGCACGACGCAATGGCCGAGCTGTTCGATGCTTTCGCCCGCGTCAACACGATCCTGATCGACCTCGATCGTGACGTCTGGGGCTACATCTCGCTGGGCTTCTTCAAGCAGAAGCTGAAGGCCGGTGAAATCGGCTCGTCGACGATGCCGCACAAGGTCAATCCGATCGACTTCGAGAATTCGGAAGGCAACCTCGGCCTAGCCAACGCCGTGCTGCGTCACCTCTCCGAGAAGCTGCCGATCTCGCGCTGGCAGCGCGACCTGACCGACTCCACCGTGTTGCGCAACATGGGCGTGGCGCTCGGCTACACGCTGCTGGCCTACGATTCGTTGCTGCGCGGCCTGAACAAGCTCGAAGCCAACGCCGACTGTCTGTGCACCGACCTCGACGCCAACTGGGAACTGCTCGCCGAACCGATCCAGACGGTGATGCGCCGCTACGGCATTGCCAACCCCTACGAAAAGCTCAAGGAACTGACGCGCGGCAACCGCGTTTCGCGCGAGGGCATGCAGGAGTTCGTGCAGTCGCTGGAGATTCCTGCGGAAGCCAAGGAGGCGTTGTTGAAGCTGACGCCGTGGGACTACACCGGCAAGGCCGTCGAGCTGGCGCGCCGGATCTGATGTCCGAACACGCGCCTCGCTTCGTCGTCTGTCCCGGCTGCGGCCGGGACGTGCCCAACGGTTCGATCTATTGCCCGTACTGCTGCAGCGAGAGCGGGCGGCAGTCTGCCTTGCTGCGGGCGGCGCTCAAAGGCGCATTGTTCGGCGCTTTCGTCGGATGCCTGCTGGCAGTTGCCTGGACGCTTGCGATCGGGCTCGACCGCGCGACCTGGGGGCGTGCGTTCGCGGTTGTTCTGGCCGGCCTGACCACAGGCCTGATTCTGGCAATGGCCCGTCATCGACGGCCATGAAACTGAGTTGAACGCAGTTCAACAGGAGCTGAATACGTGTCGCAATTTGCTGCAAACCTGAAAAAACTGCCGGGGATTTCGCATCTCGCGGCGATCAATCTCCTCGATGCCGATGGCGATGTCGTCGCGGCGATCGAGAACAAGGCCGGTAGCCAGGGATCGCTGGCGGTCTACAACCACCTGGCGCAAACCTACGGCGCCATCACGCCGGACGCGGCGCGCAAGGGGCTGGAGCTCTTTGCCGAACACGCCGACGATGCGCGCCAGTTTCCCGGAAAGCATCCAAACATCGATCGCCTGCTCGGTTTGATCGAAGAGAAGAAGACGCTACGCATCAAGCATGTCTTTGCGCTGTGATCCTGCTTTGATCCGTCGCCGATGAACTTCCCGGTGGGCGAAGCTGCCTAATGACGCGTAGGCAAGCCGGCAGCTTTCCAACACTCGACAACCGCTTCGGCGAGGGTTGGTACATGTTTTTTCCATCGATAGCCGTCAACCGGGAGTCATTCATGAAGAATACCGTCGCGTCCGCAATCGCCGCAGCCGTCCTCGTCAGCCTCGCCGGAGCCGCCTCTGCACAGGCCTTGAAACCGGAGGAAATGATCAAGATCCGCAAGTCAGGCTACAGCTTCATGGCATGGAACATGGGCAAGATCAAGGCGAATGTCGACGGCGACTTCAACAAGGAGCAGGTCGTCGCTGCGGCGAACCTGGTGGCGGCGACGGCCAATTCCGGTATGGGAGCGCTGTTCGCTCCGGGTACGGACAAAGAGGTGGCCGGCGAAAAGACACGGGTGAAGCCTGAGTTCTTCGAACAGCCTGACAAGGCCAAGGAACTGGCGATGAACTTCATCAAGGAGGCAAACGAACTGGCCAAGGTGGCGGCAAGCGGCGATGCTGCGGCAGTCAAGGCACAGTTCGGGAAGACCGGCGGCACGTGCAAGGCCTGCCACGACGAGTTCCGCAAGAACTGATAGCGCTCTCTTCGGGCTGCCTGCTGCTACCACGCAGGCGTCGAAGTGCTGGTCGCAACCGTCGGGGCGGGGCGCTCGATCCACCGGCCGGAGGCCGCGTAGACAGCGCCCAGCGCGATGGCGAGCGCCACGGCAAACGCGATCGGGCCGCCGCCCGTCGCCGATTTTCCTTGGCCCGGTTGTACGTTTTTCCAGCCAGTCAGCATCGGTCTCACGAGATTGTCTTTCTTGACCTTGGTGTAGAACACGATCGCGGCAAGGTGCAGGACGATCAAGGCGATGAGGATGTTGATCGACCATCGGTGGATGCCGGTCAGCCAGTCGCTCAACGACTTGTCGACGAGATCGACGAGCGGCCCGCTGAAGGCGATGTCGTCGTTGCTGAAGATCCCGGTGGCGGCCTGAACGCAGATCATGGCGAGCAGGGCGAGGACGGAGAGCGCGCCAAGCGGGTTATGGCCGACGCCCTGCCAGTCGCCGCGCAAATAGGCGCGCAGTGAAGACAGCCTCGGCACAAAGCCGGAAAAGCGTGCGTGGCTTGAACCGATGAAACCCCAGGCGACGCGAAAGGTGATCAGGCCGAAGGTCGCCAGGCCGAACCGCCCGTGCCAATCGATTGCGCTTCCGCCCATCTTTCCAGTGATGATTGCGCCGACAATCAGGATGAACAACAGCCAGTGAAAGATGCGGGTTGGCAAATCCCAGACTTTGATGCGCTCGGTGTTCATCGTTCGCTCCATGATTCCGACGTGGCTGACGGACGAAATAATACGGGCGCCGATTGGCGCCCGTAAAGCCATCCGTTCAGACAGCGTTGTTCTGGAGCGAGTTCGCCGCTAGACGACGGCGCCGTCCTTGTTGGCGCCTTCAACCTGCTTGCTGACCTTGATGAAGTTCTCACGCGAGACGCCGAGCCACATGACGAGCGGGCTGGCGACGAGCACCGACGAGTAGATGCCGAAGCAGATGCCGATGGTCAGCGCAACGGCGAAGTAGTGCAGCGTCTCGCCGCCGAATAGCAGCATCGAGAGCACCATCAACTGCGTCGAGCCGTGCGTGATGATGGTGCGCGAGATGGTGCTGGTGATCGCGTGGTCGAGCACCTGCGGCGTGGTCAGACCGCGCACTTTCTTGAAGGTCTCGCGCACGCGGTCGAAGACGACGACCGATTCATTGACCGAGTAGCCCAGCACGGCGAGCACCGCGGCCAGGACCGGTAGCGAGAATTCCCACTGGAACAAGGCGAAGCAGCCGAGAATGATCACCACGTCGTGCAGGTTGGCGATGATCGCCGACACGGCGAAGCGCCATTCGAAGCGGATCGCCAAGTAGACGACGATACCCAGAATCATGAGCAGGAGCGCCATCGAGCCGTTCTCGGCGAGTTCCCGGCCGACCTGCGGACCGACGAACTCGACGCGGCTGAGCGTCGCGCCGGGCGCTTCGGCGTCCAGCGCGGCCATCACCGATTCGCCGATCTTGGCCGAGTTCTGCTCGTCCTTGAGCGGCAGGCGGATCATCACGTCCTGGCTGGAACCGAAGTTCTGAACCATGATGTCGGTGTAGCCGGCATTCGCCAATCCGCCGCGGATCTTTTCGAGATCGGCGGCCTGCGAGTAGCTGACCTCGATCAGCGTCCCGCCGGAGAACTCGACCGAAAGATGCAGACCGTTGTAGAACAGGAAAAAAACGGCCAGCAGGAAGGTGATGAGCGAGAAGATGTTGAACGCCAGCGCGTGGCGCATGAACGGGATATCTTTTTTGATGCGGAAGAATTCCATCTTCGTACGTCCTTATTTGGTCGATGCCACAGAGGTCGTGTTGCCCGGCTTCCAGATGTGACCGATCGACAACGATTCGAGCTTGCGACGGCGGCCGTAGATCAGGTTGACCAAGGCACGAGAGACAACGACCGAGGAGAACAGCGAGGTCAGGATGCCCAGGCAATGCACGACCGCGAAGCCGCGCACCGGGCCGGAGCCGAAGACGAGCAGGGCGATACCGGCGATCAGGGTGGTGATGTTCGAGTCGAGAATCGTGTCGAATGCCCGGTCATAACCCGTGTGAATCGCCGCTTGCGGCGTCGCTCCCTGGCGTAACTCTTCCCGTATGCGCTCGTTGATCAGCACGTTCGAGTCGATCGCCAT
>NZ_JAGOIT010000140.1 GCF_017995515.1 Propionivibrio sp.
CGGCCGGCAGCGGCGTCGCCGCATCCGTCCAGCCGAGCGGCGCGATGTCGAGGAAGGCTTCGACGGCTTCGGCGACCTTCGGCAGCACCGGCTTGAGGTACAGCGTGAGCAGGCGGAAGGCTTCGATGGCCTGCGAGCAGGCAGCGTGCAACTCGGCCTCCTTGCCTTCCTGCTTGGCCAGTTCCCACGGTTTCTTGTCATTGACGAAAACGTTGGCGGCGTCGGCCAAGGCCATCACTTCGCGCAGGGCGCGGCCGAATTCGCGGGCTTCATACGCTTCGGCGATGTTCGATGCCGCGTCTCTTAGCGGTTTGAGCCATTCGGCGTTCGTGGTAGCGAGCTTGCCTTCAAACTTCTTGCCGATGAACCCGGCGCAGCGGCTGGCGATGTTCACGTACTTGCCGACGAGGTCGGAATTGACGCGGGCGATGAAGTCGTCGAGGTTGAGGTCGATGTCTTCCATCGTCGCGTTCAGCTTGGCGGCATAGTAGTAGCGCAGCCATTCCGGATTGAGGCCGGTGTTCAGGTAGCTCTCGGCGGTGATGAAGGTGCCGCGCGACTTGCTCATCTTGGCGCCGTCGACGGTCAGGAAGCCGTGCACGCAGAGGCCGCTCGGTGTGCGGTAGCCGGCGTGCTCGAGCTCTGCCGGCCAGAACAGCGCGTGGAAGTAGAGGATGTCCTTGCCGATGAAGTGGTACAACTCGGTCTTGGAATCCGGCTTGAAGTATTCGTCGAAATCGAGACCTTTCTTGCCGCACAGGTTTTTGAACGAACCCATGTAGCCGATTGGCGCGTCGAGCCAGACGTAGAAGTATTTGCCCGGTGCGTCAGGGATCTCGAAGCCGAAATACGGCGCGTCGCGCGAGATGTCCCAGTCGGTCAGCTTGTTCTCGCCTTCGGTGCCTAACCACTCCTGCATCTTGTTCGACGCTTCCGATTGCAGGCGACCCGGCTCGCGCGTCCAGCGGCGCAGGAAACTCTGGCACGAGTCGCTGGAGAGCTTGAAGAAATAGTGGTCGGAATTACGCAGTTCAGGCGTCGCGCCGGAGATGGCGGAATACGGATTCTTCAGCTCATTCGGCGTGTAGGCCGCGCCGCAGCTCTCGCAGTTGTCGCCGTACTGGTCCTTGGCACCGCACTTCGGGCATTCGCCCTTGATGAAGCGGTCGGGCAGGAACATCTGCTTTTGCGGGTCGTAGTACTGCTCGATCGTACGCTTCTCGATCAGCTGGGCGTCTTTCAGGCGCGCGTAGATTTCATTGGCGCATTCCTGCGTTTCCGGCGAGTGCGTGCTGTAGAAATTGTCGAAGGCGACATGGAAACCGGCGAAATCGCGTGAATGCTCGCCATGCACGCGCTCGATCAGCGCTTCCGGCGTGATGCCGTCCTTCTCCGCGCGCAGCATGATCGGCGTGCCGTGCGTGTCGTCGGCGCAGCAGTACCAGCATTCGGCGACCTTGTCCTTCGGCTGCATCTTCTGGAAGCGCACCCAGATGTCGGTCTGGATGTACTCGACAAGGTGGCCGAGATGGATGGAGCCGTTGGCGTACGGCAGCGCGGAAGTGACGAGAATTTTGCGGGTCATGGGCAGCGATCGAAGCTCGGAAAAGTGTGGGTGGAGCCGCTTGCGGCAAGCCCGACATTCTAGCAAAGAGCTGCGCGTCGGGTTCCGGCGTTACAGCCGCAGATCAACGAGCGCTGAACCGTCACGGCGCGTTCAGGGCGTGTTCGCCGATTCCGCCGAATAGGCCTTGACGAAGGCTTCGATCACCTCGCGCAGCACGCGCCTTTGCGGCACCGGCAGGCTGAGAAACGCCTCGATGATTTCGCGTTCCTGAAAACCGATGCCGTCGTCCCAGCGTTTGCGGCGTTCAGCGATGCGTACCGGCAATTTGCCAAACCCAAGTTCCTGTGGAGTGACATTCAACCAGTCGGCGAGGACTCCTACCTTGTCGTGCGGCGGAATGACTTCCCCGCGCAACCAGCGGCGGACGCCTTGCAGTGTCACAGGTTTCCCCCAGTAGCGCTGATTGAACTCCCGTTCCAGGACAGCAGGTCGCGCCTCGTAACCGGCGACCTGCATGGCGATAGTCAGGCGCTTGGCGAATTCGGCTTTGGCATTCTCCATGCCGGAACGGTAACCAGCAGTTAAGTTCGTGGATAAACTGGATTGTTGGTTTAGCAAAAGGCTAAACTTGCGGTTTAGTTATTTGCCATGAGTTCAGCGATGCCAAAATCCCTCATCGAACAACTGCCCGAGATCGTCAAACGCGGGCGCGAGCGCGCCGAGAAGATTCTCGAAAGCCTTGAAGGCCGTCACCGCGTCGGCCTGCAAACTCGCGAATGGGTACTGCCCGCGCGTGACAGCAAGGAGAGTGACTGGATCAGCCAGAACCTGCGGCAAAACGCGTTGGCCTCCGTCCAGGACGGACTGTTCGGCAACGTGCAGCCATCGTTGGGTGATGCGGCGCCGGCGATCCCGTGGCGCAACCGGCTGGTCTATGGTGACAACCTGCTGGCGATGGCGGCGTTATTGGCGGGCGATGAGGCGAGCGGTCTACCCAGCCTGCGCGGCAAGATTGACCTGATCTACATCGACCCGCCGTTCGATTCCAAGGCCGATTACCGCACCAAAATCACCCTGCCGGGCGTCGAACTGGAACAGAAACCGACGGTGATCGAACAGTTCGCCTACTCCGATACCTGGAGCGACGGCACCGCCTCCTACCTCGAAATGATCACCCCGCGCCTGATCCTGATGCGCGAATTGCTGGCCGATACCGGGTCGATCTACGTGCATCTCGACTGGCATGTCGGGCACTACGTGAAGATTGTGATGGATGAGGTGTTTGGAAGAGAGAATTTTTGCAATGAAGTCGTGTGGCAAAAATTCGGTGCTCATAACGATGCAAACAGATTTGGCAACGTCACGGAATCGATCTATTTCTATGGGAAAGGAGAGCGTTATTTCTTTGTGACTCAACACGTTCCTTTCGACGACGAGTACATATCAGAGCGGTACATCGAGGAAGAGGGAACTGGCCGTCTTTTTTACCCAAATACTTTCACAGGCAAGGGTGATGGACCTGCACGTTTTTTTCGCGGCGAATTGCTGATCCCTCCGAAAGGCCGCCATTGGGCTCAAACACAGGAGAATATCGACCGCCTGGAACGCGAAGGTAGGTTTTACTACACAAGAAACGGGACTCCTTACTACAAAAGTTACCTTGACGAAGACCCCGGCAAGCCGATTCAGAACCTTTGGCTTGATGCAAGAATGACCAAGAGCGGGGCTGAACGACTCGGATATGAGACTCAAAAACCTGAGAGGCTCCTTGATCGCATAGTCCAAGCCTCCTGCCCCGAAAACGGCCTCGTCGCCGACTTCTTCGGCGGTTCCGGTACCACCGCCGCCGTCGCCGAGAAACTCGGTCGGCGCTGGATCACCTCCGATCTCGGCAAACCGGCGTGCATGATCATGCGCAAGCGCCTGATCGACCAGAATGCGCAGCCCTTCCTCTATCAGGCCATCGGCGACTATCAGGTCGAGGCGGCGAAGACCTCGCTCGGGCGCGATTTCCGCGTCGGTGATCTGGCGCAGATCGTTCTCTCGCTGTTCGGCGCCTTGCCGCTGTCGCCCGACGACAACCCGACGCGCAATCTCGGTTCGATCATCGGCGGCGGCGTGCGCACGCTGGTCCATGCCGATTCGCCGAACAAGTTGACCGGCGCGGCGACGCTGAAAAAGGCACTGGCGCAGCGCGACAGCTTGCTCGGCGGCTGGGACAAGGTGGTGGTGCTGGGCTGGAACTTCGAGCCGGCGATTGCCGAGGCGATCACCGCGCTCAACGACCCGGGGCTGGAGGTGCTGGTGATTCCGCCCGATCTGCTCGACCGCTTGAAGAAAAAGGGCGGGTTGGAGAAGTTGCGCGGCACGGTGCGCTTTGCCAGTTTGCAGTATCTGAAGATCAAGCCGGTACGCAGAATCCGTCATTCCGGCGAAAGCCGGAATCCAGAAGCGGCGTCGGGTGTACCACTGGATTCCGGCGAAAGCCGGAATGACGTGGGTTTCTCGGAGACGATCACGGTTGTCCTCGACAACTACATTTTGCTCTCGCCCGAGGCAATCAATCTCGACGAGGCGAATCGCGCGAAGCTGCAGGCAGTGATGAATGCCGAACCGTTGGCCCTGATCGAGTATTGGGCCGTCGATCCGGATTACGACGGGCAGGTGTTTCGCTCGGTGTGGCAGGACTATCGCGGCAATGCCGAGAGCGACGGCGATCCGTTGCGCGTGGTGACGCAGGCGGTGCTGACGGTGCCGGCGAAAACCGGGCCGCGCCGGGTGTGCGTGCGGGCGGTGGATGTGTTCGGTTTCGAGGCGGAAGTCGCGATGTCGGTTGGTGTGGAGGGAATGCAATGAGCGCCCCGGAATCACGCGAACAATTGGCGCTGGCCGATGCGCTGACGCAGCGTACACAGACGTTGTGCCAGCATCTCGAAGACGGCGTCGCCGACATTTTCGATCTGGTGACGCCGACGACGGCGGCTTTGCTGCATTGGTGGTTCGGGCGCGAGATGGTGACGGCGCGTGGGCATCTCAATTTCCACCCCGGCCAGCAACAGGCGATCCTGAACGCCATCGTCGCGCATGAGGTAATCGGCGCGGCGACGCTGAAGTCGCTGTATGAACAGGTGGTGCCCGATGCGTTGCTGGCCGGCAAGCGGCTGGCCGAAGTGAGTGAAGCCAAGCACGCACACCCAAAGTACTGTCTGAAGATGGCGACCGGCACCGGAAAAACGTGGGTGTTGCAGGCACTGCTGATCTGGCAACTGCTTAACCGCAGCGCGCAACAGGCGGCCGGGGGCGTCGATGGGCGGTTTACTCGCAACTTCCTGATCGTCGCGCCGGGGCTGATCGTCTATGAGCGCCTGCTCGATGCCTTTCTCGGCAAGGAGCGCGACGGCGCGCGCGATTTCGCTACCTCCGACGTGGCGAAGTTCGCCGACCTGTTCATCCCGGAGGCGGCGCGCGAGGCGGTGTTCGGCTTCGTGCGCGGCAACACCTGCCGCAAGGAGGAAATCGGCCTCAAGGCGACCGGCAACGGGCTGCTGGCGATCTGCAACTGGCATCTGCTCAGCGATGCGCCCGAGGAAGCGTCAGACGAAAAATCACCGCCGGAAATGAGTGCGCCGGGCGCGCTGTCCGATCCGCAGGCAATCATCGCCGGCCTGCTGCCGCTGACGCCGGGCAGGGCGACGGGCAACAGCCTCGACGTGCTCGACCGCCGCTGGGCGCGCGGCAACGTGCTGGCCTATCTGGCCGAACTGCCCGACCTGATGGTGTTCAACGACGAGGCGCACCACATCCACGAGTTCAAGCGTGAAGGCGAAGTCACCGAGGTGGAGTGGCAAAAGAGCCTGTCGACGATTGCCGCGCCGAAGGGGCGGCGTTTCGTGCAGGTGGACTTTTCGGCGACGCCGTACAACGACGTGGGCAGCGGCAAGAACAAGAAGAAGCTCTTTTTCCCGCACATCATCACCGACTTCGATTTGACGACTGCAATGCGGCAGGGACTGGTGAAATCGCTGGTCCTCGACCGGCGCAAGGAAATCGGTGCGCTGCCGCTGGAGTTCAAGGCCGTGCGCGATGCGGACGGCAATCCGACGCTTTCGGACGGGCAGCGGGTGATGTTGCGGGCGGGGCTGTCCAAGCTGAAGAAGCTGGAGGCCGATTTTGCCGGTGTCGATCCGGACCGCCATCCGAAGATGCTGGTGGTGTGCGAAGACACGACGGTGTCGCCGTTGGTGGTGCGGTTCCTGCGCGATGAAGGAATGGGCGACGACGAGGTGATGGCTATCGACTCGGGCAAGAAGGCGGAACTCGGCGAGAAGGACTGGGCGCCGGTGCGCGAACGGCTGTTCAACGTCGATGCCCATGCTGCGCCGCGCGTGATCGTCAGCGTGTTGATGCTGCGCGAGGGCTTCGACGTGAACAATATCTGCGTGATCGTGCCGCTGCGCTCGTCGCAGGCGCAAATTCTGCTGGAGCAGACCATCGGGCGCGGTTTGCGGCTGATGTGGCGCGAGGCGGAGTACGCCGAACTGAAGCGCGAAAACCGGGAGTTGCTGACCGCCAAGCAGCCGCCAAATAACCTGATCGACGTGCTGACCATCGTCGAGCATCCGGCATTCAGCCAGTTCTACGATGAGTTGATGAACGCCGGGCTGGCCGGATTTTCCGATGACGACGACCCGGACAAGACCAGCACCGGCGACCTGCTGGCGGTCGGCCTGCGCGACGACTACAAGAAATTCGATTTCGCCATTCCGTTCGTGCTGCGCGAAACCGAAGACTGGCTGGAGCATCACGCGCCCGATCTGGCGACCTTGCCGCGCTTCACCCAGCTTTCGCGTGCACAACTGGCCGAGATGCTGGGCAAGGGCGACGTGTTCACCTCGCAGGATTTGCAGAGCCAGACGCTGTTTGGCGATTACCGCGTCGACGGCGCGGTGATGAGTGTGACGGGCTACAACGACCTGCTGATGCGCCTCACGCGCCGCATCAGTCAGGCGCTGAGCCATCCGCTGCCGAAGACCGGCAAGATCGCCAAGGACATGGCAAGCCACGGTGCAAAACCGTATTTGCAGGTCAACACGGCCGAACTGGCGGGCTGGATCGAGGAGTACATCTGCGAGCACCTGTTCGGCGAGTTCTTCGTGCCGATGGCCGACGAGAACTGGCGGCTGCTGCTGTTGCAGCCGCTGGTTGACCACATCACCAAGGTGTTCGCCGTGGCGCTGATCGAGTCGGAATCGGTGACGACGCACGGCGAAACGGAAATCCGCCATCGGCGATTGTCGGAGGTGGCCAAGCTGATGATGC
>NZ_JAGOIT010000007.1 GCF_017995515.1 Propionivibrio sp.
TAACCTGCGCCACCGGCGCCGTCCGCTTGCGCTGCAAGCCCTCCAACTCGTCCCGCTCCAATTCACTCAGATTCATCTTTCCCATGCCCCCTATATGGGGTGCAATTTCATTGATTCAATGGACTAGCGAGACTGTGCTGCGATGTTTGACGAACGCTGGGGACTAATCAGGCGCTTGTTGTTCTGTCTCGGTTGCTATGCGCTGCTCGGGGTGGCGTTCTACATGAATGACGTTTTCGGTGGCAGGTCGGCTGGATTGTTGCTGATCGTGTTCTCGGTCAACACGTTTTATCTCTATCGTTCGATCATTGCGCCGTTGCGCGAGATCGAAGCACTGTACCTGCGATTCAACCGCGGTTACGACTCCAAAGCGATCTTCAGCAAGCCGGTCTTCTTCACCTCGGCCGAGAAGCTGTCGTTGGCGAAGATCGGCCATTTGCTCGACAACCAGGAAGTCAACCGCCTCTCGAACCGGCAAGCGCAGTATCTGGCGCTACAGAACCAGATCAACCCGCACTTCCTTTACAACACGCTGGAAGCGATTCGCGGCGATGCGCTGTCGGTGGGAATGCGGGATATCGCGACGATCACCGAGGCCTTGGCCACCTTCTTCCGCTACACGATCTCGAACATGGACAACCTGGTGTCGCTTGAAGAAGAGTTGGGCAACGCCGAGAACTACTTCGCGATCCAGAATTACCGGTTCGGCGAGCGGATCAGCATGCAGGTGACGCTTGAGGCAGGCAGCGAGGCAGCCGTGGACTTCATGATTCCGAAACTGACGCTGCAGCCGATCATTGAGAACGCGATCATTCATGGCCTGGAGGGGCAGGTGGGGCCGGGACAAGTTTCGGTCGATATCGCAACCGATGGCAGTCGCCTGTTGATCGACGTGAAGGACGACGGCATCGGCATGAGCGAAGAAGTGCTTGAAGAGCTCGGTCGGCGGTTGGTGTCTCCGGAGGCTGCGTCCGGCCGAGACGAAAAGCATCGCGGTGGAATCGCTCTCGCGAACGTTAACAACCGGATCAAGTTGCTCTTTGGCGAGCAGTACGGACTTCGTGTTTCCAGCATCGAAGGCATGGGCACCACGGTCGAAATCCAGCTGCCCGTGAAGCGACGCGCGGACGTTTGAGCGCATGCGGCGCGAACTGCTCCGGATGGAGAGCGTTTCGCTCGGCGAGCACGGGCAGAAATCGCTGGACGATTTCAGCCTGGTTCTCAACGCTGGCGAAATCCTGGGCGTGTTCTCGACCCACGCGGCCGTGAAGGACGATCTGGTTCGCCTGATCGCCGGCCAGATCGGCGCCGTCGCCGGACGCATGTACCTGTCGGGCGAACCGAGCCCATTCGAGGAGAGCAATCTCCATCGACGGCGCAAGGTCGGCGTCATTCATTCCGCGCGGACCTTGATCGACGTGCTGAGCGTTTCAGAGAACATCTTCGTCATCCGCAAAGGCGTCAAGGCGGGTGTCATCGACCATGCGCTGCTGGATATCCAGGCACGCCAGCTGATCGACGAATTCGGGATGTCGATCGCCCCCGAGACTCTGGCGCGAAACCTCTCGGACGTCGACCGGTGTTGCCTCGAAGTGCTCAAGGCGATTGCGCTCGGCGCGCAGATCGTCGTCTTCAAGGATCTTGCGAGCTTTCTGCCGGATTCGAGCATCGAGAAACTGCTCGAATTCGCTGCCCGCCTCAAGACGCGCGGTATCGGTCTTCTCATGGTCGAGAGTTCGGTCGGGACGCTTTCCCGCTACGCCGAGCGCGTGGTAGTGATCAAGAACGGTCGCAATTTCTGGACCTTCGCGGGCGGAACGTTCAGTGATGAGGCGCTGAAGACCTGCTTTGCCAGAAAGCGCGATACCACGCATCCGGAAGATTGGTGGTCAGCAGCCGGGGAAGGCTACGCGCTCCCCGAGGTTCTCGTTTTTGACCAGGTGAGTTCCGGCGTTCTCGACGACCTCAGCTTCTCGCTCGTGCAGGGCGAAGAGCTTTGCATCCTGGACCAGGCGGGGAAAGGGATCGAGGAAATTCGCGCCCTGCTCAGCGGTGAGCATCGACCGCTCCGCGGACGCATTCTCGCGAACGGCGTTGAATTTGCCGCGTGCAACGCCTGGCAGGCGCTCGATCAGAAGGTCGCATTCATCGCGGAAAACCCGGCCGACAGCATGATCTTTCGCGATCTGTCCGCGATCGAGAACCTCTGCTTGCCGTCCAGCCGCAAAGCCAGCGGATTCTGGCTCAATCCAACGTACGTGAGCAGTTGCCTGAAGGAATACAGTCCCTTCTTCGACGCGGACGTGTTGAACAAATACCCTGACGAACTGAGCGCACAGGATCTGCACAAACTGGTTTACTGCCGCTGGCACCTGTACAAACCGGGCGTCGTGGTTTGCGTCAAGCCCTACAGTTCGGTCGACAAGACCCTGGAAGAAATCAGTGCGATCTTCATTGACCTGCTGCTCAGGAAAGGCATTGCCGTGCTCATTCTGACGTCGAGCGCGTCCGAGGCCGAAAGCGCACGCAGGAAAATTTCAATCAATCAGAAGAATGACCCCCTTCACCAAAAGAATGACCTTTGATTGGCAAAAATGCTGATGCTACGCTCGTCCCACAACTGAACGACAACCGTTTGAGGCCGTAGCGCCAACGCCGAAGGCCGAAAATCGGGATGTCAAGGAGAGGGGAAACGTGGAGAAGTATCTGCTGGAATTGTCGGGGATCAGCAAGTCATTTCCCGGTGTAAAAGCGCTTGACGATGTCAGCTTCAGTCTCAAGGCGGGCGAAGTGCACGCCCTGCTCGGCGAGAATGGAGCGGGCAAATCGACGCTAATGAAGATCATCAGCGGCATCTACCAGCGCGATTCGGGGAGCTACCGCCTCGAAGGTCACGAAATCGACGAGTTGACGCCGAAGAAGGCGCAGGAGCTCGGGATCGCCATCATCCACCAGGAACTGAACATGTGCACCGACCTGACGGTCGCCGAGAACATGTTCCTCGGCCGCGAGGCGCATGCGCGCGGTGTCATCCGCCAGCGCGAGATGGATCGGCAGGCCGCCGAAATCCTGCGTAAGCTGAAGATCGATATCGATCCCCGCACCGTGGTCAAGAAGTTGCCGGTGTCCAAGCAGCAGATGGTCGAGATCGCCAAGGCGCTGTCGACCAACGCGCGCATCCTGATCATGGACGAGCCAACGTCGGCGCTGACCGAGCGCGAGATCGCCGAATTGTTCCGCATCGTGCGGGATCTGCGCGACCACGGTTGCGCCATCGTTTATATCTCGCACCGGCTCGACGAGCTCAAGGAAATCACCGATCGCGTTTCGATCTTCCGCGACGGGCGCTATGTCGCCACGCGCAACTTCGCCGAAACGACGCTCGACGAGATCATCGCCATGATGGTCGGCCGCGAGATCAAGGAGAAATTCCCGCATATCCCGGTCGCCAAGGGGAAGAAGATCCTCGAAGTTACCCACCTCGACTCGGGCATGGTCAAGGACGTGTCGTTCGACCTGTACGCCGGCGAGATCATCGGGCTGTCCGGGCTGATGGGCGCCGGGCGGACCGAACTGGTGCGCGCGATCTTCGGCGCCGATCCGATCGAGCGCGGTACGATCAGGCTCGACGGCGAGGTCATCCACGTCCGCCATCCGCTCGACGCCATCGAGCACGGCATCGTGCTCGGGCCGGAAGATCGCAAGAAGCAGGGTTTGTGCACCGAGTTGTCGATCCGCGAGAACGTCGGCCTGGCCAACCTCGACCGCATCTGCAACCGCTGGGGCGTCGTGCGCAGCGGCGTCGAGAAGGAGCTGTCGCGCCGCGCCATCCAGGATCTGCACATCAAGACGCCGTCCGGCGAACAGACGGCCAAAAATCTGTCCGGCGGCAATCAGCAAAAAGTCGTGCTCGGCAAATGGCTGGTGCGCGACGCGCGCGTTGTCATCTTCGACGAGCCGACGCGCGGTATCGATGTCGCTTCCAAGGTCGAAATCTACTCGATCATGAACGAGCTGAAGTCACGCGGCATCGGCGTGCTCTTCGTGTCGTCCGAGATGCCGGAAGTGATGGGCATGAGCGACCGCATCCTCGTCATGTGCAACGGCCGGATTACCGGGAACCTCGTTTCGAAGGAGGCGACGCAGGATGAAATCCTCCGCTATGCGACGCAGTACAACGTGCAATCCGACGTTGCAGCGTTGAATCAGTAACCGATAACTAAAGACAGACTCACATGAAAAACAACTACTTCAAAGAGATTCTGGCCATCAGGGGCATGGGTCAGGTCATTTCGGTCACGGCGGCCCTGTGCGTGATGAGCATCGTATTCGGCATCATCAATCCGTCGTTCTTCTCGGGCGAGAATACGACCAACCTCCTGCGTCAGGTGGTACCGATCATGATCATCGGCATCGGCCAGTCGTTCGTGATGATTACCGGCGGCATCGATCTCTCGATCGGTTCCGTCGCCGGCATGTCGAGCATGATTTCGGCGACCCTGATGACTAAAGGCGGGATGGATCCGTGGGTTGCCAGTGGCGTCACCCTCGCCGCGTGCTGTCTCGTCGGCCTGGTCAACGGCCTGCTGGTTTCGCTGACCAAGCTGCCGGCCTTCATCGCCACGCTCGGAACGATGATCATTGCGCGCGGCATCGCCCAGCTTGCGAACGGCAATATGAATACCGACGGCATCCCGGAAGCCGCCGATGGCTTCAAGAGCATTTTCTACTACGGCGATACGCTCGGCCTGTACAACCCGATCTGGATCGGCATCGCGCTGTTTCTCGTCTTTGCCTTCATCCTCGGCAAGACCTGCACCGGCCGCCACACGTATGCCATCGGCAGCAACTACGAGGCGGCGAAGCTCTCGGGTGTCAACGTGGTCGTCGCCGAGACCAAGGTGTACGTGTTCAGCTCGTTCCTTGCCGGCATCGTCGGCCTGATGCTCACGGCGCAGAGCGGCATGGGGACGATGAACGCCGGTATGTCCTACGAATTGAACGCGGTGGCCGCGTCGGTCATCGGCGGCGTCAGCACGATGGGTGGCCAGGGGCTGCTCTTCGGCACCGTCATCGGCTCGTTCATCTGGGGCGTGTTGAACAATGGCCTGCAGTTCGCCGGTGCGCCGCTCGCATTGCGCAATCTGGTGATCGGCGTCGTCGTCATCATCTCGGTGCTGATCGACCGCATCGCCCGCGGCGGGAAATTCAGCTTCCTCAAGAAGCGCTAACGATTGCTTCGTACCGTATTCAGGAATTCATGCCCACCAGGGCAATGACCAGGCGTAGTTCTCATAAACAGTGGAGGTAGTGACAATGAAGAAAGCACTCAAAGTTCTGACGATGGCAACGATGGCGGCGGTTTCCCTGTCGGTCGTCGCGCCGGCGGCATCGGCTGCGGACGCAAAAGGCAAGACGGTCTATTTGATCACGATGGACAAGATGGACCAGCACTGGGTCAAGGTTGACGAAGGTGCCAAGACGATGGCTGCGGCCGTCGGCCTGAAGTACAAGTGGGATGCGCCGGACGTCAAGGACAATGCCAAACAGATCGAGGCGGTGAACAACGCCGTCGCCGACAAGGCCAACCTGATTCTGCTCGCCGCCAACGATCCGAAGGCGATCAGCGCCGCCGTGAAGAACGCGCAGAGCAAGGGCGTCAAGATCATCTACGTGGACTCGGGCGCGGAAGTGCCGGCGATCGCCACGCTGTCGACCAACAACTTCCAGGCCGGCGCGCTGGCGGGCAAGACGATGATCGACGAGCTCAAGGCGGCGGGCAAGTCGGCCGGCAAGATCGGTATCGTCAGCGTCAACACGGCGACCAACTCGACGATGGAGCGTGAAAACGGCTTCCGTGGCGTCGTCAGCGCTGCCGGTTACACGATCCTGACCACAGAGTACAAGGACGGCGACGCCGCCGCCTCGCAGGAAGCCGCCACCGGCTTCATCTCCGGCAACGGCGACCTCGTCGGCCTCTATGGCGCGAATGAAGGTTCGACCGTCGGCGTCGGCAACGCGATCAAGGCTTCCGGCAAGCCGATCGTCGGTATCGGCTTCGACAAGTCCGACGCGATCCTTGGCCTCCTGAAGAGTGGCGCATTGAAGGCCGCGATGGCGCAGAACCCCTATACGATGGGCTACCTCGGTGTCGCCCAAGCCTACGCTGCGCTGGCCGATCTGAGCACCGGT
This sequence comes from Propionivibrio sp., assembly GCF_017995515.1. GTDB lineage: Bacteria > Pseudomonadota > Gammaproteobacteria > Burkholderiales > Rhodocyclaceae > Propionivibrio. The sequence continues at coordinate 6,193 of NZ_JAGOIT010000007.1, forward strand.
CCGGCCGTCATCGACACAGGCGTTTCCGTGCTGAGAAAGTAATACACCGCACTAAACAAGAAGCCGGGTGTCCGCAAGGGTACCCGGCTTCTTTGTTCACAAAAAAACACGACCGCATGCAGCGCATGACGGTCGCGAAGAGGAGGACTGCAATCCGCGTTGTTACTTGGCGAGGTGCCGCTGCAGCGAGTTGCTGATCGACTGCAGGATCAGGAAGCAGGACGTGGCGCCGGCATCGAGCACGCCGATCGAGCGTGGCCCGAGGCGAGCCGAACGGCCGATGCGCGCCTGCAGATCCTTCGTCGAATTCTTGCCGGCTTCGGCCGCGACGCTCATCGCCTTCAAGGCATCGGCAAAGCTCGAGCCCGCACCGACGGCCTCGGTGTAGGCGTTGAGCGCCGGCACCATCGTATCGATCAGCGTCTTGTCGCCAACCTTGGCGTTGCCCATGCCCTGCACGTTGGAGACGGCGGCGGCGAGCGCTTCGCCGAACAGCTTGGCGTCCATCTCGGGATACGCCTCCAGCATATTGACGAAGCCGAGGAAGAAGTTGCCGTAGAGCGGGCCCATCGAACCACCGATGTCGTCCATCAACGCTTGCGAAAGCTGTTCGAACGCCTTGGGCAGTTCATTGGCTGCGGCACCGAGCGCGTCGAGACGCGTGCCGCAGCCGGTGAAGCCCTTGCTCATGTTGATGCCGTGGTCGCCGTCGCCGATCAGTCCGTCGATTTCCGAGAGGAAGGCGCGGTTGCTGTTGATCGTCGTGATCAGATCGCGCACCACGTCACCTGCCGTCGCCATCGCCACCGTCGGACCGCTGATCGTACGCGGTGCGGCGGCCGTCTTGGCTGCGGGGGCTGCCGCAGCAGCCGTCTTGGCGGCGCCTTCGAGCGAGCCGCTGTAGCTGCGTCCGGCCGAAGCGTTGCCGGCAACGTTGATGCCGACACAATCGCAAGGCGCTTTCAGGCAGGCTTCGAGTTCGTCGTCGACCTTCATCATCGTCAGCGTCACGCCCATCATCTCGAGCGAGGTGAAGAGGTTGCCGACCTTGTTGAAGACGACGGTGATGCCGTGTGCTTCCAGGCGCTTGGCGAGTTCGCCGTAGAGGATGTAAAGCTCCATGATCGGCGTGGCGCCCAGGCCGGAGACGAGGAGCGCGACGCGGTCACCCTTTCCGAAGGGGAGGTCCGGCAGGACCACCTTGAGCATGAGTTCGGCCATTTCAGCCGCGCTGACCGTGGTGCGCACGTCGATGCCCGGCTCACCGTGGTGGCCGATACCGACTTCCATCTTGCCGTTTTCGATCGTGAAGTTGGCGTGGCCGACGGCCGGGATGATGCAGGCGGAGAGGCCAATGCCGATGCTGCGCGTGTTGTTGATCGCTTTCTGTGCGGCGGCGATGACTTCGTCGAGCGAGCCGCCCATCGCGGCCTTGGCGGCACCGACCTTCCACATCAGGATTTCACCGGCCACACCGCGGCGCTTGGCTTCGTCACCCTTCGGGGCGGACGGGACGTCGTCGTTGGCGACGACGGTCTTGACCGTGATGCCTTCGCGTTCGGCCATCGAGATGGCCATCTTCACGTTCATGTTGTCGCCGGCGTAGTTGCCGTACAGACAGGCGACACCGGCACCGCCGTTGGCGGCGCGCATGGCGTCGAGGAAGCTCTTGGCGGTCGGTGAGGAGAAGATCTCGCCGATGGCGACCGCGTCGACCATACCGTCGCCGACGTAGCCGAGGAAGGCGGGTTCGTGGCCCGAGCCGCCGCCGGTGACGACGCCCACCTTGCCGGCTTCGGGGGCGCGTGCGCGTTTGACCACGCGTGAATTGTCGGTGGCGACGACCGTGTCGGCGTGCGCTACCAGCCAGCCTTTGAGCATGTCCTCAACCACGAGGTCTGCGTTGTTGATGATTCTGTTCATAGTCATAGTGAGTTTTCCCAGAAGTGATTGGGGGTGAAAGGTGGGTTGGTCTTGAAATTCACTCTGTCAGCGCGTATCCCTTGCTGGCTGCCTGAGCATCATAGTCACGAATGAGCAAATGATCAATAGCGTATCTCGTGGAAAATTTGTCCTATTTGGCTGTTCATCTGCCACTTTTAGTGCATACCCACTGGTTATCAAGGGGTGCTTGGCGGAAATGAGTCAAAATGCCGTGATCAGTATTGTCGCTCGAAGCTAATTGCGAGAACAAACGATCACGCGGTTGACATTTGGTAAATTGATCACCAGAATTGCTGCACCGATGACAGAGCAAATGTTCTGTCGTAACACTTCTGATCATTTGAAGAGTGTGTGTAGATCATGAAAATTGCGATTGGTTGTGACGAAGCTGCCTGCGGACTCCGCGACATCATCAAGGCGCACCTGGTGGCGCAGGGCCATGAGGTGAACGACTTTGGCACTTTTGATAACAAGCCCGTGTTGTATCCGGACGTCGGGTTCAAGGTCGCCGAGGCGATCATTGCCGGTCAGTTCGAGCGGGGCATCCTGCTCTGTGGTACAGGGATCGGCATGGCCATCTCGGCGAACAAGGTGCCGGGTATCCGGGCGGCGCAATGTCACGACACCTTCTCGGCCGAACGCGCCAGCCGCAGCAACAACGCGCAGATCATCACCCTGGGTGCCCGCGTGATCGGCCCCGAGCTGGCGAAAGTGATCGTTGATCGCTATCTGCAGTCCACCTTCGACGGCGGCAGCTCGGCGGCCAAGGTCGAACGGATTGCCGCCTACGAGAAGAAGGGCCGCTGACCGAGCCCTCGCGGTCCGGCGGGGTACCTGGTACTCATCCAGGAAGTCTGCGAGCACGGGCGTGGCTTGCCGAGCGCAGCAGATCAAAAGTTTTCAGTTTTACCGTGGCGCACCTGGCGTCGATTGCAATTAACCATGAGGAGGTTTTCTGTGAAATATCATGACGAAGAAATGTTGGCCGTTGTTTGCCGCGCCCCGCACGACTACAAGCTTGAGAACGTAAAGCGCCCGGCCGCCGGCCCGAATGAAGTGATCATCAAGATCATGTCGTGCGGCATCTGCGCCGGCGACTGCAAGGGCTTTGCCGGTGCGCCGCGCTTCTGAGGCGACAAGGAAGCCGGCCGTCCGTCGTACATCAAGGCGCCGGTGATCTCCGGCCACGAGTTCTGGGGCGTCGTCTGCGAACTCGGCGAAGGCGCTGCCGAATACCACAACGTAAAGATGGGCGACCGCGTCGTCGCCGAGCAGATCGTTCCCTGTGGTCGCTGCCACTACTGCCGCACCGGCCACCACTGGATGTGCGAAGTGCATGACGTCTATGGCTTCCAGAAGGAAGTCGCCGACGGCGGCATGGCCGAATACATGCGCCTCTCGGCACGCGCCATCATCCACAAGATCCCCGAAACCGTGTCGTTTGAAGACGCCGCCGTCATCGAGCCGCTGTCCTGTTCGATCCACGCCGTCAATCGCGGCGACATCCAGTTCTCCGACGTCGTCGTCATCGCCGGCGCTGGTCCGCTTGGACTGTTCATGGTTCAAGCCGCCAAGCTGAAGACGCCGAAGTGCCTGGTCGTCATCGACATGGCCGACGACCGCCTCGAACTGTCCAAGCAATTCGGCGCCGACGTGGTGATCAATCCCTCGCGCGAAGACTCGGTGAAGATCGTCAAGGAAATGACCGGCGGCTACGGCTGCGACGTGTATATCGAAGCAACCGGCCATCCGAGCGGCGTGACCGCCGGCCTGCAGATGATCCGCAAGCTCGGTCGCTTCGTCGAGTTCTCAGTCTTCGGCCACGAGACGACGGTCGACTGGTCGATCATCGGCGAAGAGAAGCACCTCGACATGCGCGGTGCGCACCTCTCGGGTTACTGCTACCCGGTTGCGATCGACCTCCTGAACCGCGGCTTGTGCACCTCGAAGGGCGTCGTTACTCACAGCTACAAGCTGTCCGAGTGGGACGAGGCGCTGAAGGTCGCGCAGTCGATGGAATCGATCAAGGTCTTGCTGAAGCCCTGATGTAAGGCGGGCCGGCGCGATTTGCAGGGAGCGCGCCGGCTCGATCGAAGTTGCCGAAGTTGATACCCAAACGAAACAGTACCTACAAAAGTTCTGAAGGAGGCATCGCGAATGAGATACCCAGTCGCCCAATGGGAGGTGTGTGCAGCCGCTGAACAGCGCGCGCCATTGCCCAAATCAGAAGGACGTCGCTCATGAGCGCAAAAAAAACTGTGACAGCTAAGACGGCAGGCCAGCGTGGCGCTTCGCGCGTCCGCCAGCTCGTGTGGTTGGCAGTCGGCGCCGTCGTGTTGGTCGCGGCATCGATGGGTACCAAGGTGGTGCCGCTCGAACAGGTTAAATCCGACGTGTTTTCGCCGGCCGAGTACGGGAAGAAAGACTTCCCGCGCATCCAGGGGCTGATCGAGAAGGCGGCAGTCGATGCCAAGGAACTGTCCGCGGCGATCGCAGCGGACAAGGCAGCGGCCGCCGAGAAATTCGGCAAGCCCGGCAGCGTCGGTCCGATCTTCCCGGTCAAGTTTACGGGCGTTGTCGGCGAAGGCTCGAGCGGCGTGTTCAAGGTCAAGGTCGAAGGAATGCCGGAAGGCACGACGATTCGCGTGCAAACCGGTCCGGCGATCAACGGAACAGAAGTACGTGATGCCACCGGCACCATCGATTTCGGCCAATTCACCAACCAGATCGAATATCAGGACGCGGGTTCGGCGCTGAACAACGAGGTCAAGTCGCAGGTGATCGGCGAACTCGACCGTGAGAAGCTGCCGGGCAAGACCGTCGAGGTTGTCGGGGCGTTCCAGCTGATCAATCCGGCGAACTGGATGGTGACGCCAGTGCGCTTCAAGGTCGCGCCATGAGTGCCGCGCCCAACACCGCCGGCGTCAAGGGCGAGGCCGTGATGTCGGCGCGCAACGTCGCCAAGTTTTTCGGCAGCGTGCGCGCGCTGAATGGGGTGAATTTCGACATCCATCGCGGCGAAGTGACGACGCTGTTCGGCGAGAACGGTGCCGGTAAATCGACACTGATGAAGATCCTGGCCGGCATTCAACCGCCGACCTACGGCGAGATCATTCTGGATGGAGAGCCGATCACTTTCGAATCCTCGACCGATGCGCGCAATCACGGCATCTCGATCATCCACCAGGAGCTGAGCCTCGCGCCGAATCTGTCGGTGCGCGACAACATCTTCATGGGGCGCGAGCTACGCACGCCGACCGGCGTTGATTTCGCCGAGGAAGCGCGGATCGCCCGCGAGCTGATGCTCGAACTCGAAGAAGATATTGATCCGCTGACACTGATCGAGGACCTGCGCCTCGGCCAGCAGCAGATCGTCGAAATCGCCCGTGCGCTGTCGGTCAACAGCCGCATCCTGATCATGGACGAGCCGACCTCGGCGCTTTCCGCGTCGGAAGTGGAAGTCCTGTTCAAGGTCATTCGCGATCTGAAGTCGCGCGGCGTGTCCATCGTCTATATCTCGCACCACCTGGAAGAGGCGCTGCAGATCACCGACCACGCGGTCGTCCTGCGCGACGGACACATGACGGCCAAGGCGCCGCGTTCCGAGATCGACCTCGAATGGATCGTGCGCAACATGGTCGGCGACAATTTCGACCTGGGCAGCCCGCCGACCGGCTACAAATTTGGCGATGTCGCTTTGTCGATCGAGGACGCGGTCGTTACCGAAGCTTCGGGTGCCAACGTTGTCGATCACATGTCGCTACAGGTTCGCGCCGGCGAGATTGTCTGCATCTACGGACTGATGGGCGCCGGACGCACCGAGTTGCTGGAAGCCGTGGCCGGCCGCGGCGAACTGGTCGAAGGTCGGGCCGTGCTCGAAGGCAAGGACATGGCCGGGCTGACCATCGCCGAGCGGATCGCTTCCGGCTTGTCGCTCGTGCCGGAGGATCGCCAGCGCGATGGGCTCGTGCAGACGATGTCGGTCGGCCAGAACCTGTCACTCGCCAGCATCGGCGCTTTCGTGCGCGGCCTTCTGACCTCGCCGAAGATCGAACAGGAGCTGGTCAACGAATCGATCAAGCGCGTCACGGTCAAGACGAGCGGCGGTGCGGCCGCCATCGGTTCCCTTTCGGGCGGAAATCAGCAGAAGGTCGTCATTGGCAAGATGTTGGCGACCAATCCGAAAGTCCTGCTGCTCGACGAGCCGAGCCGGGGGATCGACATCGGCGCCAAGGCCGAAGTCTTCCGCCTGATCGCCGAGCGGGCGAAACACGGGCTGGCCGTCATCTACTCGACGTCGGAAGTCGGCGAGTGCCTGAGCGTCGCTCACCGGATTATCGTGATGGCTCGTGGGCGGATCTCCGCCGAGTTCGGTCCCGATGTCAGCAAAGAACAGATCATGGCCGCCTCGGGCGAAGCCTTGGTTGCATGAAGTCACAATAGGAGGAGGTTCGCATGTCCGCAGCTAGCAAAGTCGCCCAGGGCGCATCAGGAAGTCCAGCCGCCGGTGGGGGCTTCGATATCGTGAAAATGCTTCTCGAAGGGAGAGCGTTCTTCGCGTTGGTCGTGATCGTGATCGTGTTTTCGATCCTGTCGCCGGTCTACTTTTCTACCGCCAACTTCTTGGTCATGGCGTCGCACGTTGCGATCTATGGCCTCTTGGCGATCGGCATGTTGCTCGTCATCCTGACGGGTGGCATCGATCTGTCGGTCGGTTCGACGCTCGGTCTGTGCGGCGTCGTCGCCGGCGCGCTGATGCAGGGGGTGACGCTCAAGATCTTCGGCACGGTCCTCTACCCTTCGGTGTGGGTCGTCGTTCTGCTGACCTGTGCGTTGGGCGCTTTCGTCGGCGCCGTCAATGGCGTGCTGATCGCCTACCTGAAGGTACCGGCCTTCGTCGCCACGCTCGGTGTGCTCTACGTCGCCCGCGGTGTCGCCCTGCTGATGACCAACGGTCTGACCTACAACGACCTCGGCGGCAAGGCGGAACTCGGCAATACCGGCTTCAACTGGCTGGGTTTCAACACCTTCTTCAACGTGCCGATCGGTGTCGTCGTCATGGCTGCGGTCGCCATCATCGCCACCATCCTGCTCAACCGGACGGCCCTCGGGCGCTGGATTTACTCCACCGGTGGCAACGCGCGCGCTGCTGATCTGTCGGGCGTTCCCGTCAAGTACACGACGATCACTGTCTATGTGCTGTCGGGTGTCTGCGCGGCCATCGCCGGCCTGGTCCTGTCCTCGCAGCTTACCTCCGCCGGTCCGACCGCGGGTGTGACCTACGAACTTACGGCGATTGCTGCCGTCGTCGTCGGCGGTGCGGCACTGACCGGCGGGCGCGGCAATGTGCGCGGCACGCTGCTCGGCGCCTTCGTCATCGGCTTCTTGTCCGACGGTCTCGTCATCATCGGTGTGTCCGCCTACTGGCAGACCGTGTTCACCGGTGCCGTCATCGTACTCGCGGTGTTGCTGAACTCGATTCAGTACAGCAAACGCCCGAAAAACGCCCCCGCTGCGGGTGCGCCAACCCTTCCTCAGAAAGAGCCCGCAACCAAGCTCAACTGATGAACTACCCGCCGATCTTCGGCATGTGCAACGAAGCAACCCAGGAGGAGACGTAAAAATGTTTAAGACTACCCGCCGTAAACTGATTGCAGCTCTGGTGCTTACCCCTCTCATGGCCAGCGCAGCAATGGCCCAGGGCAAGGGTCTGATGACGATCATCGTCAATGATCCGGCCAACCCGTACTGGTTCACCGAAGGCAATGTTGCCAAGGCTACCGCCGAGAAAATGGGCTACACGGCAGTTGTCGGTGCACACACTGGCGATACGAACACCGAAAGCAAGCTGATCGATACGGCGATCACCAACAAGTCGGTTGCGATCCTGCTCGATCCGGCCAACGCCAGCGGCTCGGTCGGCGCGGTGCAGAAGGCGATCGCGGCCAACATCCCGGTCATCCTGATCAACGCCGAAATCAACAAGGAAGGCCTGGCCAAGGCGCAGCTCGTTTCGAACAACGCGCAGGGCGCTGCTCTTGGTGCACAGCAGTGGGTCAAGGCGATGGGCGAAAAGGGCAAGTACGTCGAGTTGATCGGTCTGCCGTCCGACAACAACGCCGCAACGCGTTCGAACGGCTTCAAGACGGTGCTCAGCCAGTACCCGGACCTGAACAAGGCTGCGGCTGAAGTTGCCAACTGGGACCGCACGCTGGGGCACAACAAGATGCAGTCGATGATGCAAGCCAACCCGGACATCAAGGGCGTGATCAGCGGCAACGACGAAATGGCGTTGGGCGCAATCGCGGCGTTGAAGAAGGCCGGCAAGCTGAAGGACGTCGTCGTCGGCGGTTTCGACGGCTCGCCTGACGCAGTTGCTGCCGTCAAGGCCGGCGAACTCGCCTACACGGTTCTCCAGCCGGTGGCCGTCTTTGCCGCCGAAGGCGTGAAGCAGGCTGACAACTTCATCCGCACGGGCAGCACCGGTGCGAAGACCGAGAAGCAACTGTTCGAGTGCATGCTGATTACCAAGGAAAACGTTGGCAAGTACTCGGCTCCGTTCGTTCTCGACAACTGAGAAGCACGCAGTAAGTAGCTGTTGAAGGTCGTCGCCGCGCCGAAGTGGCGCGGCGACGTTACAGCCATCGATCCGGCACGAAGAAGTCTCAACTCCCGTTCGGGCTGAGCCTGTCGAAGTCCGCCCCCCCCCTTCGATAAGCTCAAGGCGAACGAACTTCAAACATTACCGCGCCGAATCAATAAGAGGGGCAGGCCTGGAACGGTTCGCCCTTTGGCGTGAGAACGGAGAGTCGGACTCGCGCGAGAACTTTCCGACCGCTCTGGAATGACTGGCTTGAGGATGGATCTGAAATGAAACTTACGATTTCGCGCCAGTTGTCCTTGATGGCTCTCGTCACCATCGCCATCCTGCCGGTGGTGGGGATTATCGGCAACCGCGTTGCCAGCTCGATCAACCCGGCGGTCGAGAACAGTGAAAAAATCATCGTCCCGACGGTCGAATCGATCGGAACGATGCGTCTTGCTTTCCTGGATATTCAAGTGGCCGTGCCCGGCCATATCGCCGCTTATAACGAGGGTGAAAAGAAAGAACTCGACGCGCGTATCACCGCGTCACAGCAGACTTTTGCGACGACACTGGCTGACTACGAGAAGATCGCGGCGAGCAGCGGGCAAAAGAATGGCGAAAGCGTTGTCGTCAAGACAGTCGAGGACATTGACGCGATCGCCTTGTCGGTGTCGTCATCGGCGGAACTGATCAATCGTCTCGAAACGCAGAGTCGCGAAATCGCCTCGGTCGTCAACGTGATCAAGGAAGTCGCCGACCAGACCAACCTCCTGGCCTTGAATGCCGCCATCGAGGCGGCGCGTGCCGGCGAACAGGGGCGGGGGTTTGCCGTGGTCGCCGATGAAGTGCGCAAGCTCGCCGAGCGCACGGGCAATTCGACCCGTGAAATTACCGACACGATCGACGTGATGCGCGAAGGTGCGCAAGCGGCTTCGACGGCGATGATGAACGCTGTCGAGCAGGTGACGGCCAGCGTTTCGCGCGCGAGCGGTGCCTGCGACATGATCCGGAAGATCGGCGAAGGCTCGCGCGAGGCGGTTGGCATGGTCAGCGAAATCACCGACGCCATCCACGAACAGAGCGCATCGAGTACGTCGGTCGCGCAGTCGGTCGAACGCATCGCCCAGATGGCCGAGCAGAGTGCCGCCGCGGCGCAGGGTGGCGCCGATACGGCGCAGCAACTCAATACGCTGGCGCAGAAAATGCGGATGATCACCGACCAGTACAAACTCTGAAGGTCTCGGCGCTGGATCGGGGTTTTTCCCGGTGCGCGGCAGGAAAGTCGCGATTCGGTCGTGTACGGAAGCTATACTATTGGCCGCTATGGCGGCGTTGGCGACGGCGCAAGCGGGAGGTTAACGTCACTTGAGAGTCCCACGAAATGTATAAAGAAGAACTGGCCCGGATCGCAACGCTCTATTACATCGACGGGTTGACGCAAGAAGAACTGTCGCGCATGTTCTCGATTTCCCGCGCCACGGTGGGGCGTATGCTGCGTCGCGCATTGCAGGAAGGCATCGTCGAGATCCGCGTGCGTCCGAACAACGCCTATGCTGCGGACCTCGAGAAGGCGCTGGTCGAGCGCTTCGGCATCCAGCGCGCGCTGATTTCGGTCGATCACAAGGACCAGGACAAGCAACGCGAACTGCTCGCCGGTCTGGTTGCCAGCTACCTTGATCGCGAACTCGTCGACGGCTCGATCGTTGCCGTCGGCATGGGACGCAACGTCAGCGCGGTGTCGGAGCACGCGATGTCGGCGACGCAGCGGCAATGCACCTTCGTCAGCGCGATCGGCGGCTCCTATCGCGGCGGTCAGACGATGAACGCCGACCACATCGCCCGGCGCCTGGCTTCGCGCTTTGGCGGCGAGTGCGAGTCGCTCTACGCGCCGGCGCTCGTCGATGATCCGGAGTTCCGGCGCAAGCTGATCGAGAACGATACCGTGCGCCACACGCTGGACAAGGCGCGCCGCGCGGACATCGCTCTGATCGGCGTCGGTGACATGTCTGAGGACAGTAATATCGTGCGCATGGGCTGGTTCTCGACGCGCGAAATCGCCCAAGCGAAGATGGCCGGAACGGTCGGCGACGTCATGGGTTACGACTTCATCGACATTCGCGGAACGCCGTCGGCGCTAGCCATGCAGGGGCGCGTCATCGGCCTGAGCCTGCCGGATCTGAAGAAGATTCCCAACGTCATCGCGGTTGCCAGCGAACCGACGAAGGTTTCCGGCATTCTCGGTGCGCTCAACGCCGGGGTGGTCGACACCTTGGCGACGACGGCGAGCAACGCCATGTCGGTGCTTAATTTTGCCGAAGCCTTGCAAAGTTCAAACGCTTCCGAGGCCGCGGTTAACTGAGTTGCGGGGCGTGTGGGGCGCGTTCGCAGTCGGCTGTCCTGGGCGTTTGCGCTAAACTTGCAGCCGGTCGCCCCAAAGGTTTGTCGGTTCTTGCTGTCCGTCCGGTCTGGTGGGGTGTTTTCTCTCTCCTCCTCGTCGGCGTTGCCTACGCAGGCCATTGCGCGCTCTCATGGAAAAGCAACCGTCGGCTTCGGCAGAAACTGAACACACGGCAGCGGAGGCGTTCGCCGTCCATTGCCTTTGCGCAGAATGGTGCGGAACCTGTCGCGACTATCGTCCGGGCTTTCATGCATTGGCCGGTCAATTCCCCGGCGTGCGTTTCGTCTGGTTGGATATTGAGGAGCGTGCCGATGACTTGGGCGACCTCGATGTCGAGAATTTTCCGACGCTTCTGATCACGCGTGGTGACGTCGTTTTGTTCTTCGGCACGATGCTGCCGCACCTCGGGCATCTGCAACGGACGCTCGAAGTGTTTCTCGCGCATAGTCGGGAGGAGAGCCTCGTCTATGCCCACTCCGACAGCGAGCGCAGAACGTGGCAGGCGAATGAGGACTTGCGCTCTATTGCGCACCTGATGTGATGCAATGAGCGAGCGCGCCAGAATCCGCGAGATGCGCAGCCCGATCCCCAGCGTCCTGCTGGCGGTGGCGCTGGTCATCCTGACGGCGTTGCTCACGTACCAGCTCTGGCTGAGCTACTACGACCAGGTTCGGGCGGCGGAGGTCAGTACACGCAATCTGGCGTCGATCTTCGAGACCCGTCTCGACATGATCTTGCACCGCACCGACGCAGACCTGGTTGCGTTGGCCAAGGATATTCCGGTGGCGGCACTGGAGCAGAAGAGCGTTCCCATTTACGCGCGCGAGATTAACGCCAAGCTTGATAGCCGCTTGTTCAGCGTTGAAGAGATGGCCGGTTACCGCGTACATGACGCCAATGGCGAGACGCTGTACAGCTCCGACAGCGCACACACGCAACGCGTCAATATTTCCGATCGCACCTACTTCAAGGCGCTGCGCGAGAGTCCCGATCTTGGTCTGGTCTTCTCCGATGTGGTCACCGGGCGCAGTACCGGCAGGCAGATACTGGTCGTCGTGCGCGCATTGCGCGATGAGCAGGGAAAGTTCGCGGGTATCGTGCACGGCATGCTCGAGCTTGAGTACTACCGGAAGCAATTCCGGTTGCTCGACCTCGGCAAGGATGGCTTCGTCGCACTGCGGCGGAGCGACAACCACGCGTTGATCGTCCAGATTCCCGGCGTCGCCAGCGAGGTCAATCAGCGCCTGGGTTCCGATCATCCATTCGTGAAGGGCATCAAGCCGGGAGAGAGAGCGCTCAATCTGCATTTTGTGGACGCACTCGACGGCCGCTCGCGCATCGCCGGGATTCAGGTCGTGCCGGATTTCCCCTTCTATTTTGTCGTCGGCTTCGGCCGGAGCGACGTCCTGGCCGGCTGGCGCAGTCAGGTTGTCGTCGTGGCGCTGTCGACCCTGTTGCTCTTCGCGCTGGTCGGGGCGTTGATGCGGCGGCTCGGGCGGATGCGCGTGCGTGAGGCAGGCATTCTCGACAACCTGGCGCAAAGCGAGACGCAATTCAGCGAACTGGCTCAGCTTGTGCCCGTCGGTATCGCGCACTTTGATGCCGAAGGACGTTACACCTTCGTCAATAGCCGGCATCACGCACTCACCGGGCGCGGTGTAGAGGATTCTCTCGGCAAGAAGTGGTCGGAGTTCGTTCATCCGGGCGACCGGAAGAAGATCGCCGATGTCTGGGATCGGACGGTGGCCCCTGCTCACGCCTTTATTTGCGAATACCGCTTTGTCCGTCCTGATGGTCAGATCACCCATGTCATCGGCGAAGTGCGACCCGAAATCGACAGTACGGGCAAAGTCATCGGCTACATCGTCGCGCAGACCGATATCACCCAGCGCAAGCGCGCGGAAGCCGAACTTCTGGTGGCCAAGCAGCAAGCGGAAAGTGCCAATCTCGCCAAGACGCGTTTTCTTGCCGCGGCCAGCCATGATCTGCGTCAGCCGATCCAGGCGATCAATCTGTTTCGTGACGCCTTGGGTCGAACTGCCCTGGACGAAGAGCAGAAGACGATCTGCAATTTCCTCTCCATGTCGGTGCGCTCGCTCGGCGACCTGCTCTATTCGCTGCTCGACATCTCCAAGCTCGAAGCCGGCCTGGTCGTGCCGCAACTGGAAAGCGTATCGGTCGAAGATCTGCTCAAGGCGGTCGACGCCGAGTTTTCGCCGATGGCACAGCAGAAGAACCTGCGCTTCAAGCTGTTCTACCCGATCAAGGATCTTGTCTTGCAGACCGATCCGCGGTTGCTGTTGAGCATCTTGCGCAACCTCGTCGACAACGCGATCAAGTACTCGGAGGCGGGCGGTATTCTCGTCGGCGCACGACGCCGAGGGCGGGGAATGGTCATTCAGGTTTGGGATACCGGCATCGGCATCGGCGAGCAGTTCGGCGGCCAGATCTTTGATGAGTGTTTCCAGGTCGGAAACTCGGGCAAGGATCGCAGCAAAGGACTCGGGATCGGCTTGTCCATAGCCCGCCGCACGGCGAACCTGCTGACCGGCGAAGTTACCTACAGATCGCGCCCCGGCCGCGGTTCGGTGTTTGATATTTGTTTCTCCGAAGCAAGCGTCCGTTCTGCGCCGGACGGCGAAGAGGTGGAGTCAGTCGCCGCGAGGCCGGCGGAGGCTTCTTTCGAAGAATCGTCCAGCGTGAAAGGATGGTGTGTTGCGGTCATTGAAGACGATCCGGTCGTCGCCAAGTCCGTCGAGATCTCGCTGCAAACGTTGGGCGTGTCGGTGGACGTCTTCTTCAGTGCCGAAAGCGCCCTGAGTTGCCCAACGCTGTTGGGCGCCGATTTCTATATCTCCGATTTCAATCTGCCCGGCATCGATGGCGTCCAGTTTCTGGATCTCCTCCAGCGCGAATCGTCTCGCCCGATCCGAGCCGTGTTGATGACAGGCGAGACCGCGATGGACCAGCTCGAATTCGCCTCGCGTACGCGTTGGCCAGTCTTGTTCAAACCGGTCGGTCTGAGCAAGCTGCTGGCGTTGATGAGCGAAGCGGCGGATCTGCGCGAAGTGGTGTGACGAAGAGTGTTTGCTGTTTTGCCGGAGGTGTTCTCCGGCACGAGGGTTGGTGTTAGAGTGCCGCATTCCCAAAGTAACGAATGTTCTGATTTCATGCTCAGTCTGCTAGTCGTCGAAGACCACGCTTTGGTCCGGGAAGGGCTGGTTCAAACGCTACGTCAACTCGACACAAGCGTCACCGTGCACGAGGCGGCCGATTCCGAGGCGGCCAACGCGATGCTCGACAGCGGTCTACTGGTCGATTTGATGGTTCTGGACCTGGGGCTTCCCGGTGTCGATGGGCTCTCCTATCTGGTGTCCTTGCGTCAGCACTACCCGGCGATACCTGTGGTCATACTGTCGGCCTATGATGACGCTCACACGGTCGGGCGGGCGATGAAATGCGGTGCGGCCGGGTTTGTCTCGAAGACCTACTCCAGCGAGCGCTTGCTGGCCGCGTTGCGGGAAGTGCTTGATGGGCGCGTGTTCCGGCCGGACCTATTGCCGGCCGCCTCGCCGGCAGTCTTGCCGCGAGTCGCCATCGCCGGCAATGCGGAGCCGGCCGAGTTCGGGCTGACCGAGCGCCAGGCCGAGGTGCTGGGCTTGATGGCTTCCGGCAAATCCAACCGCGAGATTGCTGCTTTGCTCGGCTTGTCGGAAGGGACGGTCAAGATCCATTTAACCGCCATTTTCAAAGCGCTCGGCGTTACGAGTCGGACCCGGGCGATGGTGGTCGTGGCGCGCAACGGGATTCGTCTGTAATCGAGGGAATGTAGTAACAGTACAGGCGCGTCTGCCGTGCATCGTCAACGGCAATGACCTTGTCGGCGTTTCGTCCCGGGACGGTGAAGGTGTTGCTGATCAATATCGTCCCCGGGCGCATTTCAACGGCGACCTTGCTCCACAACTCAGGCATTGGCGACGGGGACAGGAAGGCGTAGACCACATCGAATCTGGACAGGTCGACATGCCATAGATCTCCCCAGCGCCAGTCGCAGTTCGGTTGCCGGAGGGTTCGCAGACGGCCGATAAGCCACGTCATTGGCGCGTTTTCAATGCCTGTAACCCTTAGGCTTGGCAGATCCGGGCCCAACCTTGCGAGTCTGGATACCACACTGCCCAATCCGGCTCCGAGGTCGATGAAGTGCACGCCGTGTTGATCCTTGATGACCTTGCCAAGTGCGAGTGCAGTTGCCTTGTTTGAGGTGTAGAGCGGAATTCTCCCCTCAAGTGCGCCGCGGAAAACCGCCAAGGTCAGAATAAAGGCGGCAAGAAACCAGCCAGGGTCAATGGCAAGCGATGAGGCCATCCAGGCCATCGGAGCAAAGGTGGCATGAATTGTTCGCCACCACCATGGGTGCCGACTGACACAGGAATACAGCAGTGCCATGCCGCCAATTGCAACGGAAACGCCACGCCATGGCAGAGGTTCTCCGCGGATTGAGAAGTACGGCAAGGCGAGAAAAAGGACGGATAACGCAGCGGCCGTCTGCAGCGCCAGATGCCGCCGATAATCGAGAGGAATTGAGGGCTTCAACGAAATTGACGTGCGGTGAGTGTGAATGGAGTTTCGCAGGTGCCGGGCAAAACGATGAGCCGCAGATGATAACAATTTGATTCGGCAAGGGTGCAATCCTGTTTTCTATCTGCTACAATGCAGCCCACTCGAAAAACGGTTTGACAATCTTGCTTGGGAGCGTCAAAATCGTCGGTTCCGAGTTGGAGGGATACCCAAGCGGTCAACGGGATCAGACTGTAAATCTGACGGCTCTGCCTTCGAAGGTTCGAATCCTTCTCCCTCCACCAATAATGCCGCAAGTTGCAGTGTTTTCGATTTTTGTTGCGGGTGGGTTTTGCGGGTGTAGCTCAATGGTAGAGCTGAAGCCTTCCAAGCTTAAGACGAGGGTTCGATTCCCTTCACCCGCTCCAGGTTGTGTTTGAAGGTTGTTGTGGGCCGTACGCGGGATGCCCATGTAGCTCAGTGGTAGAGCACTCCCTTGGTAAGGGAGAGGCCGGCAGTTCAATCCTGCCCATGGGCACCAATAAAGTTTTGGCGCCAAGAATTATTAACTTTTTAACGTTTTGAGGTACCGGCAATGGCTAAGGCAAAATTTGAACGTACGAAGCCGCACGTAAACGTTGGCACGATTGGTCACGTGGATCATGGGAAGACGACGCTGACGGCGGCGATCACGACGATCCTGTCGAAGAAGTTTGGTGGCGAAGCGAAGGCGTACGACCAGATTGACGCAGCGCCGGAAGAAAAGGCGCGGGGTATCACGATCAATACCGCGCACGTTGAATACGAAACCGCCACGCGTCACTACGCCCACGTTGACTGCCCGGGTCACGCCGACTACATCAAGAACATGATTACCGGTGCTGCCCAGATGGATGGCGCGGTGCTCGTCGTCTCGGCCGCGGACGGCCCGATGCCGCAAACGCGCGAGCACATCCTGCTCGCCCGTCAGGTTGGCGTCCCGTACATCATCGTCTACCTCAACAAGTGCGACATGGTTGACGACGAAGAACTGCTTGAGCTCGTCGAAATGGAAGTTCGCGAACTGCTCTCCAAGTACGAATTCCCGGGTGACGACATTCCCATCGTCAAGGGTTCCGCACTCAAGGCCCTCGAAGGCGACGCCAGCGACATCGGTGAAGCGTCGATCCTGCGTCTGGCCGACGCGCTCGACAGCTACATCCCGACGCCGGAGCGCACGGTTGACAAGCCCTTCCTCCTCCCGATCGAAGACGTCTTCTCGATCTCGGGTCGTGGCACGGTTGTTACTGGTCGCGTCGAACGCGGCATCGTCAAGGTTGGCGAAGAAATCGAAATCGTCGGCATCAAGCCCACGGTCAAGACCACCTGTACCGGCGTTGAAATGTTCCGCAAGCTGCTCGACCAGGGACAGGCTGGCGACAACGTCGGCGTCCTGCTGCGCGGCACCAAGCGTGAAGAAGTCGAGCGTGGTCAAGTGCTCGCCAAGCCGGGTTCGATTACCCCGCACACGCACTTCACGGGCGAAGTCTATGTCCTGTCGAAGGATGAAGGTGGTCGTCACACCCCGTTCTTCAACAACTACCGTCCGCAGTTCTACTTCCGCACGACCGACGTCACGGGGGCGATCTCCCTGCCGGAAGGAACGGAAATGGTCATGCCGGGCGACAACATCCAGATGACGGTCAAGCTGATCTGCCCGATCGCCATGGAAGAAGGTCTGCGTTTCGCAATTCGTGAAGGCGGCCGTACTGTCGGCGCCGGCGTCGTCGCGAAAATCATCGAGTAAGGGAATGTGACTCGGGGCGCACTAGATTCTGGTGCGTCTTGGTCTCTGCTGCAGGGGTATAGCTCAACTGGCAGAGCGTCGGTCTCCAAAACCGAAGGTTGGGGGTTCGATTCCCTCTGCCCCTGCCATCCCAAATATTTAAGCTGACTAAATGGCCGATAAAATCAAGTTTGCGTTGGCGTTGTTGTTGTTGATTGCCGGCGTGGCTGGCTTCTATTTGCTTTCAGAGCAGGCTGCAATTCTCCGTGTGCTGGCGGTTCTCGCCGGTTTGGCGTCTTCCGTCGCTGTTGCCTGGAATACTGAGCCTGGTCGAGTCTTCTTTGGCTTCGCCAAAGAGGCGGCTGCCGAGGCAAAAAAAGTTGTATGGCCCTCGCGCAAGGAGACCTTGCAGACCACAGGTTTGGTTTTTGCATTTGTCGTGATCATGGCCCTGTTCCTTTGGTTGACCGACAAGACCATCGAGTGGGTTCTGTACGACATCATTCTTGGGTGGAGGGGTGCATGAGTAAGCGCTGGTATGTAGTGCACGCCTACTCCGGCTTTGAGAAGAGTGTTCAGCGGGCGTTGCTCGAAAGAGTTCAGCGCCAGGGAATGCAGGATCTATTTGGGCAGGTTCTGGTTCCGGTTGAAGAAGTTGTCGAACTGAAGTCTGGGCAGAAAAGCATTTCTGAGCGGAAGTTCTTTCCGGGCTATGTGCTTGTCGAAATGGAGATGAACGATGAGTCGTGGCATCTCGTAAAGAGCACGCCAAGGGTTACCGGTTTTGTGGGTGGCACGGCCAACAAGCCGAGTCCAATCTCCGAAAAGGAGGTTGAGAAGATCATGCAGCAGATGCAGGATGGTGTTGAAAAGCCCCGTCCAAAAGTGCTGTTCGAGCCGGGTGAGGTGGTGCGGGTCAAAGAAGGGCCGTTCACCGATTTCCATGGTTCGGTTGAGCATGTGAATTACGAGAAGAATCGTCTTCGCGTCTCGGTCACCATTTTCGGTCGGGCTACGCCGGTTGAGCTTGAGTTTGGTCAAGTAGAAAAGGCTTGATGTTGTAGTTTGCAGCGGCGCTCGATTGTTCGTGCGCCGTAGTTCGTTGACCGTACGGTCGCTTTGTTGTTGGGGAGCGCATTTCTTGACTTGAGGTGCGCGAAAGTACCCGTTTTTAGGAGTAATTTCCGTGGCTAAGAAAATTGTCGGCTTTATCAAGCTGCAAGTTCCGGCAGGTAAGGCAAATCCCTCGCCGCCTATTGGTCCTGCGTTGGGTCAGCGTGGTTTGAACATCATGGAGTTCTGCAAGGCGTTCAACGCCCAGACTCAAGGTCTCGAACCCGGTCTGCCGATCCCGGTTGTGATTACCGCGTTCGCAGACAAGAGCTTTACATTTATCATGAAGACGCCGCCAGCGACGATTCTGATAAAGAAAGCCGCAGGAATCCAGAAGGGAAGTCCGAAGCCCCATACCGACAAGGTCGGGAGCCTGACCCGTGCCCAGTGCGAAGCCATTGCGACGCAAAAGATGCCTGACCTGACTGCCGCCGATATGGATGCCGCAGTTCGTACGATCGCAGGAAGTGCCCGCTCGATGGGTATCACCGTGGAGGGCCTCTAACATGGCAGCTATCAGCAAGCGTCAAAAGGCAGTGCAGGGCAAACTCGACCGCGCGAAGTATTACGCCGTCAGCGAGGCTCTGGCCTTGACCAAGGAGTTGGCAACCGCCAAGTTCGACGAATCGATCGATGTCGCCGTCAGCCTCGGAATTGATGCGCGCAAGTCGGATCAGTTGGTGCGCGGTTCGGTGGTATTGCCGGCTGGTACAGGCAAGACGGTTCGCGTAGCCGTATTTGCGCAAGGTGAGAAGGCGGAGGCGGCCAAGGCCGCGGGTGCCGATGTCGTCGGTTTTGACGATCTGGCTGCCGAAATCAAGGCGGGGAACATCAACTTCGACGTTGTAATCGCGACGCCGGATGCGATGCGTGTCGTCGGTCAACTCGGCCAGATCCTCGGGCCGCGCGGTCTAATGCCGAACCCGAAGGTTGGTACCGTGACGATGGATGTCGCGACGGGCGTCAAGAACGCAAAGGCCGGTCAGGTTCAGTACCGTACGGATAAGGGCGGGATCGTGCACAGTACGATCGGTCGTGCCTCGTTTGAAGTCGAGAAACTCGAGCAAAACTTGAAGGCGCTCGTTGACGCATTGGTCAAAGCGAAGCCTGCGAGTTCTAAGGGGCAATACCTCAAGAAGATCGCCGTCTCCAGCACGATGGGGCCTGGTGTTCGCGTGGATTCGACATCGCTGTAACCAATCGCCGGGGGGTTTCTCCGGGAATGTACTTTGGGCTGAAGGCAGAGGCTCGCCTTCAGATCGTCAAAGACCGCAGGTGCAAGTTCGTAAACTTGCTTAAGTGGAATCGGCCTGCGTAGACGGTGAGTCCCGAACAGAGTTTTGTGTAGTCATGTGCTACATGACATGAATGTTCAGGTCGCCGTGGGTGCGTCGTTCCTTAAGGACGGCGTGTGTTGACTTGAAAGGAGGAGGGCCTATGGGTCTCAATCTAGATGAGAAAAAAGCGGTCGTAGCCGAGGTTTCGGAGCAGGTCGCCAACGCTCAGACAATCGTCGTCGCTGCGTATAGTGGGCTGGAAGTCGCTCATCTGACGAAGCTGCGGGCTCAGGCGAGAAAGTCTGGCGTTTACCTGCGCGTACTGAAGAACACCTTGGTGCGGCGCGCGGTTGCGGGCAGCTCCTTTGCCGATTTGGCCGAGCAGATGACAGGTCCGTTGATTTACGGCATTTCGTCTGACCCGGTCGCTGCGGCGAAGGTGCTTAATGATTTCGCGAAGAGCAACGATAAGCTGGTCCTGAAGGCCGGTTCGTATGCCGGGAAAGTTCTGGACAAGGCCGGCGTTCAGGCTCTTGCTTCGATCCCGAGCCGCGAAGAGTTGCTTGCCAAGTTGCTGGGTGTCATGAAGGCGCCGGTATCTGGTTTTGCCGTTGCGCTGGGCGCACTGGCCAAGCAGCGCGAAGAGTCTGCCGCTTAATAAGGCTTGGACCTGGTCTCACATACCGCTTTTACAAATATCCCGATTTAGGAGTTAAGTATTATGGCTATTACGAAAGACGACATCCTGGAAGCCGTTGGCGGCATGACGGTTATGGAACTGAACGATCTGGTCAAGGCGTTCGAAGAGAAGTTTGGTGTTTCCGCCGCCGCGATGGCGGCTGCTGGCCCGGCCGCGGGCGCTGGCGCAGCTCCGGCTGAAGAGCAGACCGAGTTCACGGTCATGCTGCTGGGCGCAGGCGAGAAGAAGGTCGAAGTGATCAAGGTCGTCCGCGCTGCAACCGGCCTGGGCCTGAAAGAAGCCAAGGATCTCGTTGACGGCGCACCGAAGGCCGTTAAGGAAGGTATCGCCAAGGCTGACGCTGAAGCGCTCAAGAAGCAACTTGAGGACGCAGGTGCGAAGGTCGAAGTCAAGTAATTCGCGTTTCGTGCGCAGGGCCGACTGCTTCAGGGCAGCCGGCCCTTTTGTGTTTTTCTGAAAACGCCTTTGAGTATGCTGGATTTGTTGTCTGATCCAGCTGTTGTGTAGTGAGCAAACGCAAGTAGCCATCGGTTCTGTGTCTTGGTCGAAGCGCGCACGGGACTCCGTCCGTCTTCGCCGCTGTCGAAGAATTGTCTGTACTTTCGTTTGTCCATTGCGAGCCGGCATTGCTGCAACCTCGCCGGTATGCGCTAGAGGATTTTGTTTCCTGAGCTCGGAGCGACCATGAACTACTCCTACACCGAGAAAAAACGTATCCGCAAGAGTTTCGCCAAGCGTGCCAATGTGCTTGACGTTCCATTCTTGTTGGCCACACAGCTAGAGTCCTTTACCTCGTTCCTTCAGGCCAACTGTCCGCCTGTAGCGCGAAAGAACCAAGGACTGCAAGCGGCGTTTTCCTCGATATTTCCTATCGTCAGCCACAGCGGTAACGCTCGACTCGAGTTTGTCAGTTACACCTTGGCCGAGCCCGCGTTTGATGTGAAGGAATGCCAGCAGCGCGGCCTGACGTTTGCGTCCGCGCTGAGGTCAAAAGTCCGCTTGGTCATCCTTGATCGCGAGGTCCCGGATACGATCAAGGAAGTCAAGGAGCAGGAAGTGTACATGGGCGAAATTCCGCTCATGACGACCACCGGATCGTTCGTCATCAACGGGACCGAACGCGTGATCGTCTCGCAGTTGCACCGCTCCCCTGGCGTGTTCTTCGAGCATGATCGCGGCAAGACGCACAGTTCGGGCAAGCTGCTGTTCTCGGCTCGCGTGATCCCCTATCGTGGATCGTGGCTCGATTTTGAATTCGATCCGAAAGACATCCTGTTCTTCCGGGTCGACCGGCGCAGGAAGATGCCGGTTACGACCTTGCTCAAGGCGATTGGTCTGACGCCGGAGCAGATCCTGAGCAGCTTCTTCGATTTTGATACCTTCGAGCTTGCAAAGAGCAGCGTCGAGTTTCACCTCGTGCCCGAGCGCCTGCGCGGCGAGGTAGCACGCTTTGACTTCTGCGACAAGTCGGGGAAAGTCATCGTTCCGAAGGACAAACGCATCACCGCGAAGCATATCCGCGAGCTCGATGCCGCGGGCATCACGCAGATTGCCGTTCCCGATGAGTTCCTGATCGGCCGGGTCGTCGCCCGGAATGTTGTCGACACCGCGACGGGCGAGATTCTGGCCAACGCCAACGATGAAATTACCGAGAGCCTGCTGGCGAAACTGGTCGAAGCCGGCGTTAAAACGCTTCCGACCTTGTACATCAATGATCTCGACCGCGGCGGTTTCATTTCACAAACCCTGCGCACTGACGAGACGGCGTCGAAACAGGCGGCCCGGGTTGCGATCTATCGCATGATGCGGCCGGGTGAGCCGCCGACTGAAGAGGCGGTCGAAATCCTGTTCAATGGCTTGTTCTATTCCGACGAGCGCTACGATCTGTCGGGCGTCGGCCGGATGAAGTTCAACCGTCGTGTCGCCCGCAAGGAAGTGGTCGAACACAAGGTGATGGTCAGGCACGTCCCGGCCAAGCGCGACGGCGCCATCAATGCGATCGTCCAGGCTACCGGCGCCGGTCATGACGCAGTCGAACAAGTGCTCGGCGAATTGTCGTACGGCATGCGCGCCGTCGCCGAGAATTTGTCGGAAGACTCGGCCAAGGCGCTACTCGCCGAATTGAAGACCTTCGGCGTGAGCGGTGAAGTGCGCGAGCAACTGACGCTGTCGCCGCGTGACATCGTCGAAGTCATCAAGATTCTCGTCGAACTGCGCAATGGGCGCGGCGACATCGACGATATCGATCACTTGGGTAATCGCCGTGTGCGCTCTGTGGGCGAACTGGCGGAGAACCAGTTCCGCGCCGGACTCGTCCGTGTCGAGCGGGCTGTCAAGGAGCGCTTGTCGCAGGCGGAATCCGATAACCTCATGCCGCACGACCTGATCAACGCCAAACCGATCAGCGCAGCGGTGCGCGAGTTCTTCGGCTCCAGCCAGCTTTCGCAATTCATGGACCAGACCAATCCGCTGTCGGAAATCACCCACAAGCGCCGCGTCTCGGCACTCGGCCCGGGCGGTTTGACGCGCGAGCGCGCCGGCTTCGAGGTGCGCGACGTGCATCCGACGCACTACGGTCGAGTCTGCCCGATCGAGACGCCTGAAGGTCCGAACATCGGCCTCATCAACTCGCTGGCACTGTTCGCCCGGACGAACGAATATGGCTTCCTGGAGACGCCGTACCGCAAGGTCATCGACTCGAAGGTCACCGATCAGATCGAGTACCTGTCCGCGATCGAAGAAGGTGGCTACATCATCGCCCAGGCGAATGCCGCGCTCGGCGGTGACGGCGTCCTGACCGACGATCTGGTCACCTGTCGTGAAAAGGGCGAGACGATTCTTGCCGAACCGCACCGCGTTCAGTACATGGACATCGCGCCGGGGCAGATCGTCTCGGTAGCGGCGTCGCTGATCCCCTTCCTAGAGCACGATGACGCCAACCGCGCGCTCATGGGCGCCAACATGCAACGTCAGGCCGTGCCGTGCTTGCGTCCGGAAAAGCCGGTTGTCGGCACGGGTATCGAGCGCACGGTTGCGGTCGACTCGGGTACGGCGGTCCAGGCACTGCGCGGCGGCAAGGTCGACTATGTCGATGCATCTCGCATTGTTGTTCGTGTGAACGACGATGAAGCCATCGCGGGCGAGGTCGGTGTTGATATTTACAACCTCGTCAAGTACACGCGCTCGAACCAGAACACCAACATCAACCAGCGGCCGCTGGTCCGTGTCGGTGACCAGATCGCCAAGGGCGACGTCGTGGCCGATGGCGCCTCCACCGACAAGGGCGAACTGGCGCTCGGCCAGAACATGCTGATCGCGTTCATGCCCTGGAACGGCTACAACTTCGAGGACTCGATCCTGATCTCGGAGCGCGTGGTTGCCGAGGATCGCTTTACGTCGATCCACGTCGAAGAGCTCACCGTCGTAGCGCGCGACACCAAACTCGGGCCAGAGGAGATTACCCGCGACATCGCGTCGTTGGGTGAGTCGCAACTCTCGCGCCTCGACGAATCCGGCATTGTGTATATCGGTGCTGAAGTCGAGGCTGGCGATGTGCTGGTCGGCAAGGTGACGCCGAAGGGCGAAACTCAGCTTACGCCTGAAGAGAAACTGCTCCGTGCAATTTTCGGCGAGAAGGCATCGGACGTGAAGGACACGTCGCTGCGCGTCCCGTCGGGTATTGCCGGCACGGTGATCGACGTGCAAGTCTTCACGCGCGAAGGCATCGAGCGCGACAAGCGCGCCCAATCGATCATCGACGATCACTTGCGTGGTTACAAGCTGGATCTGGCCGACCAACTGCGTATTGTCGAGCGCGATACCTTCGCGCGTGTCGAGCGTCTGGTTGTCGGCAAGGTGGCCAACGGCGGGCCGAAGCGTCTGGCGAAAGGTTCGACGGTTACCGCCGAGTATCTCGAGAGTGTCGACGCACACCACCGCTTCGACATTCGCATGGCCGATGAAGAAGTCGCGCAGCAGCTTGAGGCGCTGCGCGACGGCCTTGAACAGACGCGCAAGGACTTCGACGTTGCCTTCGAGGAGAAACGCAAGAAGCTCACGCAGGGCGACGAACTCCCGCCGGGCGTGCAGAAGATGGTCAAGGTCTACGTCGCCGTCAAGCGTCGCCTGCAGTCGGGCGACAAGATGGCCGGACGACACGGGAACAAGGGGGTCGTTTCCCGCATCGTCCCGGTCGAGGATATGCCGCACATGGCAGATGGACGGCCGGTGGACATTGTCCTGAACCCGCTGGGTGTACCGTCACGGATGAACGTCGGGCAGGTGCTGGAGGTCCATCTCGGTCTGGCCGCGAAGGGGCTGGGCTTCAAGATCGGCGACATGCTCCGTCGCAACGCCGCAGCCAAGGAGGTTCGTGCCTTCCTTGAGCAGGTCTATAACAGCAATGGCAAGCCGGAAGACCTTGAGCAGCTGAACGACAGCGAAATCATGGAGATGGCCGGCAACCTCGAGGCCGGGGTGCCCTTCGCGACGCCGGTCTTCGATGGCGCCAAGGAAGAAGAGATCAAGGAGATGCTCCGTCTCGCGGGGATGCCCGAGTCCGGGCAAATGACCTTGTTCGACGGTCGCACCGGCGAGCAGTTCGAGCGCAAGGTGACGGTGGGCTACATGCACGTACTCAAGCTTCACCATCTGGTCGACGACAAGATGCACGCGCGTTCGACCGGGCCGTACTCGCTCGTCACGCAGCAACCGCTGGGCGGCAAGGCGCAGTTCGGCGGTCAGCGTTTCGGCGAAATGGAAGTCTGGGCGCTCGAGGCCTACGGTGCGGCCTACGTGTTGCAGGAAATGCTGACGGTGAAGTCGGACGACGTCAACGGCCGTACCAAGGTCTACGAGAGCATCGTCAAGGGCGAGCACAAGATCGACGCCGGGATGCCCGAGTCGTTCAACGTGCTCGTGAAGGAAATCCGGTCGCTGGCGATCGACATTGATCTGGAGCGCTACTGATAGCACTGCCGGTGCAGTGAACATGTTGTCGCCGCGTACGCCGCGGATCGAAGAATTGGGTTCTCACCCCGAATGGAGTGAAAGATGAAAGCACTGCTTGATTTGTTTAGACAGGTAACGCAAGAGGAGCAATTCGACGCGATTACCATCGGTTTGGCCTCACCGGACAAGATCAGGTCTTGGTCTTATGGCGAAGTGAAGAAGCCTGAGACGATCAATTACCGCACCTTCAAGCCGGAACGCGACGGATTGTTCTGCGCCAAGATCTTCGGGCCGATCAAGGACTACGAATGTCTCTGCGGCAAGTACAAGCGACTGAAGCATCGCGGCGTGATCTGCGAGAAGTGCGGTGTTGAAGTCACCTTGTCCAAGGTGCGCCGCGAGCGCATGGCGCACATCGAACTGGCCTCGCCGGTCGCACACATCTGGTTCCTCAAGAGTCTCCCCAGCCGCCTCGGCATGGTGCTGGACATGACGCTGCGCGACATCGAGCGCGTACTCTACTTTGAGGCCTTCGTCGTTTGCGATCCGGGGATGACGCCGCTGACGCGCGGTCAGCTGTTGACCGAAGACGATTGCTTGGCCAAGGTCGAAGAGTACGGCGACGACTTCTATGCGGCGATGGGCGCCGAAGGGATTCGTGAGTTGCTCCGCTCGATCGATCTGACCAGTGAAGTCGACCGTCTGCGCGCCGAGCTCGAGACGACGACTTCGGAAACCAAGAGCAAGAAGTTCTCGAAGCGTCTCAAGATTCTTGAGGGTTTCCAGAAGTCCGGGATCAAGCCGGAATGGATGGTGCTGGAAGTGTTACCGGTTCTGCCGCCCGACCTGCGTCCTCTCGTACCGCTCGACGGAGGCCGGTTTGCTACGTCTGACCTGAACGATCTCTACCGCCGCGTCATTAACCGAAACAACCGTCTGAAGCGCTTGCTTGAGCTCAAGGCGCCCGAGATCATCGTGCGCAACGAGAAGCGGATGCTGCAGGAAGCCGTCGATTCGTTGCTCGACAATGGCCGTCGCGGCAAGGCGATGACCGGTGCCAACAAACGCCCGCTCAAGTCGCTGGCCGACATGATCAAGGGCAAGGGCGGACGTTTCCGTCAGAACTTGCTTGGTAAGCGCGTCGACTACTCCGGCCGTTCGGTCATCGTCGTCGGGCCGCAGCTCAAGCTGCACCAGTGTGGTTTGCCGAAGTTGATGGCGCTTGAGCTTTTCAAGCCGTTCATCTTTAACCGCTTGGAAATCATGGGCTTGGCAACGACCATCAAGCAGGCGAAGAAGATGGTCGAGATGCAGGAGCCGGTGGTTTGGGACATCCTTGAAGAGGTGATCCGCGAACACCCGATCATGCTCAACCGTGCGCCGACGCTCCACCGCCTCGGTATTCAGGCATTCGAGCCAACCCTGATCGAAGGCAAGGCCATCCAGTTGCACCCGCTGGTCTGCGCGGCTTTCAACGCCGACTTCGACGGTGACCAGATGGCGGTTCACGTACCGCTGTCGCTTGAAGCGCAAATGGAAGCCCGTACACTGATGCTGGCTTCAAACAATGTTCTGTCGCCCGCAAACGGCGATCCGATCATCGTGCCGTCGCAGGACATCGTTCTCGGCCTGTACTACGCGACGCGTGAGCGGATCAACGCCAACGGCGAAGGGATGGCCTTCTCGGATCTGGCGGAAGTCACCCGCGCGATGTACGCCGGCGAGCTTGACGTTCACGCCAGGATTTCGGTTCGCATCAAGGAGTTTGACAAGGATCAGGATGGTGTTTGGCAAGAGAAGGTGACGCGCTACACCACAACTGCCGGTCGCGCGCTGCTTTCGGAAATCCTGCCCAAAGGCCTGCCGTTCAGTGTTCTCGACAGACCACTGAAGAAGAAGGAAATCTCGAAACTGATCAACGCCGCGTTCCGTCGTTGCGGGCTGAAGGAAACCGTTATTTTCGCCGACAAGCTGATGCAGAACGGCTACCGTCTGGCGACCCGTGCAGGCATCTCGATCTGTTCGGACGACATGCTCGTCCCGACGCAGAAGGGCGAAATCATTGCCTCCGCGGAAAAGGAAGTTAAGGAGATCGAGAGCCAGTACACCAATGGTTTGGTGACCAACGGCGAGCGCTACAACAAGGTGGTTGATATATGGGGCCGGACCGGCGACCAGGTGGCGAAGGTCATGATGGAGCAGCTCGGCCACGAAGAAGTCGTCGACCGGCAAGGGAAGAAGGTCAAGCAAGAGTCCTTCAACTCGATCTACATGATGGCGGACTCCGGCGCGCGCGGTTCTGCGGCCCAGATCCGGCAGTTGGCTGGGATGCGCGGTCTGATGGCCAAACCGGACGGTTCGATTATCGAAACGCCGATCACGACGAATTTCCGTGAAGGCCTGAACGTTCTCCAGTACTTCATTTCGACCCACGGTGCGCGAAAAGGTCTGGCGGACACGGCGCTCAAGACCGCTAACTCAGGCTATCTGACCCGACGTCTTGTCGATGTGACGCAAGACTTGGTCGTTATCGAAGAGGATTGTGGGACCGAGAACGGCGTCACCATGAAGGCCCTGATCGAGGGTGGTGAAGTGATCGAGGCGTTGCGCGAGCGCATCCTCGGTCGAGTTACCATCGTCGACGTGGTCAATCCCGAAACCGACGAAACCATCATCGAAGCCGGGACGCTCGTTACCGAAGACCTGTGCGACCTGATCGATCAGTTGGGCGTCGATGAAGTCAAGGTGCGCACGCCGCTCACCTGCGACACCCGCTACGGTCTGTGTGCCAAGTGCTACGGCCGCGATCTTGGCCGCGGTACGCCGGTAAACGTCGGCGAAGCCGTCGGCGTCATCGCCGCGCAGTCGATCGGCGAACCCGGTACGCAGCTGACGATGCGGACCTTCCACGTCGGTGGTGCGGCTTCGCGAGCAGCGGTCGCGAGTCAGGTTGAAACGAAGAGCGCCGGCATCGTTCGCTTTACGGCGTCGATGCGCTACGTTACGAGCGCCAAGGGCGAGAAGATCGTGATCACGCGCTCCGGCGAAGTCGTGATCACGGACGACAACGGCCGCGAGCGCGAGAAGCACAAGGTGCCGTACGGCTCGACACTGCAGGTTGCTGATGGGCAGCAAGTAAAGGCGGGAACCAAGCTGGCCGTGTGGGATCCGCATACCCGGCCGATCATCGCCGAGTACGCCGGGCAGGTGAAGTTCGAGAACGTCGAAGAAGGTGTGACCGTCGCCAAGCAGATCGACGAGGTGACGGGTCTGTCTACGCTCGTGGTCATTGATCCGAAGCGCGGTGGCAAGGGACAAACCAAGGGCTTGCGTCCTCAGGTCAAGCTGTATGACGCAGACGGCCAAGAGGTTCGCATGCATGGCAGCGACCATGCTGTGACGATTACTTTCCAGGTTGGAGCGATCATTACGGTGCTCGACGGCCAACAGATCTCAGTGGGTGACGTTCTTGCACGTCTGCCCCAGGAGTCGGCCAAAACACGTGACATTACGGGCGGTCTGCCGCGCGTTGCCGAACTCTTTGAGGCGAGAACCCCGAAGGACGCGGGTATGCTTGCCGAGTTCACTGGCACTATGTCGTTCGGTAAAGACACCAAGGGCAAACAGCGTCTGGTGATCACCGATCTCGAAGGCGCAACGCATGAGTACCTCATTCCGAAGGACAAGCATGTCCTCGTTCATGATGGCCAAGTTGTCAACAAGGGCGAGCTCATCGTTGACGGTGCTCCCGATCCGCACGACATCCTCCGTCTCCAAGGTGTTGAAGCGCTGGCGATCTACATCACTGACGAAGTGCAGGACGTGTACCGGTTGCAGGGTGTGAAGATCAATGATAAGCACATCGAAGTCATCGTGCGCCAGATGCTTCGTCGCGCCTTGGTCGTCGACCCGGGTGATACCAAGTTCATCCGCGGTGAGCAGGTGGAGCGTGCTCATCTACTCGACGAGAACGATCGGATCGTCGCCGAGGGCAAGCTGCCGGCAACTTACGAGCCGGTGCTGCTAGGGATCACCAAGGCGTCGTTGTCGACCGATTCGTTCATTTCGGCAGCATCCTTCCAGGAAACGACGCGCGTCCTGACGGAGGCGGCGATCATGGGTAAGCGAGATGAATTGCGCGGTCTCAAGGAAAACGTCATCGTCGGACGCTTGATTCCGGCGGGTACGGGGCTTGCGTTCCACCGCATGCGCAAGAGTAATTCGGCTGGCGTCGATCTGGCGACAGCGGAACTGGATGCTGAGGTTTCAGTTTCTGCCGCAGGTGTTCAGGAGTCGTCGATCGGTTGACTTGGCAGAGCTTTGGCCATAGAATCGCCGGTCTTTGTCGGCATGGGCTAATCATTGCCTGTGTCTGTTATAAAAATTGCCGAGGCGCCTTGGTGGCGCCTTGGTTCTTCGTCTGTCACGGGCCGGCCGGTTCGTGACCGCAAGCATTTAGGGATAGAAATATGCCAACCATTAACCAACTGGTGCGCAAGCCCAGAGAGGCCGTGAAGGTCAAGAGCAAGGTTCCGGCGCTGGAGAACTGCCCGCAAAAGCGGGGTGTTTGTACGCGCGTTTATACGACAACACCGAAGAAGCCGAACTCGGCGTTGCGGAAGGTTTGCAAAGTTCGCTTGACCAACGGTTTTGAGGTTATTTCGTATATCGGCGGTGAGGGGCACAATCTTCAGGAGCACTCGGTTGTTCTGATTCGCGGTGGTCGTGTGAAGGACTTGCCGGGTGTTCGCTACCACACCGTTCGCGGCTCTCTGGATACGCAGGGGGTTAAGGATCGCAAGCAGAGCCGTTCGAAGTACGGCGCTAAGCGTCCAAAGGCGGCTTGATAGCCGTTAAGTAAGTAGTCGCTCTTCTGGGCGGCTTGGGAGGAGGTGTCGCAAATGCGCCATCCTTCGGCTGAATTGAAAATCTAAGAGGTTGATATGCCACGTCGTCGTGAAGTACCTAAGCGCGATATTCTGCCCGATCCGAAGTTCGGGAGTGTCGAGGTTTCGAAGTTTGTGAATACGCTCATGATGAGCGGGAAAAAGTCGGTTGCCGAGCGCATCGTGTACGGCGCATTTGACCTGATTGCCTCCAAGGGTGGCAAGGATCCGCTCGAGGTCTTCGCGTTGGCGATGAATAACGTGAAGCCACTCGTCGAGGTCAAGAGTCGGCGCGTCGGCGGTGCCAATTACCAGGTTCCGGTCGAGGTTCGTCCGAGTCGTCGAATGGCTTTGGCAATGCGCTGGTTGCGCGAGTCGGCTCGCAAGCGTTCGGAGAAATCGATGGGGCAGCGACTGGCTGCCGAGATGTTGGAGGCTTCCGAGAATCGTGGTGGGGCAGTGAAGAAGCGCGATGAAGTTCACCGCATGGCTGATGCCAACAAGGCTTTTGCCCATTTCCGTTTTTAAAGAGTTTGAATTCGTCGGGAGGTGGTCTCCCGGCGTTTGTTCTTTGTCAATAAAGGTTTCTTATCGTGGCACGCAAAACACCCATTGAGCGCTACCGCAACATCGGTATCAGCGCACACATCGACGCCGGTAAAACGACGACGACCGAGCGTATCCTCTTCTATACCGGTGTTAATCACAAGATCGGTGAGGTGCATGATGGTGCTGCCACCATGGACTGGATGGAGCAAGAGCAGGAGCGTGGTATTACCATCACGTCTGCTGCGACGACGTGTTTCTGGAAAGGCATGGACATGCAGTTTCCGGAGCACCGTTTCAATATCATCGATACCCCGGGGCACGTAGATTTCACGATCGAGGTTGAGCGCTCGATGCGAGTGCTTGACGGTGCTTGCATGGTCTATTGCGCGGTCGGCGGGGTTCAGCCGCAGTCCGAAACTGTGTGGCGTCAGGCCAACAAGTACAAGGTTCCCCGGTTGGCCTTTGTGAACAAGATGGATCGCCAGGGAGCCGATTTTTTCAAGGTGGTCGGGCAGATGCAGGCTCGCCTGAAGGGCAGCCCTGTTCCCATCGTTATCCCAATCGGCAAGGAAGAAAGCTTCGCTGGCGTCGTTGACCTGATCAAGATGAAGGCGATGGTCTGGGACGAAGCCTCGCAAGGGATGAAGTTTGAGTACCGGGACATTCCTGCCGATCTTCAGGGGGTTGCGGACGAGTGGCGTGCCAAGATGGTCGAATCGGCCGCCGAAGCGTCGGAAGAGTTGATGAATCAGTATCTTGAGGCGGGCGATCTGACCGAAGCCGAGATTATCAAGGGGCTGCGTACTCGTACGATTAACTGCGAAATCCAGCCGATGCTCTGCGGCACGGCGTTTAAGAACAAGGGCGTTCAGCGGATGCTCGATGCGGTGATTCAGCTTTTGCCGTCGCCGGTTGATATCGATGCGGTGTCCGGTGAGGACGACGGCGGAAAGCTGGCTACGCGCGAAGCCTCCGATAATGCGAAGTTCTCGGCGCTCGCCTTCAAGTTGATGACCGATCCCTACGTCGGCCAACTAACCTTCGTTCGCGTATACTCTGGCGTATTGAAATCCGGTGATACGATTTTTAATCCTGTGAAGGGGCGTAAGGAACGGATCGGGCGTATCTTGCAGATGCACGCGAATAACCGTGAGGAAGTGAAGGAAATCTTGGCCGGTGACATCGCCGCCTGTGTTGGCCTCAAGGAGGTCACGACCGGCGAAACGCTATGTGATCCCGCCGCGCCGATTACGCTTGAGCGCATGGAGTTCCCAGAGCCTGTTATCCATATTGCGGTTGAGCCCAAGACCAAGGCTGACCAGGAAAAGATGGGTATTGCACTTGGCCGGTTGGCTCAGGAGGATCCTTCGTTCCGCGTTCGCAGCGACGAAGAGTCGGGACAGACCATTATTTCCGGGATGGGCGAGCTTCACCTCGAAATCATTGTTGATCGCATGAAGCGTGAATTTGGTGTCGAGGCAAACATTGGTGCGCCTCAGGTAGCGTATCGCGAGTGCATCAAAAAGGCCGTCGAGCAGGAGGGCAAGTTTGTCAAGCAATCCGGCGGTCGCGGCCAGTTCGGTCACGTCTGGCTCAAGATTGAGCCGAACGAGGCGGGCAAGGGGTACGAGTTCGTCGACGCCATCAAGGGGGGTACGGTTCCGCGCGAGTACATTCCCGCCGTTGATAAGGGCTTGCAGGACGCGATCAAGAGCGGTGTTCTGGCTGGCTTCCCCGTCGTCGACATCAAGTTTACCTTGTTCGATGGTTCCTATCACGACGTCGACTCGAACGAGAACGCGTTCCGCATGGCGGCTTCGATGGCCTTCAAGGATGGTATGCGGAAGGCGCAACCGACATTGCTTGAGCCGATGATGTCGGTTGAGGTCGAAACGCCGGAAGAGTACATGGGGAACATCATGGGCGACCTATCGAGCCGTCGCGGCATCGTGCAGGGAATGGAAGATATCCCTGGCGGCATCAAGGCTGTCAAGGCTGAAGTGCCGCTGGCTGAGATGTTTGGCTACGCGACGACGGTCCGTTCATTGTCGCAAGGGCGCGCCACGTACTCCATGGAATTCAAGCATTACGTCGAGGCGCCGAAAAACGTCGCCGAGGCGGTGATCAACAAGAAGTAAGGTTTCGTTTTTTAAGGATACTGTAAATGGCTAAGGCAAAATTTGAACGTACGAAGCCGCACGTAAACGTTGGCACGATTGGTCACGTGGATCATGGGAAGACGACGCTGACGGCGGCGATCACGACGATCCTGTCGAAGAAGTTTGGTGGCGAAGCGAAGGCGTACGACCAGATTGACGCAGCGCCGGAAGAAAAGGCGCGGGGTATCACGATCAATACCGCGCACGTTGAATACGAAACCGCCACGCGTCACTACGCCCACGTTGACTGCCCGGGTCACGCCGACTACATCAAGAACATGATTACCGGTGCTGCCCAGATGGATGGCGCGGTGCTCGTCGTCTCGGCCGCGGACGGCCCGATGCCGCAAACGCGCGAGCACATCCTGCTCGCCCGTCAGGTTGGCGTCCCGTACATCATCGTCTACCTCAACAAGTGCGACATGGTTGACGACGAAGAACTGCTTGAGCTCGTCGAAATGGAAGTTCGCGAACTGCTCTCCAAGTACGAATTCCCGGGTGACGACATTCCCATCGTCAAGGGTTCCGCACTCAAGGCCCTCGAAGGCGACGCCAGCGACATCGGTGAAGCGTCGATCCTGCGTCTGGCCGACGCGCTCGACAGCTACATCCCGACGCCGGAGCGCACGGTTGACAAGCCCTTCCTCCTCCCGATCGAAGACGTCTTCTCGATCTCGGGTCGTGGCACGGTTGTTACTGGTCGCGTCGAACGCGGCATCGTCAAGGTTGGCGAAGAAATCGAAATCGTCGGCATCAAGCCCACGGTCAAGACCACCTGTACCGGCGTTGAAATGTTCCGCAAGCTGCTCGACCAGGGACAGGCTGGCGACAACGTCGGCGTCCTGCTGCGCGGCACCAAGCGTGAAGAAGTCGAGCGTGGTCAAGTGCTCGCCAAGCCGGGTTCGATTACCCCGCACACGCACTTCACGGGCGAAGTCTATGTCCTGTCGAAGGATGAAGGTGGTCGTCACACCCCGTTCTTCAACAACTACCGTCCGCAGTTCTACTTCCGCACGACCGACGTCACGGGGGCGATCTCCCTGCCGGAAGGAACGGAAATGGTCATGCCGGGCGACAACATCCAGATGACGGTCAAGCTGATCTGCCCGATCGCCATGGAAGAAGGTCTGCGCTTCGCAATTCGTGAAGGCGGCCGTACCGTCGGCGCCGGCGTCGTCGCGAAAATCATCGAGTAACTCTTATCGCTTTTCGAGGTTCCCGCCTGGGGGCCTCGACGCTCTTTGGAATGCTATATGCAAAATCAGAAAATCCGTATTCGCCTGAAGGCTTTCGATTATCGCCTGATCGACCAGTCGGCTCTCGAAATCGTCGAAACTGCAAAACGGACCGGCGCCGTTGTTCGCGGACCGGTCCCGCTACCGACGCGTATCCAGCGATTCGATGTGCTGCGTTCGCCCCACGTAAATAAGACTTCGCGCGATCAGTTCGAGATCCGCACCCATCAGAGATTGATGGATATCATCGATCCGACCGACAAAACCGTCGACGCGCTGATGAAGCTCGATTTGGCGGCTGGTGTGGATGTCGAAATTAAGTTGCAGTAGTCAGCCTATTGGGGCATAATCTTGCCCTTTTTCTGGGTCGCTTCGTTGACGTGGTGGCCTGTTTTTGTATCGCTTGTCGGCCAATCGCAGCCGACTAGAGGAGAATAATCATGAGTCTAGGCCTTGTAGGGCGCAAGGTCGGCATGACACGCATTTTCACGGACGACGGTGTGTCGATTCCTGTGACCGTGCTGGATGTGTCGAATAATCGTGTCGCGCAAATCAAAACGCCAGAGATTGATGGCTATGCCGCCGTTCAGGTGGTTTATGGGGTTCGCCGTCCCTCGCGCGTGAGCAAATCTATGGCTGGTCATCTGGCGAAAGCTGGTGTGGAGGCTGGGAGTGTCGTGAAGGAATTTCCGGTGGATGTCGCGCAGCTTGGCGAAATAAAGGCTGGTGACCAGTTGAGCGTCACTCTCTTTTCCGTCGGGCAGGCGGTTGATGTGACCGGCCGCACCGTTGGCAAGGGTTTCCAGGGTGGTATCAAGCGGCACCATTTTAGTTCCCAGCGCGCGACTCACGGCAACTCCGTTTCGCACAACGCGCCGGGTTCTATCGGTATGAACCAGGACCCGGGGCGTGTGTTCCCAGGGAAGCGAATGGCGGGTCATCTGGGTGATGCATTGCGCACGCAACAGAATTTGCAGGTCGTTCGTGTCGATGTCGAGCGACAGTTGTTGCTGGTCAAGGGCGCAGTCCCCGGTTCGAAAGGCTCGAACCTGGTTGTTCGTCCGGCTGTCAAGGCGGGGGCGTAATGGAACTTAAATTGGTCGATAGCAAGGGTGTTGAGGTTGGAAAGTTGGAGGCGTCCGATGTGTTGTTCGGGCGCGAGTACAACGAAGCGCTCATTCATCAGGTGGTTGTTGCTTACCAGGCAAATGCGCGCAGCGGAAATCGTGCGCAGAAGGATCGTGAGCAGGTTCGACACACGACGGCAAAGCCGTTCCGGCAAAAGGGTACCGGGCGCGCCCGTGCGGGTATGTCTTCCTCTCCGTTGTGGCGCGGCGGCGGCCGGATCTTTCCGAACTCGCCAGACGAGAACTTTAGCCATAAATTGAACAAGAAGATGTATCGCGCCGGTATGGCGTCGATCATGTCGCAGTTGGTGCGCGAAGATCGCTTGGCTATCGTGGACGCGCTTGAGTTGGAGGCGCCGAAGACGAAGTTGTTCGTGCAGAAGATGAAGGCGCTTGGTTGCGAGTCGGCGTTGGTGATTACCGATCAGTTGGAAGAGAATCTCTTCCTCGCGTCGCGCAACGTTCCTAGCGTGCTGGTGGTGGAAGTCAATGAAGCGGATCCTGTTTCGCTGATTCGATTCCCGAGGGTTGTCATGACGAAGGGTGCCCTCGCCAAGTTTGAGGAGATTCTGGGATGAATCAGCAACGTTTAATGCAGGTGCTCTTGGCGCCGCAAATCTCTGAGAAAGCGACGTTCATTGCGGACAAGAACGAACAGGTGGTCTTTCGTGTCGTCCCAAGTGCAACCAAGGTCGAAGTCAAGGCGGCCGTCGAGATGTTGTTCAAAGTTTCGGTAGCGTCGGTTCAGATTGCCAACGTGAAGGGTAAATCGAAGCGGTCTGGCCGTAGCGTCGGGCGTCGAAGCGATTGGAAAAAGGCCTTTGTGTGCCTGAAGCCTGGTCAGGAGATCAATTTCGTTGATGGAGGGGCTGCATAATGGCGCTCATCAAAGTAAAACCGACTTCTCCGGGAAGGCGTGCGGTCGTCAAGGTTGTGACGCCGGGTTTGCACAAAGGCGCTCCGTTTGCCGGTCTTGTCGAAGCGCAGTCCAAGAAAGCCGGGCGGAACAACAACGGACATGTGACGACTCGTCATCAAGGTGGTGGTCACAAACAGCACTACCGCGTTGTCGATTTCAAGCGGAACAAGGACGGGGTTGTCGGCAAAGTTGAACGGCTTGAATACGATCCGAATCGGACGGCCAATATCGCGCTTGTTCTCTACGCGGACGGCGAGCGTCGGTACGTGATCGCCCCGCGTGGTCTCGCGGTCGGGCAGGAGGTCGTTAGCGGTGCCGAAGCCCCGATTAAGGTAGGTAATACGCTGCCAATCCGGAATATTCCGGTCGGAACGACTATTCATTGCGTTGAAATGATTCCTGGCAAGGGTGCTCAATTGGCGCGATCAGCCGGTACTTCCGCCCAGTTGCTTGCGCGCGAAGGTGTTTATGCGCAGTTGCGTCTGCGTTCCGGCGAAATTCGGCGTGTCCATGTCGAGTGTCGGGCGACGATTGGTGAGGTCGGAAACGAGGAGCATAGCCTCCGGTCGATCGGTAAGGCTGGTGCGATGCGCTGGCGCGGTGTGCGTCCGACCGTTCGTGGTGTGGTGATGAACCCAGTTGACCACCCTCACGGTGGGGGTGAAGGGCGTACTGCCGCTGGTATGCATCCGGTTACACCGTGGGGTGTCAAGACCAAGGGGTTCCGGACTCGCAGCAATAAGCGCACGAACAGCATGATCGTGCAGCGTCGCCACAAACGATAGGGGATAGATAGCTATGGGACGTTCTGTAAAAAAGGGCCCGTTCGTCGACGCCCATCTTATCAAGAAGGTTGAAGCCGTTAGAGCAACTAGCGACAAGCGGCCGATTAAGACGTGGTCGCGTCGTTCTACGGTATTGCCGGACTTTGTTGGCCTCACGATCGCTGTTCATAACGGGAAGCAGCACATTCCCGTGTACGTGACTGAGAACATGGTAGGGCACAAGCTTGGCGAGTTTTCGCTGACCCGGACATTTAAAGGTCATACCGCCGGCAAGAAGGCGAAGAAGTAAAGGGAATGAACATGGAAACTCGTGCTAGCTTGCGTGGTGTCCGGCTTTCGGACCAAAAAGGGCGATTGGTCGCCGATCAAATTCGCGGATTGCCGGTTGATAAGGCGCTAAACATCCTGACTTTCAGCCCCAAGAAGGGGGCTGGCATCATTAAGAAGGTGCTTGAGTCGGCTATCGCTAATGCCGAGCATAACGACGGTGCAGACATCGACGAATTGAAGGTCAAGACGATTTATGTCGAAAAAGGCATGGTGCTCAAGCGCTTTACAGCGCGCGCAAAAGGGCGTGGTAATCGGATCGTCAAGCCGACTTGCCACATTTTTCTGACGGTCGGGAACTAAGGAAGAGCAATGGGACAAAAGATTCATCCGACTGGTTTTCGGCTTGCAGTAACGCGTGATTGGGCGTCGCGCTGGTACGCGAACAGCAAGAATTTCGCTGGCATGTTGAACGAAGATGTGCAGGTGCGTGCCTATCTAAAAACCAAACTCAAGCATGCGTCGGTTGGGCGCGTGTTGATCGAGCGGCCGGCGAAGAATGCACGGGTTACCGTATTTTCGGCGCGACCGGGCGTTGTTATTGGGAAAAAGGGCGAGGAGATCGATCATCTCCGCGCGGCGCTCCAGAAGATCATGGGCGTGCCGGTTCATGTCTCGATCGAGGAGATTCGCAAGCCTGAACTTGACGCACAACTGATCGCTGACTCGATTACCCAGCAGCTCGAGAAACGCATCATGTTCCGTCGGGCTATGAAGCGAGCAATGCAAAACGCGATGCGCCTCGGAGCGCAGGGCATCAAGATCATGAGCTCGGGTCGTCTCAACGGTGCGGAAATCGCGCGGCGCGAATGGTATCGCGAGGGCCGCGTGCCGCTTCACACGATGCGTGCCGATATCGACTACGCTACCTCCGAAGCGCTGACGACGTATGGGTTGATTGGTGTCAAGGTGTGGGTTTTCAAGGGCGAAGTGCTTAATCGCAACGAGCAAGGTAGCCCGGCGGTCGATGCCAGCTCGGCCGACGATGTTGCAAAGAAGCCGCGCCGTTTGGCAAAGCCTGTGCTTGGAGACGCTGACAAGACAAGGGCTAAGACTGCTGACGCCGGCGCGGGTGACGTTAAGGGTACGGCAAAACGAGTGAGAAAGGCAGGGGCGAGCGATGCTGCAGCCAACTAGAAGAAAGTACCGCAAGGAACAGAAAGGTCGCAACACCGGATTGGCGACTCGTGGTGCCAAAGTGAGTTTCGGAGATTTCGGGCTGAAAGCGACGGGTCGTGGCCGGTTGACCGCTCGGCAAATCGAGGCGGCGCGTCGGGCAATGACCCGGCACATCAAGCGCGGTGGCAGAATTTGGATTCGGATTTTCCCGGACAAGCCTATTTCGAAGAAGCCCGCGGAAGTTCGTATGGGTAACGGAAAGGGTAATCCTGAGTACTACGTCGCTGAGATTCAGCCTGGCAAAGTGCTTTACGAAATGGATGGCGTTGGTGAGGCCTTGGCGCGCGAGGCGTTCGCACTGGCTGCGGCGAAGTTGCCTATTCCAACCACGTTTGTGACTCGGATGGTGGGTTGAGATGAAGACGAGTGAACTAAGAAGCAAGAGCGTCGACGAGTTGAACAAGGAGCTTCTCGATCTGCTGAAGGCGCAGTTCGGTTTGAGGATGCAGATGGCTACGCAGCAACTCGCTAACGTGAGTCAGATCGGCAAGGTCCGGCGTGATATCGCACGAGTAAGAACGCTTCTTCGTGAAAAGGTGGTGAAGCAATGAATGATACGATGAGTAAGCGCACGCTTGTCGGGCGTGTCGTGAGTGACAAGATGGAAAAGACGGTGACCGTCTTGGTTGAACGCCGGGTCAAGCATCCAATGTACGACAAGATTATCGTTCGGTCGCGCAAGTATCATGCTCACAACGCCAACAACGAGGCGAAGGCCGGGGACTTGGTTGAGATCCAGGAAGGGCGCCCGCTTTCGAAGACGAAAACTTGGTCGGTGAGCCGCCTTCTTGAGCGTGCGGTCGCTATCTAGTCGTTGCAATTGCCGTTGATTAGTATATAATTCCGGCTCTTTTTCGCCTGGCGTCGAACGGCAGGCGGTCTTTCCCTTACGGGTTCCAAGACTGACCGCCGCGGCGGGTTAAGTTGGAGTGAATAAATGATTCAAATGCAGACGGTGTTGGACGTCGCCGATAATACGGGTGCGCGTTCGGTTATGTGTATCAAGGTGCTTGGCGGGTCCAAGCGTAGATACGCAAGTGTTGGTGACATTATCAAAGTGAGCATCAAAGATGCGGCTCCGCGTGGGCGTGTCAAGAAGGGTGACGTTTATAACGCCGTTGTGGTTCGCACCGCGAAAGGCGTTCGTCGCCCTGATGGCTCGCTCGTTCGTTTCGATGGTAACGCTGCCGTGTTGTTGAACAACAAACTCGAGCCGATCGGGACTCGTATCTTCGGGCCGGTTACGCGCGAGTTGCGTGGTGATCGTTTCATGAAGATCGTCTCGTTGGCGCCTGAGGTTCTGTGAGGTAGGGCGATGAATAAGATTCGTAAAGGTGATGAGGTCATTGTTCTTGCCGGCAAGGACAAAGGTAAGCGCGGTTCGGTTGTTTCGTGTGTCGACGGGTTTGTTGTTGTTGAAGGAGTGAATCGCGTCAAGAAGCACGTGAAGCCCAATCCGGTTAAGGGTGTGGTCGGCGGTGTTGTGGAGAAAAGTGCGCCGCTCCATGTTTCGAATGTGGCCTTGTTTAATCCGGCAACTCAGCGCGCTGATCGCGTTGGGTTCAAGGTTTCGGCTGATGGTGCGAAAGTTCGCATCTTCAGATCGAATGGCGAGGCGGTTGGGGCGTAAGGGGTGATCATGGCGCGTTTGTTTGACTTTTATAAGAGTACCGTCGTTGGTGAGTTGACGAAGAAATTCGGCTACAAGTCCGTGATGGAAGTTCCGCGTATCACGAAGATTACGCTGAACATGGGCGTTGGCGAGGCTGTTGCGGACAAAAAGGTTTTGGAGCACGCGGTTTCGGACATGACAAAGATCGCGGGTCAAAAGCCGGTTGTTACGAAGTCGCGTAAATCGATCGCCGGTTTCAAGATCAGGGACGGCTACCCGATCGGTTGTATGGTGACTCTGCGTGGTCCGCGTATGTTCGAGTTCCTTGATCGTCTGGTTACCGTCGCCTTGCCGCGAGTGCGCGACTTCCGCGGTGTATCCGGCAAGGGCTTCGATGGGCGCGGTAATTACAATATGGGCGTCAAAGAGCAGATCATCTTTCCGGAAATCGAGTACGACAAGATCGATGCTTTGCGCGGCATGAATATCAGTGTGACGACGACCGCAAAGACCGACGAAGAAGCTAGGGCGCTTCTTGGTGCGTTCAAATTTCCGTTCAAGAATTGAGGCAATCAATAATGGCGAAACGTGCATTGATTAACCGCGACGAGAAGCGTCGTAAATTGGTTGAGAAGTTCGCTGCAAAGCGTGAGAGTCTGTTTGCTGTTGTTAATGACCAAGCTCGTACGGAAGAGGAGCGTTTTGCTGCACGCTTGGAGATTCAGGCGTTGCCGCGAAACTCAAGTCCAGTCCGGCTGCGCAACCGGTGCAAGCTGACCGGGCGGCCCCGTGGCGTTTTTCGCAAGTTCGGGTTGGGGCGCAGCAAGCTGCGTGATTTTGTCATGCGCGGAGAAGTTCCGGGTATGACTAAGGCTAGCTGGTAAGCAGGAGGCAACGAGATGAGTATGAGCGATCCGATCAGCGACATGCTGACCCGCATTCGCAACGCGCAGATGGCTAGCAAGGCTTCTGTTGTGATGCCGTCGTCAAAGGTGAAGGTGGCGATATCCAAAGTGTTGAAGGACGAGGGCTATATCGAAGACTTTTCCGTGGCGACCTTGGACGGTAAGGCGGTCCTCGAAGTTGTCCTCAAGTATTACGCTGGCCAACCGGTTATTGAGCGAATCGACCGCGTTTCAAAGCCAGGACTGCGGATTTACCGAGGTGTTGGCGCGATACCGAAGGTTATGAATGGGTTGGGTGTTGCGATAGTGTCAACCCCTAAAGGCGTAATGACTGATCGTAAGGCGCGTGCCAGCAACACCGGCGGTGAAGTGCTTTGCGTCGTGGCGTAATAAGGGGAAACTATGTCGCGTGTAGCTAAAAATCCCATCGTTCTCCCGCAGGGCGTAGAGGTCGTCCTTGGAGGCGGTAATGTCTCGATCACGGGGCCTCTTGGCGCCATGTCGTTCCCGGCTAGTGCTGCGGTGACGGTCGAGAAGGTTGAGAACACCCTTGTCTGCAAAGCTGTTGAAGGCGTCGAGAACGCGGGCGCTTTGTCCGGTACGGTTCGCGCGATTGTCGCGAACATGGTTGCCGGCGTTAGCAAGGGTTTCGAGCGCAAGCTTGCGTTGGTCGGAGTTGGTTATCGCGCGCAGGTTCAGGGTGATGTGCTGAACTTGATGCTTGGCTTCTCACACCCTGTCGCGCACAAGATGCCACAAGGTATCAAGTGCGAAACGCCGACGCAAACCGAAATCATTATCAAGGGCGTTGATAAGCAACAGGTCGGGCAAGTTGCTGCCGAGATACGTGCCTATCGCAAGCCAGAGCCGTACAAAGGCAAGGGCGTCCGGTATTCCGACGAAGTGATCGTCCTCAAAGAAACCAAGAAGAAGTAAGGGTGCATAGATGATTAACAAGAACGAAGCGCGGTTGCGCAGAGCTCGGAAAACGCGGCTTAAGATTGCTGAGTTGAACGCCGTACGGCTATCAGTTCATCGTACGAACTTGCACATTTATGCGCAGGTGTGTTCGCCATGTGGGTCCAAGGTTATCGCAGCGGCTTCGTCGCTTGAGCCGGCGTTGCGTAAAGAACTGGCTAACGGGGGGAACAAGAATGCTGCCACCGTTATTGGGAAGTTGATCGCGGAGCGCGCTATTAAAGCTGGTGTCGCCCAAGTTGCGTTCGACCGGAGCGGTTTTCAGTACCACGGACGGGTCAAGGTGTTGGCCGAGGCTGCGCGTGAGGCTGGGCTCAAGTTCTGAGCGCTCGAATATTGGATCGGAGTAAGTAATGGCAAAACCGCAAAGCAGAAAGTCGCAGCAAGCCGAAAAGCCTGATGACGGCATGCGCGAGAAGATGATCTCGATCAACCGGGTCACGAAGGTCGTTAAGGGTGGTCGTATCCTCGGGTTCGCCGCTTTGACCGTGGTGGGGGATGGCGACGGACGTATTGGTATGGGAAAGGGCAAGTCGCGTGAAGTGCCGGTTGCCGTGCAGAAAGCGATGGAGGAAGCGCGGCGGAAGATGGTGAAGGTTCGCCTAAAAAGTGGCACTCTGCACCACACCGTTGTTGGACGCCATGGCGCTTCCACGGTCATGATGCAACCGGCGCCCGAAGGTACGGGCGTCATTGCTGGTGGCGCAATGCGGGCTGTGTTTGACGTGATGGGGATGACGAACGTCGTTGCAAAGGCGCACGGCTCGACTAATCCGTACAATATCGTGCGCGCGACGATCAATGGTCTGCAAGCAATGAACACGCCCGCGGATATTGCAGCAAAACGCGGCAAGACAGTCGAAGAAATCTTGGGGTAAGACATGGCAGAGAAGACGGTTAAGGTCACGCTAGTCAAAAGCGTCATTGGGACGAAACAGTCTCATAGAGCGACTGTAAAGGGTCTTGGGCTTCGGCGATTGAACAGTGTCTCCGTGCTGGAAGATACGCCGGCGGTTCGCGGCATGATCAACAAGGTCGCGTACCTTGTTAAGTGCGAGGGTTGATATGAAACTGAATACGATTCAGCCCGCTGAGGGCGCGAAGCATTCGAAACGCCGCGTTGGTCGTGGTATCGGTTCCGGTCTTGGCAAGACCGCTGGTCGTGGCCATAAGGGGCAGAAGTCGCGCGCCGGTGGCTTTCACAAGGTTGGTTTCGAAGGCGGTCAAATGCCGCTTCAGCGCCGGTTGCCGAAGCGTGGATTCGTCTCGTTGGCGAAGGGGCGTAGCGCCGAAGTCCGTCTCTCGGAAATTTCTGCGTTGCCCGTCGACGAGATCGATCTGCTCACGCTGATGCAAGCGAACCTCATTTCTCAACATTCGCTGTCCGCGAAGGTCGTACTTTCTGGCGAGATAGCACGGAAGGTCACCCTCAAGGGGGTGAGCGCTACGCGCGGTGCGAAAGCGGCTATCGAAGCCGCTGGCGGCTCCGTTGTCGAGTAATCGTTTTAACCGGGGTGTTTTTTGGCGGCTAATCAAAGTTCAGTCGGTAAGAGCGGTAAGTACGGCGACCTGAAGAGGCGTTTGTTCTTCCTGCTCGGCGCGTTAGTTGTGTATCGGATCGGTTCGCACATTCCGGTGCCCGGAATCGATCCTGCTGCCCTGAGCGAACTTTTTAGTCGTCAGCAGGGCGGAATTCTGGGAATGTTCAACATGTTCTCAGGCGGCGCGCTGATGCGTTTTTCGATTTTCGCCTTGGGGATCATGCCGTACATTTCATCCTCCATCATCCTGCAATTGATGACGCATGCGAGCCCGCAGCTTGAGGCCTTAAAGAAGGAGGGGGAAGCCGGGCGCAGAAAGATTACACAGTACACCCGCTACGGTACTGTGATCCTCGCGCTTTTTCAGGGGGTGGGAATCGCGGTCGCTGTTGAAGCGCAACCGGGTTTGGTGCCGCACCCAGGTCTGGTTTTCAGGTTGGTGACGGTGGTTACGCTGCTGACCGGGACGATGTTCTTGATGTGGCTCGGCGAGCAGATTACCGAACGTGGGTTGGGTAATGGTATCTCGATAATCATCTTTTCGGGGATCGCTGCCGGTTTGCCCAAAGCGATTGCCGGCTTGCTCGAGTTGGTGCGTACCGGCGCTATGCATCCCGTGTCAGCGTTGTTTATTACCCTGCTGGTTGGGTTGGTTACCGCGTTCGTCGTGTTCGTCGAACGAGGTCAGCGGAAGATTCTGGTGAATTACGCGAAGCGCCAGGTCGGAAACAAGATTTACGGTGGGCAGAGTTCGCATCTGCCGCTCAAGCTGAACATGGCGGGGGTTATACCGCCGATTTTCGCCTCGTCGATCATCCTGTTCCCG
Source organism: Propionivibrio sp. (assembly GCF_017995515.1). GTDB lineage: Bacteria > Pseudomonadota > Gammaproteobacteria > Burkholderiales > Rhodocyclaceae > Propionivibrio. The sequence goes on from NZ_JAGOIT010000007.1 coordinate 50,511, forward strand.
GCGACGATCGCGGGCTGGTTCGGCTCCAGCGATTCGATGCGTTGGCTGAAAGACTTCGCCGGTGCGGTTTCGCCCGGTCAGCCAATCTACGTCATGTTGTACGCGGCGGCGATAGTGTTCTTTTGCTTTTTTTATACCGCGCTCGTGTTTAATTCGAAAGAAACGGCCGACAACCTGAAGAAGAGTGGTGCATTCGTCCCAGGGATTCGACCGGGAGATCAGACGGCACGCTATATCGACAAGATTTTGATGCGCCTGACCCTGGTGGGTGCTGCCTACATCACCATCGTTTGTCTGTTACCGGAGTTCCTGATTTTGAAGTGGAACGTCCCGTTCTACTTTGGCGGTACATCGTTGTTAATCATCGTGGTCGTCACCATGGATTTTATGACCCAAGTTCAAGCCTACGCGATGTCGCATCAGTACGAGGGGCTGCTTAAGAAGGCAAATTTCAAAGGCTCTGGCTACACGGCGAAATAAGGATGGCGAAAGAAGATCTCATTGAAATGCAAGGGGAGGTTCTCGAAAACCTCCCAAACGCGACGTTTCGGGTAAAGCTTGAAAATGGGCATGTCGTCCTCGGCTTCATTTCAGGAAAGATGCGTATGCACTATATTCGCATCCTTCCCGGCGACAAGGTGACGGTTCAACTCACGCCGTATGACCTGAGCCGGGCGAGAATCGTCTTCCGGGCGAAGTAAGAATTCAGAATCTCTACGTAGTTGTGTTTTTGGCAAAAGGCTGGCTGCGCCGGATGCCGTGATTTTAGGAGCAAACCATGAAAGTGCTGGCATCTGTAAAGCGCATCTGCCGCAACTGCAAGATTATTCGGCGCCACGGCATTGTGCGCGTGATCTGTTCGGATCCGCGCCACAAGCAGCGCCAAGGTTGATCGGAGCGACTCGGTTCGAGTTGTTGCCGGTTCGGTACAATTTAAGTTTAGTTTATTCGGGGTGATTCGATGGCCCGCATCGCAGGGGTAAATATTCCCAACCACCAACATGCCGAGATCGCGTTGACCGCGATCTACGGTATTGGACGCAGTCGAGCACGTCTTATTTGTGATGCATCGAGCATCGCGCGTACGACGAAGATGAAGGATCTTACAGAAGCGGAGATGGACCGTCTGCGTGAGCAGGTCGGCAAGTTCACGGTCGAAGGCGATTTGCGTCGCGAAGTGACGATGAGCATCAAGCGCCTGATGGATCTGGGGTGTTATCGCGGCCTTCGCCATCGCAAGGGACTGCCGTGTCGTGGTCAGCGTACGCGCACGAATGCGCGCACGCGTAAAGGCCCGCGCAAGGCCATCGCCGGTAAGAAATAAGAGGATCTGATCATCATGGCAAAGACTGCAACGAAAGTTCGCAAAAAAGTCAAGAAGAACGTCGCGGAAGGCATTGCGCATATTCACGCTTCGTTTAATAACACGATCATTACGATCACGGATCGCCAGGGCAACGCCCTGTCGTGGGCGACTTCTGGCGGCGCCGGTTTTAAGGGGTCGCGTAAGAGTACGCCGTTCGCGGCACAGGTGGCCGCCGAAGCAGCCGGTAAAGTCGCTGTTGAATGCGGAGTGAAGAATCTCGAAGTCCGCATCAAGGGGCCCGGCCCCGGGCGCGAGTCTTCGGTGCGTGCGCTTAACGCGCTTGGCATGAAGATCACGGCGATCACGGACGTGACGCCGATCCCCCATAATGGTTGCCGTCCGCCGAAGAAGCGCCGGATTTAAGGAGAAAGTACAGTGGCTCGCAATCTCGATCCCAAGTGCCGTCAGTGCCGCCGTGAGGGGGAGAAGCTCTTCCTCAAGGGCGAAAAGTGTTTTACGGACAAGTGCGCAATTGAGCGCCGGTCATACGCTCCCGGTCAGCATGGCCAGAAGTCAGGGCAACGTTTGTCGGACTATGGCGTTCACCTGCGCGAAAAGCAGAAAATTCGCCGCATCTACGGTGTGCTCGAAGGGCAGTTCCGTAAAGTGTACAAGGAAGCGGATCGCCGGAAGGGCGTGACCGGCGAAAACCTGCTGCAGTTGCTCGAATCGCGTCTGGATACGGTCACGTACCGCATGGGTTTCGCGGCCTCGCGTTCCGAATCGCGCCAAGTGGTTCGCCACAATTGCGTTTTGGTTAACGGCCGGCGCGTGAATATTCCGTCGTACCAGGTCCGCCCCGGTGACGTGCTCGAAATCGCAGAAAAGGCGAAGAATCACCTGCGCGTCAAGGCTGCGCTGGCCGCAGCTGAGTCGCGCGGGTTCCCGGAGTGGGTCCAAGTCGATACCAAGGAAGCCAAAGGCGTTTATAAAGCGCGTCCGGAGCGTAGTGAACTGTCGTCGACGATCAATGAAAGCCTCGTCGTCGAGTTGTACTCGAAGTAAGTGCTGCGCGGCTTGACAGAATCAGGCAAAGGACAGGATATGCATAGTAGTGGATTATTGAAACCGCGCATTATTGATGTACAGAGTTTGTCTCCAGTGCACGCACGGGTGGTTATGGAGCCGTTCGAGCGTGGCTATGGGCATACGCTAGGGAATGCGCTGCGCAGGATTCTGCTGTCGTCGATGCCAGGTTTCGCCCCGACCGAGGTCAGTATCGATGGCGTACTCCATGAGTACTCCACGATCGATGGTGTTCAGGAGGACGTTGTCGACATCCTGCTGAATTTGAAAGGCGTCGTCTTCAAACTTCATAATCGGGAAGAGGCAACGCTCCATCTCACCAAAGATGGCGAGGGCGTGGTGCGCGCTGGCGATATCACCGTGTCGCACGACGTCGAGATCGTGAATCCTGATCATGTGATTGCGCATGTTTCGGCCGGCGGCAAGTTGTCGATGGAGTTGAAGGTTGAGAAGGGCCGAGGCTACGTTCCGGGTAATGTCCGATCGGACGGAGAAAGTGGCAAGACTATAGGAAATCTGGTGCTTGACGCCTCGTTCAGCCCGGTTCGCCGCGTGAGTTATTTCGTCGAAAGCGCGCGAGTTGAGCAGAGAACCGACCTTGACAAGTTGGTGATGGAAATCGAAACAAACGGCGTTATTGAGCCGGAGGAATCGATTCGCACCGCTGCGCGGATTCTGATGGAGCAACTGTCGGTGTTTGCGGATCTCGAGGGCACGGCGCTGCCGGTCGAGCACCATAAGACGGTCCAGGTTGACCCCTTGCTGCTGCGCCCGGTCGACGACCTTGAACTCACGGTCCGTTCGGCGAATTGCCTCAAGGCCGAGAATATCTACTATATCGGCGACCTGATCCAGCGCACGGAGAACGAACTGCTCAAGACCCCTAACCTGGGCAGAAAGTCGCTGAATGAAATCAAGGAAGTGTTGGCAGCTAGGGGCCTGACACTGGGCATGAAGCTTGAGAACTGGCCACCGGCTGGTCTCGACAAGTAGCTCTCTCGGACAAGAATAGGAAGGAAATGATATGCGTCACCGTTTAGGTCTGCGTAAGCTCAACCGCACTAGTGCTCACCGCTTGGCGATGCTGCGCAACATGGCAGTATCTGTCCTGCGCCACGAAACGATCAAGACCACCTTGCCGAAGGCAAAGGAACTGCGTCGCGTCGTCGAGCCGCTCATCACGCTTGGCAAGAAGCCAAGTTTGGCAAACCGTCGTTTGGCGTTCGATCGCCTGCGCGACCGTGAGATTGTGGTCAAACTGTTCGACGTACTTGGTCCGCGCTATGCGAGCCGTAACGGCGGTTATCTGCGAATTCTCAAGTGCGGCTTCCGTGACGGTGATAACGCGCCGATGGCACTGGTTCAGTTGCTGGATCAGCCAGAAGAAGAGGCGTTGCCCGTCGCAGCGTAGGGCTGTCACGTCGAGTCGTAAAGTTGAGGGCCGCTTAGTGCATGCTAGGCGGCCTTTTTCTTATGCCGATCGGCGGTGGCTCCCCGCGGCCCGGTGCGGATGTTGGTCGGGTCTGGGTAGGCGTCCGGGCGCCGGTTTACGCGCTCGGCGACCTTTGCTGCCACGTCGCAGATGGTGGGCGGGACCGGAGGGCGCCGTGCGTATGCCTGTGGCGATCCCCAGGAACGGGCTTGTCTGCCGAGAAGGCGAGCGCGATCTGTGTTGTGGTGAGGCGGCTGTGCGGCTGAAGGATTGAAGCCGAGACGGAGGCACGATGAAGTCTTTTCTGGTGGCAAACCCCAAGGGCGGCTCGGGCAAGACGACGCTCGCGACGAACCTGGCCGGCTTCTACGCGCGCTGCGGGCATCAGGTGATGCTTGGAGACACCGATCGTCAATTATCGGCACGCACCTGGTTACAGGCCCGTCCGCCCGAGTTGCCCCCGATTCGCACCTGGAACATCGAAAAGGACTCGCCGGCCCGACCCCCGCGCGGGACTTCGCACGCAGTTCTCGATTCCCCGGCTGGTTTGCATGGGAGAGCGCTCGAACGTGTTCTGAAGGCCGTTTCGCGCGTAATCGTGCCAGTGCAGCCGTCGTTCTTTGACATCGCTGCGACACGGCAATTTCTTGAGTTGCTGTTAGCGGAAAAAGCGATCCGGAAAGAGCGAATCCAGGTCGCAATTGTCGGAATGCGGGTCGACGCGCGAACACGCTCCGCCGCCGAGCTTGAGCGGTTTCTAAGCGCCTACGATCTGCCTGTGCTGACATATCTCCGCGATACGCAACTCTATGTCCAGGTTGCGGCCAACGGGATGACGCTATTTGATTTTCCCGGATCGCGTGTCGAGAAAGACATCGAACAGTGGCGGCCCATTATCGATTGGGCCGGCTCGGACTAAGGACGGCGACCGTACTCACCGCCTGTGGCGATAAGCCGCGCGGTTGTGCTCGTTCAACGATAGCCGTGCCAGTGTCCTTCGGCTCGGCGCCAACGCTCGTGATGATGGTGGGGCTGACGTGCGCCGCGATAGGTCGTAACGTAATAGACCGGTGTGGCAACGCGCGTGGGCGGAGCGTAGTAAACGGGCGGTGCAGGGTGGTGATATACGACCTGCGGCCGATGTTCGACGCGGTAGGGCTCGTGCCCGTTGTCGGT
>NZ_JAGOIT010000059.1 GCF_017995515.1 Propionivibrio sp.
CCGCTCGTGCTGCTTCAGCTGCCGCCGGGCACGTACTCGATCAACGCCGACTATGAAGGGCGCAATGCGCAGAAACGCTTCGACGTTTCGGAAAATGTCGCACAGACGGTCAACGTCCTTTGGTGAGATGTTGCCTCCGTATCAAGCCTGATCAAGCCTGATCGAGCCAGATGAGCGAAGCCATCCGCCCGGTCTGACCGTCGCGCCGATACGAGAAGAACCGCTCAGCGTCGGTAACGGTGCAACAATCGCCGCCGTCGATCTGCGCGACACCCCGAGCCGACAGGCGCTGCCGGGCTAGCAGGTAAAGATTGGCCAACCACTTGCCGGGATTTCCCGGATGGAACGCATCCTCGGCATTACGCGACCACGCGACGAACGCGGCGCGAACCTCATCGCCAACTTCAAATGCCTGCGGGCCGATCGCCGGACCGAGGTAGGCCATGAGTTCATTCTCCGGAACGCCCATGGCGCCCATTGTTGCCTCCAGGACGCCGTCGAGCAGCCCGCGCCAGCCGGCGTGAGCCGCGCCGACGACCGTCCCGGCCCGATCGCAGAACAGGACCGGCAGGCAGTCGGCGGTCATCACCGCGCAGGCCACACCGGTCCGGTGCGTAAACGAGGCATCGGCCTCGAGTGCTCCATTCGGGTCTGCCTCCAGACAATTGTCGGCCTCGACAACGTGCGTACCGTGCACCTGCTTGAGCCACAGCGGGCGGGCGCCGATCCGGTGCGAGACCAGCGCCCGGTTTTTCGCCACGGCGAGCGGGTCGTCATTGACGTGATCGCCCAGATTCAGGCTGGCATAGACGCCACGGCTCACTCCGCCCCGGCGCGTGGTGATCAGTGCGCGGACATTGGCAGGCGCCGGCCAGTCGGGAGTAATAAAAGGTTCCGAAGCCGCCTCAGTCGATGTCGTCATCGTCTTCGCTGCCGTCACCGTAGGCGTAGATGATCTCGGGGCCGTCGGCGAAGTCTTCATCCCAGTCGTCGTCCGACTCCTCGGCCAGTGCGCGCGCTTCGAACGCGAGTGTGCGCGCTGTTTCGATGAGTTCGGCCATGTCGTCCGGCATGTTCGATTTCCAGAGCATCGGTTTGCCGGTCGCCGGATGAATCAGGCCAAGCCGGCGCGCGTGCAGCGCCTGGCGTGGAAACTCCGGGCCGATGGGCACGCGGCTTGCGCCGCCGCCATACACCGGATCGCCAACCAGCGGGTGCCCGATGGCGGTCATGTGCACGCGAATCTGGTGCGTTCGGCCGGTTTCCAGGGCGCATTCGACCAGCGTGCAATCGATGAATCGTTCGACGATGCGGTAGTGCGTGCGCGCCGGCTTGCCGGTACGGACCACCGCCATTTTCGTCCGCTGCGTCGGATGCCGGCCGATCGGCTGATCGACCGTGCCGCCCGCTTCGAGCACGCCGCGCACGAGCGCCTGATAATAGCGCTTGACCGTTCTCGCCTGTAGTTGGCGAACCAGATCGGTCTGCGCTTCGAGCGTCTTGGCAACGACCATCAGCCCGGTCGTATCCTTGTCCAGGCGATGCACGATACCGGCGCGCGGCACCATTTCAAGCGATGGCTCGTGGTGGAGCAAGGCGTTGAGCAGCGTTCCGCTCCAGTTGCCGCTGCCCGGATGGACGACCAGACCGGCCGGCTTGTCGAGCACGATCAGGGTGTCGTCCTCATGCACGATGTTGAGCGCGATCGCTTCCGGCGCCGAGGACAGCACATGTTCGTCCGGTGCTTCGACGAGTTCCAGCGATTCGCCGCCCCACAGCTTGTGCTTCGGCTCGCTGACGATCTGGCCGCCGACGCTGACACGGCCTTCTCGTATCCAGTTCTGCAGCCGGTTTCTCGAGTGTTTCGGCCACAGGCGGACGAGTGCTTGATCGAGCCGCAGACCGCCGCAATCGGGCGGAACGGTCAAAGCGTGGGAAGCGTTTGCGCTATAATCGGCGCTCTTTTTGCCATCGTCGGTGGTCTTTCCCGATGTTGCATGCGGTACACCGAGTTCGGTATCGACGACTGTCTTCTTATGTGGAATTTTCATCATGCGTAGTTTAGCGGTTATCGCAGCGCTTTTCCTTGCCGCCCTCCTCGGCGGCTGCGGTCTGTTGCCCGAAGTGAAGGACGAGACGGTCGGCTGGTCGGCGAACAAGCTCTACACCGAAGCCAAGGAAGCGATGAACGAAGGCTCGTATGAAAAAGCCGTCAAATACTTCGAAAAACTGGAGTCACGCTACCCGTACGGACGTTTTGCCCAGCAGGCGCAGATCGACATGGCCTACTCGTACTGGAAGGACAAGGAGGTGGCTTCAGCGCTTGCCGCCTGCGACCGCTTCATCAAGCTGCACCCGAACCACCCGAACGTCGACTATGTCTACTACCTCAAGGGGCTCGTGAATTTCAACGAAGACCTCGGCTTGTTGGGACAGATCAGCCAACAGGACATGACCGAGCGCGATCCGAAAGGCGCGCGTGAGTCCTTTGAAGCCTTCCGCGAACTCGTCAACAAATTCCCGGACAGCAAGTACACGCCGGACGCCGTCATGCGCATGAAGTATCTGGTCAACGCGCTTGTTTCGCTCGAAGTCCACGTCGCGCGTTACTACATGAAGCGCGGCGCCTATCTCGCGGCAATCAACCGCGCCCAGTACGCTGTAAAGACGTACCCGGACGCACCGGCCACTGAAGAGGCGCTGTTCATCATGGTCAAGGCCTACGATCAGCTGGGCATGAGCGACATGCGCGACGATTCGGAGCGCATCATGCGCAAGAACTTCCCGAACAGCGTGTACTACACGCGCGGTCTGGAGCGCGAAGTCCCGTGGTGGAAGCTCTGGTAAGCCGCTGATTCGCTGTCAATAACCGAAGAGCCCGCCAGTCGTGTTTTGGCGGGCTCTGTCGTTTTCAGCTCGACTGCTTGATCGCCAGCACGGCCTGATTCCGGAGCGTGCGCAGCAAGGACAACTCCTTTTCGGGAATCACGATTTCGCCGGGGCGATCGCAGTCGGCGTAGATCATCGCCACCGGGTTGTTGCGGATGGTGAGCGGAAAAATGACGAAAGTTCCGGCATTGACCCCTTTGCGGTACCACGGCGGGATGCGCGCGGCGATTTTCGGATCGTTCGTGTCGCTGATCAGGATATCGACGCCTTTCGACAAGGCAGCGTGAAAGATATCCGGCGTAAAGGCCAGCGAGAAGTTGAAGCAGCGTGCCATCTCCAACGCATCCGGCCCGAAGCCGAAGCGGCCGAGCATGGTGTTCGCGCGCGCGTCGCGCACGCACAGGATGACGCGCTTGAAGCCCTTGGCGCGATACATCGTCTCCAGGATGATGCGCAGCACGTCGTTGAGCTTGAAGTCCTCGACCAAGGTATTGCTGATGTCCTGAATGCCGGCCATCAGGATGACTTCGCTGTTGCCGACCTCGGTGACCGCATCCTCACCATCGCCGCCATCGGAGCTGAGTGGACTGCCGGGAGCACCCGCCGGCACGGCGGCCGAAAGTACGGTCGCCGATGTTTCGGTATCGCTTTCGGCACGCGGTGGTAGCCCGGACTTTGCGCTCTCCGGCGTTTCCGGTGCCTCCGACTTCATGCCCCAGCGTTGCAGCTGCCGTCCGAAGTTCGATTTCTTCAGATTGATGCCGATGATTCCAGCGAACTGGGCGACTTCCTGGAACGACTTCTCCATGGTGTCGCGCAACGCCTGCTCGCTGAGCGGAACCGTGTCGCCGAAACGCGCCGCAACCTTGCGCAGCGCCTTGTCACGCTGTTCCGGTTCGACGTCGGAAATCAGCGCACAAAGCTCGTTCGAGAATCCCGCGAGGATACGCATCCGGTCCTCGGCCGTGTTCGCCTTGCGTACGTTTCCCGCGGGCAGTTTGCGCATGCTGTTCACAATCAGGTTGGGGAAACCCCAGGTACGCGCAATGCCGATGCCGAGTTCTTCGAAGGTCAAGCCCAGCACCTGAACAGCCGCGATGTCCTCAGTACACGGTCTTTGCTCCATGGTGCGCTTGATTTCCTCGCTCTCGTCGGGGAAATAGAACTGGCTCAACAAACGCCCGAGGTTGTGGAACATCGAACAGATGAACACCTGTTCGACGTCACGTACAGACGACTGCTCGCCAATGTCCTTGGCCAGAATCGCCGCCAGGTTCGCGCGCAGGAAGTCTTCCTTGAGCTGGTTGGCGTTGTTCTTGTTTTGCAGGTGCTCGAAGAGCATCACCGTAATCGCGATATTGCGCACCGCGTCGAAGCCGAGCACCAGCACCGCACGCGAAATCGTGCTGATGCTGCCGCCGCCAGCCTGCCGGTAGTAGACCGAATTGACGAGACGCAGGATCTTGTTGGTCAGCGAAAAATCCTTGAGGATCGAGTTCGAGAGATTGGAGATCGTCTCCTTGTCCGATCCGGCGATCTTGTTGATCGTGCTGACCGACTCGGACAACGCAGGAAAATCGCTCTTGTGGCGCATCCGGCGCAGCAGGAAGTCGATCGTGCTCTGCCGCGCATCCGACGATTCGACCAGCTCATCCGGCTGAAGATAGTCTTCGAGCACCTCGCGCATCTGCGAGACCGAGGTATGGCGTTGCTGGGGGTCGCGAGCCATCGCCTTGTAGAGAATGCTGGCGAGCGCGTCGTCAATATCGACGCCGTCGTTCTTGGGCAGGCGAATATCCTGGTTGGCGATCCGGTTCATCACCTCATGGATGTTCTCGCCACGCACCGCCGGCTGCCCGGTCAGCAGCTCGTAGAACAATAGCCCGGCGGCGAACACGTCGGTCGCCTCGGTGCATTCCCGCCGTTCGATGTATTCCGGCGCCATGTACGCCGGCGTGCCCATGAACGCCTCCCCGTCACCGCCCTGCGATTCAACGCGCGCGGCGATGCCGAAATCCATTACGCGCGGCATGTTCGCGCTGTCGAGCAGGACGTTGTGCGGTTTGAGATCACGGTGAATGATGCCGGCTGCGTGCGCGTGCGCGATCGCATCGAGAACGGGGATCAGGATGGAAATCGCCTTCACCGGCGTCAGTCGGCCGTTTGCCCGCAGGTATTCGGCAAGATTCAAGCCCGGTACGTACTCGAAGACGAGATAAAGGTCACCACCTTCCTCGCCCGCCTCGAAGATTGGCACGATATTCGGATGACTCAGCTGGCTGACCATGCGCGCTTCCGAAAGCAGCTGCTGGTTCTTTTGCGGATCGGGGCGGGAAAAGTGCAGCGTCTTGATCGCGACTTCGCGCTGCAAGTGCGGATCGCGCGCCAGATAGACAACGCTCTGCGCACCGCGGCCCAATTCGCGGACGATTTCGAAACGCCCGATGCTCTTGCCCATGCCACTCCCTGCAACGAGATTGCCAATTGTCGACGTTCGGCATTCTAAGGACTTCGCGCACTGTTTAATACGCAGTCGTTCGCACTTATCGAAGAATCACAATGCGTGTCGCGTTCCGCAAAAATGATTCATACTGGAACGGACGTTCGGCAGCCTTGGCAAACTTCATCGCGCCCAGATCATGAGAACAATCGGCAAGCAACGGAACACCAGCAGCGCCTTGGTGAGTCCGGGCGGCAAGGCGACGCACATCCTGCTCGGTGCCTGTTTCATGTTTTTGGCGACGGTTGCGCTCGCCGCGCCCGACGAGCACGTAACGCTGCAGCTCAAGTGGCGCCACCAGTTCCAGTTTGCCGGCTACTACGCTGCGCTGGAAAAGGGCTACTACCGCGATCAAGGGCTGGAGGTCGAGCTGCGCGAGGCCGCGCCCAACCTCGACGTCGTCGACGAGGTTACGAGCGGCCGTGCCAATTTCGGCGTCGGCACCAGCGCCCTGCTGCTTGAACGCGCCGAAGGCAAGCCGGTGGTTGCCCTGGCGGCGATCTTCCAGCATTCGCCGCTCGTCCTCATCGGCAACATCTACGCGGGCGTCGCCTCGGTGCAGGATCTGAAAGGCAAGCGCGTGATGCTTGAAAAGCACTCCGAAGAACTGATCGCCTACCTGCGTCACGAGAATGTCCCGGAATCAACCTTCGAGGTCGTTCCCCACTCCTTCGGCAACGACGACTTCGTCCATGGCATGATCAATGCCATGAGCGGTTACAGTACGACCGAACCCTACTTCATCGACAAGGCGAAGATCGCGCATCTCGTCCTGTCGCCACGCTCGGTCGGCATCGACTTCTATGGTGACAACCTGTTCACTTCCGCCGCCGAGGTGCGAGCGCATCCGGAGCGGGTCGAGGCATTCCTCAGGGCAAGTCTCAAGGGCTGGACCTACGCGATGGAGCATCCCGAGGAAATCGCCGACCTCATTCTGCGAAAATACTCGACCGAGCACAGTCGCGAATTCCTGCTCTACGAAGCCGCAAAAATGCGTCCGTTGATCGGCAGCGATCTCGTCGCCATCGGCTATATGCATCATGAACGCTGGCAACAGATCATCAACACCTACGCCAAGCTGAATATCATCCCCGCCGACTTTTCACTCGATGGATTCCTCTACGCCAGCGACCCGGGCGTCGCCTTCGAGCAGGAACGGCGCAAGTGGCTGCTCGGTCTCAGCGTGATCCTTGCCATCGGTGCCGCCGCGATCGTCGTCGCCAGCCTTCTGGCGCGCCTCAATCGGCGGATGAAGTTCGAGATGAGTGCGCGCGAAGCAGCCGTAGAGGAGCTGCGCGAGAGCGAGCAGCGCTTCCGCTTCATGGCCGAGAACACTGCGGATGTCATCTGGATCCTCGATATCGCCAGCGGCCGCTTAAGCTACGTGAGTCCGTCGGTTCAGTCGTTGCGCGGTTTCACCGTCGAAGAGGTGATGAGCCAACCGGTGACCGCCACGCTGACGCCGGAATCGGCACTGCATACGCAAGCCGTCCTCGCCGAATCGCTTGCCCGCTGGCAAGCCGGCGATCGAACAAACGAACCGCGCATTACCGAGGTCGATCAGCCGCACAAAGACGGGAACATCATCCACACCGAAGTCGTAACGACCCTGAACGCCGACGCCGAGGGCAATGTCGTCTCGGTGCTCGGTGTGACACGCAACATCACCGAGCGCAAGCGCACCGAGGATGCGATCCGCCAGATGGCTTTCTACGACGCCTTGACGCAGCTACCCAACCGCCGCCTCTTGCAGGACCGCATCCCGCAACAGATCGCGCGCGCCCGGCGCGAGCAGAACCGGATCGCCCTCCTCTTCATCGACCTCGACAAGTTCAAGCCGATCAACGACCAGTACGGCCACGAGGTCGGCGACTGGCTGCTGCAGTCGGTCGCGCGCCGCCTGCTCGAAAGCCTGCGCGAATCGGACACGGTGTCACGCATCGGTGGCGATGAGTTCGTCGCGCTGCTCACCGACCTGCAACGGGTCGACGATGCCGTCGCCACGGCGGAGAAGATCTGCGACAAACTTCAGCGCCCCTTTGTCACCGCCGAAGGCCTGCCGCTGACCATTTCATCGAGCATCGGCATCGCTCTCTATCCGGACGACGGCGACAACGAAGAGGAACTCCTTCGCCATGCCGACGAGGGGATGTATAGCGCCAAGCGATCCACCGGTCAGGCCGGCAAGCATCGTGTGCATAGACTGCGCCGCCACGGAGGGAAAGAAACCGACGGCGACACCGATCAGCGTCCGCTCGTTCGCCTCAACTGGAAGGCTGCGTTTAACTCGGGGCATCCGTCAATCGACGCCCAGCATCGCGAACTGTTCGCACTGGCCAACGAGATGCTCGACAAGTCGTTCGACCGGCGCCGCGATTCGGAACCATTCTTCCGCGCCTTCGACGCGCTCCTGGAGCACACCGTCCGGCATTTCTCGGACGAGGAGCGAATCCTCGCCGAACAAGGCTACGCGAGTCTCGACGAACACATCCGGGAACACCGCCGGATCATCGCCCAGGCAGCCGATCTGCAGCGCCGGGTACACATCAACGCCGACGCGCCCGGAGAACTGATCGACTTGATGCTCTCCGAATTCATCGCCGGACACATGCTGCGCGAGGATACGAAATTCTTCCCGCTCTTCGCCGAACCTGCCGACGCTGACTGCACCGCTGCCGAGACACTGACTGTCGCCGAGTAGCAAAGCTCCGCGGCATCGGTCACGGCAACACTCGGAGACTATAATAGTGGGCTTTTCCGCTCCACTCGACCCGTCGCCGTGCCCTCTTCCCCGACCGATTCCGCCTCGCTCAACGCTTCGCCCGCTGCACACCTGGCGCTTGTCCTGCCCGCTTGCAAGGCCGGCGAACGCACGCAATTGCCAACATTCTCCGGTTCGTCCGACGCCTTGGCGCTGGCGCAGTTCGCCACGTGCGGCAAGACGCTGCTCGCCGTACTCACCGCCAGCGCCGGCGATGCGCAACGCCTGCTCGACGAAATCCCGTGGTTCGCCCCCGGCTTGCGCGTGCGCCTGCTGCCGGACTGGGAAACGTTGCCCTATGACAGCTTTTCGCCGCACCACGACCTGATCTCCGAGCGTCTGGCGACGCTCTACGCAATCACGCGCGGCGAATGCGACGTATTGCTGGTGCCGGCCTCGACGGCGGCCTATCGCTTCACGCCGCCCGCCTACCTCGCGGCCTACACCTTCTTCTTCAAGAAGGGCGAGACGCTGGACGCCGAAGCCTTGCGCGCGCAGCTGACGCTGGCGGGCTACACGAACGTCACCAACGTCGTCTCGCCGGGCGAATACTCGATCCGCGGCGGCCTCGTCGACCTCTTCCCGATGGGCTCGCAACTGCCCTACCGGCTCGACCTCTTCGACGACGAGATCGAGAGCATCAAGACCTTCGACGTCGACACGCAGCGCACGCTCTATCCGGTGCCCGAAATCCGGCTGCTGCCGGCGCGCGAATTTCCGCTCGACGACAAGGGGCGCACGCGCTTCCGTCAGCGCTTCCGCGAAGTCTTCGAGGGCGACCCCGCCAAATCGGGCATCTACAAGGATATTTCGGCGGGCATCGCCTCGGCCGGCATCGAGTACTGGCTGCCGCTGTTCTTCGAGGAAACCGCGACGCTGTTCGATTACCTGCCGAAAGACGCCGCGCTCTGCCTGCATAACGACGTGCCCGAGGCCATCCGTGACTTCTGGCGCGACGCGCAGACGCGCTACGACATGCTCTCGGGCGAAAAGACAAGGCCGCTGTTGCCTCCGAACGAACTCTTCCTCAACGAAGAGTCGTTCTTCATCGCCGCCAAGCCCTACACGCGACTCGTGCTGGTCAAGGGGAACGACGGTGCGACGCAGCCCGTGCCGGCCATCGCCGTCGATCGCCGCACCGACGACCCGCTGGCCCGGCTGAAGTCATTCGTCGATACATTCAGCGGCCGCGTGCTGCTGCTCGCCGAAAGCGCCGGCCGGCGCGAGACGCTCTCCGGCCTCTTCGCCGAATACGGCTTCAAGCCGGACGCGAGCGCCGACCTTTCCGGTTTTCTGGCTGGCGCGAGCCGCCTGGCGCTCGGCGTCGCGCCGCTGCACGAAGGTTTCATCCTCGACGCGACCGAACCGCTCGCCGTCATCACCGAAGCCGAGCTCTACGCCGGCAGCCCGTCGCGCCGCAGCCGCCACGCCGCGCAGCGCAAGGCGTCGCTCGACAACTGGCTGCGCGACCTGACCGAGCTGAAGGTCGGCGACCCGGTCGTACATGAGCAACACGGTATTGCGCGTTATCAAGGCCTCATTCACATGGACCTCGGCGAAGGCGACATGGAGTTCCTGGAACTCCATTACGCCGGCGACGCCAAGCTCTACGTGCCGGTATCGCAGCTGCACGTCATATCGCGCTATTCGGGTAGCGACCCCGATGCCGCACCGTTGCACACGCTTGGCACGCAGCAGTGGGAGAAAGCCAAGCGCCGCGCCGCGATGCAGGCGCGCGACACGGCCGCCGAACTGCTCGCGCTCTACGCCCAGCGCGCCGCACGCACGGGCCACGCCTTCGAGTTCACGGCACACGACTACGACGCGTTCGCCGACGGCTTCGGCTTCGAGGAAACACCCGACCAGGCAGCGGCGATCAACGCGGTGATCGAAGACATGAAGTCCGGCAAGCCGATGGACCGCCTCGTCTGCGGCGACGTCGGCTTCGGCAAGACCGAGGTCGCGCTGCGCGCCGCGTTCTGCGCGGTAGCCGGCGGCAAGCAGGTCGCGGTCCTCTGCCCGACCACCCTGCTCTGCGAACAGCACTTCCAGACTTTCAGCGACCGTTTTGCGCAGATTTCACACTCATGGCCGGTGAAAATCGTCGAACTCTCGCGCTTCAAGACGGCCAAGGAGACGACGCAAGCCCTGAAGGAGCTCGCCGAAGGCAAGGTCGACATCGTCATCGGCACGCACAAGCTGTTGCAGAAGGATGTCACCTTCACGCGCCTCGGCCTCGTCGTCATCGACGAAGAACACCGCTTCGGTGTGCGCCAGAAGGAGGCGCTGAAGGCCCTGCGCGCCGAGGTCGACGTGCTGACGCTGACGGCGACGCCGATCCCGCGCACCTTGGGCATGTCGCTCGAAGGCTTGCGCGACTTCTCGGTGATCGCCACCGCGCCGCAAAAGCGGCTGGCGATCAAGACCTTCGTCTCGCGCTTCTCCGACGGCATCATCCGCGAGGCGCTGCTGCGCGAATTCAAGCGCGGCGGCCAGGTGTACTTCCTGCACAACGAGGTCGACACCATCGAAAATATGCGGGAAAAGCTGACCAAGCTGCTGCCCGAAGCGCGCATCGTCGTCGGCCACGGCCAGATGAACGAGCGCGAGCTGGAGCGCGTGATGCGCGACTTCACGCAGCAACGCGCCAACCTGCTGCTCTGTACGACGATCATCGAGACCGGCATCGACAACCCGCACGCCAACACCATCGTCATCAACCGCGCCGACAAGTTCGGCCTCGCCCAGCTGCACCAGCTGCGCGGCCGCGTCGGGCGCTCGCACCACCAGGCCTACGCTTATCTGCTGACGAATATCGACGTCGACGGCAAGTCGGGGCTGACCAAACAGGCCAAGCAGCGGCTGGAAGCGATCCAGATGATGGACGAGCTCGGCGCCGGCTTCTACCTCGCCATGCATGACCTGGAGATCCGCGGTGCCGGTGAAGTGCTCGGCGAGAACCAGTCCGGGGCGATGCAGGAGATCGGCTTCAACCTCTTTACCGAGATGCTCAACCGCGCCGTCAGCCAGCTGCGGCAAGGCAAGGAGCCGGACTTGCTGCAACCCCTGGGCATCGCCACCGAGATCAACCTGCATACGCCGGCGCTCCTGCCCAACGACTACGCGCCCGACGTTCATGAGCGCTTGAGCATCTACAAGCGGCTCGCCAACTGCGATTCGCTCGACGATCTCTCGGCGATGCAGGAGGAGCTCGTCGACCGCTTCGGCGAAATGCCGCAGCAGGCCGTGTCGCTGCTTGAAAGCCATCGCCTGCGCCTGCTGTGCAAGCCGCTCGGCATCGTCAAGCTCGACGCGACCGGGGCCAGCGTCGTCGTTCAGTTCGAACCGAATCCGCCGATCGAGCCGATCCGCATCATCAACCTGATCCAGAAGGACCGGAACTACAAGCTGGCCGGACAAGATAAACTCTCGCTCTCCCGCCAATGCCCGACGCTTGCCGACCGCGTCGCCGCCGTCAAGGATCTGATAAGGCAACTCAAACCATGAACCACCCGGACAAGACCAACATCAGCACGCCCGACATCGAGAACGTCAACGTCACCGACTTCGACTCGATGCCGTCGCCGGAGGAAATCCACGCTGCCGTCCCGCTCTCGCCGCACTCCGCCAACACGGTGATGCGCGGGCGCGAAGCGGTGCGCAACATCCTCGACCACAAGGACAACCGCCTCCTCGTCATCGTCGGGCCGTGCTCGATCCACGACCCGGTCGCCGGCATGGACTACGCCCGCCGCCTGAAAGAGCTGGCCGACGAAGTCGGCGACACGCTGTGCATCGTCATGCGCGTGTATTTCGAGAAGCCGCGCACGACGACGGGCTGGAAGGGCTACATCAACGACCCGGACCTCGACGATTCCTTCCACGTCGATCAGGGCATGAAGAAGGCGCGCGAGTTCCTGCTGCAGATCGCCGAGCTCGGCCTGCCGGCCGGTACCGAGGCGCTCGACCCGATTTCGCCGCAATACCTCGGCGATCTGATCTCGTGGACGGCGATCGGCGCGCGCACGACCGAATCGCAGACGCACCGCGAGATTTCCTCCGGTCTGTCGACGCCGGTCGGCTTCAAGAACGGCACCAACGGCGACGTCGCCATCGCCATCAACGCCATCGTTTCCGCCTCGCGCCCGCACAGCTTCCTCGGCATCAACGGCCAGGGTCATACCGCCATCGTGCGCACCCTGGGCAACCGCTACGGCCATCTTGTGCTGCGCGGCGGCGAAGGCCGCCCGAACTACGACACGGTCAGTGTGCAAATGGCGGCGCAGGCGCTGGAGAAGGGCAGACTGCCGGCGAACATCATCGTCGACTGCTCGCACGCCAACAGCTTCAAGAAGGCCGAGCTGCAGCCGCTCGTCATGTCCGACGTGGTCAATCAGATCCGCCTCGGCAACCGTTCGCTCGTCGGCGTCATGGTCGAATCCAACCTCGTCGCCGGCAACCAGCCGATCCCCGAGGATCGCTCGCAGTTGAAGTACGGCTGCTCGATCACCGACGCCTGCATCGACTGGGAGACCACCGAAAAGATGCTGCGCGAGGCTGCTGCCGTCCTGCGCGACGTGCTGCCCAAGCGCAAGCCGTCGTAACCAAAGTCACTCAACGCCTGCAACCGATTCGATCAGAATTCATTCAAGGAGAAGCAACCGATGCGCCCTCTGATTCGCCCCTTCACGGCCCTGCACCCGCGCACCGAACACGCCGCCGCCGTCGCGGCGCCCCCCTATGACGTGCTGTCCAGCGACGAAGCGCGCGTGCGCGCCGCCGGCAAGCCGCATTCGTTCCTGCACATCTCGAAGGCCGAGATCGACCTGCCGCTGGATGTCGATCATTACTCGCCCGAGGTCTATGCCAAATCGGCCGACAATCTCAATAAACTGATCGCCGACGGCATCCTGATCCGCGACGCGAAGCCGTGCTACTACGCCTACCGCCTGATCATGGGCGAGCACACGCAGACGGGCCTGATCGCCGCCGCCTCGGTCGCCGACTACGACAGCAACCGCATCCGCAAGCATGAGTTCACGCGTCCGGACAAGGAAGACGACCGCGTCCGCCAGATCGAGGCGCTCAACGCCCAGACCGGCCCGGTCCTGCTCGCCCACCCGGACAGCGACGAGGCCGAGCAGTTGATCGCCGCGGCCACCGCCGGCACGCCGATCGCCGACCTGACCGCCGACGACGGCATCAAGCACACCGTCTGGCTGATCGACGACGAGGCGACGATCGCCCGCATCAGCGCGGTGGTCGGCGCGATGCCCAACCTCTATATCGCGGATGGCCACCACCGTTCCGCCGCCGCCTCGCGCGTCGCCGCTGCGCGGCGCGGCATCGGCGCCTCGGAGTCGGCCGAGTACTTCCTCGCCGTCATCTTCCCGGCACGCCAGATGCGCATCTTTGACTACAACCGCGTCGTGCGCGACCTCAACGGCCATTCGCTCGAGTCCTTCCTCAAGGCCGTCGGCGAGCGCTACACGGTCACGCCGTCGGACCAGCCCGTGCATCCCGAGCGCACCGGCGTCTGCGGCATGTACCTCGACGACCGCTGGTATCACCTCGCGATCCATCCGGACCTCGTCCCGGTTGCCGACCCGGTGCGCCGGCTCGACGTTTCCGTACTCTCGGAACAGCTGCTCGGCCCGATCCTCGGCATCGCCGACCTGCGCCGCGACACGCGCATCGACTTCGTCGGCGGCATCCGCGGATTGCCCGAGCTGGAACGGCGCGTGAATAGCGGCGAGATGGCCGTCGCCTTCGCCATGCACCCGACGCAACTCTCCGAGCTGATGTCGGTCGCCGACGCCGGCGAAGTGATGCCGCCGAAGTCGACCTGGTTCGAGCCGAAACTCGCCGACGGCCTCGCCTCGCACGTGCTCGACTGAGAGGTTGTAAATAAATGCCGAAACACCTCCACAGAGTCACAGAGACGCAGAGTTTGCGCAGAGAAAACCCTCGGAAACCGTGTTCTTCCTCTGCGTTACCTCTGCGCCTCCGTGCCTCTGCGGTGGATTTCGAGTTTTTTCACAGACTCTGAGCGCGGATCAGGCCTGTTAGCTCATCAGTTCAAAATGCAATTGTCTCTGACCCCTTTGGTTCACCCCTTTTGGTTATTCGCGCCAGCCTCGGCAACCGCACCAAGGAAGGCCTGCTGGTCGACTTCATCAATCAGACCGATCTGGACCAGATTGGCGACAAGGCCAGCGTGATCGACGCCTTCTTCATCTTTGCCCAGGCAGAACAACTATGAGCAAAATCGTCGAAGTCCTGATTCCCAAATACCCGGAATGCTGGTCGAGCTGCGGCAACTGCGGCAGCGGCATTCTCTCGATCGATGACGTGCGCGTTTTACCCGGCGATCACGTCGATCGGGACGATACGATCATCGTTCTGGAAACGGGCAAGGTCGCGCTCGATATCCCCTCGCCGCACACCGGGACGGTCGTCGAGCTGTTCGTCGCGGCCGGCGACGAAGTCGTCGAACGACAGCTGATCCTCACGCTCGAAGTAGAACAGACGTAAAAGCGCGGGGTTACAATCGCCAGCAACACCCCACTTCCGCCCCCCCCATCAGACAGGAGCCCGCCATGAACGCCAGCCAGAACACCTCCCTCGTCCTCACCGTCATCGGCGATGATCGCCCGGGCCTCGTGGAACAACTGGCGACGGCGATCAGCGCGCACGGCGGCAACTGGCTGGAATCGTCGATGGCGCACCTGTCGGGCAAATTCGCCGGCATCGTCTGCGTCACCATCGCCGCGCGGGACGTCGAAGGACTGAAGAAGGAATTCTCTACGCTTGCGGGCCTGCGCATCACGGCAGAGGTTGCGGGCAGCGGCGACGCCCCGGCCGCGCAACCGAGCGGCCGCCGGCTCAAGCTGTCGCTGGTCGGCCACGACCGCATCGGCATCGTGCGCGAAGTCTCGCAGGTGCTCGCCCGCCACGCCGTCAACGTCGAGGACTTGAGCACGCATACCGCCAGCGCGCCGATGTCCGCCGCCATCCTCTTCCATGCAACGGCCGACCTCACTGCCTCGCCGAACCTCGATACGCGCGCCCTGACCAGTGATCTGGAGCAGATCTCCAACGATCTGATGGTCGATATCACACTCGACGAGACGATCCGCACCTGAGCCGGCGTGCAAGTGCCGGTGACGTACCAAGGCAAAATGACGCCCCATCGACACCGGCTGAAAGACCGCACGCATGAAAATTCTCGTCGTTGAAGACGAACTGAAGACCGGCGACTATCTGAGGCAGGGCCTCATGGAAGCGGGTTTCATCGTCGATCTCTTGCGCAACGGCGAGGACGGCCTGTACGCGGCGCTGAGCGAAGCCTACGATCTGGCGATTCTCGACGTCATGCTGCCGGGTATGGACGGCTGGTCGGTGCTCAAGGGCATCCGCAACTCGGGTCGTGAACTTCCGGTCCTCTTCCTGACCGCTCGCGACGAGGTCGATGACCGGGTGCGCGGCCTCGAACTCGGCGCCGACGACTATCTCGTCAAACCGTTCGCCTTCGCCGAACTGCTCGCGCGCGTACGCACGCTGCTGCGCCGCGGCGCCAAGGGCAAGGAGGCGGAAACGCTGCGCGCCGCCGATCTCGATCTCGACCTGATGCGCCGGCGCGTGACGCGTGCCGGCAAACGCATCGACCTCACGGCCAAGGAGTTCGCGCTGCTCGAACTGCTGCTGCGCCGCCAGGGCGAAGTCCTGCCGCGCTCGCTGATCGCCTCGCAGGTGTGGGACATGAACTTCGACAGCGACACCAACGTCATCGAAGTGGCCGTGAAGCGCCTGCGCGCGAAAGTGGACGACGGCTTCGAGCCGAAGCTGATCCGTACCGTGCGCGGCATGGGTTACGTGCTGGAAGTTCCGGAATGATCCTCGGCGGGCGCAAGTCGATTACCTTCCGCCTGACCCTGCTCTTCGCCTCGGCTTCGACGGCAATCCTCCTCCTGCTCGGTTTCCTGATTGGCGGCTCGGTCGAGCGTCACTTCGAGGATCAGGACATGGAGGTCATCAACGGCAAGATGCAACTAACCCGGCGTGCAGTGGCGAAGATTGCTTCACCGGCCGACCTCGACGCGCTGCCGCAACAACTCGACGACTCGCTGATCGGCCACCTCGGTCTCGCCGTCGTCGTCGTTGCGCCTGACGGGCAGATCCTTTACGCCACGCGTGGCGCCGACTTCCCTCAGACCTTGCTCGACCGCCGCAAGCAGATTAGCGCCGGACACCCCATCGCTTGGGAGACGAAGACCGGTATTCCTTTCCGCGGCATCTCCACCGAGGTATCGACGGCCATCCCCGGCGCACCGCCGGCGATCATCGCCATCGCCATCGATATTTCGCAGCACGAGCACTTCAATCAGTCGTTCCGCACGACGCTCTGGCGGTTCGTCGTCATGGCCGCGCTGAGCACCGGTTTTCTCGGCTGGGTCGTCGCGCGGCGCGGGCTGAAACCGCTTCAGGAGATCAAGCGCAAGGCGGCCGACATCACCGCGCATCGCCTGCATACCCGGATTCCGGCCGACGCCGTGCCGGTCGAGCTGGTCAGCCTCGTCGAAACGCTGAACGCGATGCTCACGCGGCTGGAAACCTCGTTCGCGCAGTTGTCCGACTTCTCGTCCGACATCGCGCACGAACTGCGCACGCCGGTCAGCAACCTGCTGACGCAGACGCAGGTCACGCTTTCGAAGGCACGCAGTCCGGACGAATACCGCGACATCCTGGCGTCCAACAGCGAGGAGTTCGAACGCCTGTCGCGCATGATTTCCGACATGCTCTTCCTCGCCAAATCGGACAATCAGTTGATCGTTCCGCATCCGGAAGACGTGGATCTGGTCGATGAGGTCAAGGGCGTCTTCGAGTTCTACGAAGCGCTGGCCGAAGAGAAGTCGATCATCCTGAAATCTTCCGGCGCCGGCGTCGTCTCCGGTGATCGGCTGATGCTGCGGCGGGCGATCAGCAACGTGATCTCCAACGCCCTGCGCTATACATCCGAGGGAATGAGCATCGCCGTCGTCGTCGAGGAGGACTCGGCGGCCGTCAGCCTCACCGTAGCGAATCCCGGCAAGCCGATCCCCGCCGAGCACCTGCCACGCCTGTTCGACCGCTTCTACCGCGTCGACGGTTCGCGCCAGCGCTTTTCCGATGGCGTCGGCCTCGGGCTGGCGATCACCCGCTCGATCATGCGCGCGCACGGCGGCGAGGCGGACGTGCGCTCCGATGCTGCCGGTACCGTCTTCGCCCTGACCTTCCCGCACCCGCTGCCGGAATCGGAAACGGCGGCGCACAAAAACTGACCCTTAAAACCTCAACGCAGAGGCGCAAAGATCGCAAAGTGAATATGGCGTTGACGGCACGTGGTCAATCAACGGCCGATCATTTCGGGGAACAGGAATTACTCGCGTAGCCCTTCGGTTTTCTTTGCGAACCTTTGCGCCTTCGCGCCTTTGCGGTGAAGAGCTGAGCTTTTTTCCTGACAGAAATGTAATTTTTCCGTCAGCTTCCTGTTGGGATGGCGTGGCTAGACTCGGGTCATTCGATCACCCGAGGACCACCACGCCATGCGCCTGAATACCCCCGCCTTCGTTCTTGTTGCCGTACTCGGCTCCGCCTCCGTCTGGGCGCAAACCGCCACCAGAGTCGAGGTCTACAAGAGTCCTTCCTGCGAATGCTGCGGTCGCTGGATTGACCACATGCAGAAGAACGGTTTCAAGGTCGACGCGCATGTCGTCGAAGACGTGCCGGCCGCACGCAAGAAGCTCGGCATGCCGGACATACTCGGTTCGTGCCATACGTCCACGGTCGGCGATTACGTCGTCGAAGGGCACGTGCCGGCGCAAGACATCCAACGCCTGCTGAAGGAAAAGCCGAAGGCAATCGGCCTTGCGGTCCCGGCAATGCCCGCTGGCGCGCCGGGGATGGACATTCCCGATTCGCCGCCCTACGAAACGCTGCTCGTGCAGACCGACGGCAGCACCCGCGTGTTTGCCAAACACTGACCGCTGCAAATCCAGCCTGGAGAACCCGATGAAAACTGCCCTCGCCGCCACCCTGATCGCCCTCGTCTCCACGCTTTCCATCCCCGCCATCGCCGCCGACGGCCATGACGGCCACGGTGCCATGCCCTCCGACATGAAGATGCAGTCGCATGCGCCGGCCGACGCGACTGTGGTCGAAGGCACGGTCAAGAAGATCGACAAGGCGGCCGGCAAGGTCACCCTCGCGCACGGCCCGCTGACCAATCTCGGCATGAACATGCCGATGACGATGGCGTTCCGCGTGAAAGACGCGGCCTGGCTCGACCAGATGAAGAACGGCGACAAGATCCGCTTCGCCGCCGACAACGCAGGCGGCGTCATGACCGTGATCAAGTTCGAGCCGGCCAGGTAAGGACCTCCGAAGCCGGCCGCTGCAACTGACATCCGCCCCCACTTGGGAGAAACCATGCGAAGAAAAATTACCCCGGCGTGTGCTCTGATCCTTGCGCTGTGCCTTACTGGCCCGGTGCTAGCCGAGGAGGCCACCATCGGAGGGACGGTCGACAGCCTGCTCGACTACGCCAGAGACAACAATCCGGAGTACGCCTCGATGCGCCACGAAGCCGACGCGGCGGGCGAACGTGTGACGCCGGCCGGCGCGCTCGCCGACCCGAGATTGAAGATCGAGTTGATGGACATCACCCGGATGGGCGAGCAGTCACCGACGCTCAACCCGAGCCGGGTCGGCAGCACCAAGTACACGCTCTCGCAGGAGATTCCCTGGTACGGCAAGCGCGACCTCAAGCGCGAAATCGCCGAGATCGAAGCCGACAGCGCGCAGGGGAAAGCCCGCGGCGCCTGGTCCGAGATCGCCGCCCGGTTGAAGAGCGCACACGCCCAGCTCTACCTGATCGGCCGTAACGAAACGATCAGCCGCGAAATCCTCGACCTCATGGCACGCCTCGAGAAGACAGCGCAGGCACGCTACGCCGGCGGGCTGGCGATGCAGCAGGACGTCATCCGCGCGCAGATTGAACAGACCGGCATGAAGAACGACCTGATCATGCTCGACAACGAAGCACGCATGATCAGGACGCGCATCAACACCCTGCTCGCGCGCCCCGCCAACGCGCCGCTCGCCATGCCGGAGGCGCTGAAGCCGATCCCGGCGCCGGCCAGGCTCGATTTCGCCACGCTGGAAGAACGCGTGCGCAGCCGCAACCCGCGCCTCTTCTCTGACGATGCCGGCATCCGCAGCGCCGAAAAGAAACGCGACCTGGCCTACAAGGAGCGCTACCCCGACTTCATGGTCGGCGTGACGCCGGTGCAGTTCGAGAATTCGGTCAAGGAATGGGAGCTCATGGTCGAGTTCAACATTCCGCTGCAGCAGTCGTCACGGCGCGCGATGGAACGCGAATCCGAGTCCATGCTCGCCGCCGCGCGCTCGCGCAAGGAAGCGACAGCCAACGATCTGCTCGGCGAACTCGCGGAAAACCTCTCGGCGATCGAAGCCGCACGACAGCAGGAACAGCTCGTCGCGACAACCTTGCTGCCACAGGCCGAGATGACCTTCCGCTCCGCGCTGGCCAGCTATGAGAGCGGCAAGGCCGATTTCGCCATGCTGCTCGAAGCGCAACAACAGATACGCAAAGCCAAACTCAGCCAGATCAAGGCGCAGGCGGAAGCGCAGGTGCGTGTCGCCGAAATCGAAAAACTCCTGGGAGAAGAATTGTGAAAAACGGCGCAGGACTGACGGCCGGCATCATCGTGGCGCTGGTCGCCGGTGGCGGCGGCTATTGGCTGGGTGGCAAAGGGAGCGCCACGCAGCCGGCGGGAGGAGTGGTTACGGCGACGGGTACGACCGCATCGGCGGGCGAAGCCGCCAGGAAGGAACGCAAGCTGCTCTACTACCGCAACCCGATGGGCCTGCCCGACACCTCGCCGACGCCCAAGAAGGACCCGATGGGCATGGACTACATCGCCGTCCATGAAGGCGAGGAAGACGGTGGCGACGCCAGTGAGCCGGCCGCGGCCGGCCAGGTCAGGATCAGCACGGAAAAGGTCCAGAAGCTGGGTGTGCGCACCGAGGCCGCCCAACTGCGCAGCCTGGACAAGATCGCCCGCGCCGCCGGCCGCATCGAGCCCGACGAACGGCGAATCTTTGCCATCTCGCCCAAATTCGAGGGCTATATCGAGCGTCTGCACGTCAACGTCACCGGCCAGCCGGTCGCCAAGGGGCAGGCGCTATTCGAGGTCTACAGCCCGGAACTCGTCGCCGCACAGCGCGAGTACGCAATCGCCGCGCAAGGTGTCGAAGCGCTCAAGGACGCCGGCGGCAACACGCAGGCCGGAATGAAGCAGCTTGCCGAGTCGAGCCTCCTGCGGCTCAGGAACTGGGACATGTCGGCCGCTCAGGTCAAGGCGCTGGCGAAGTCCGGCCAGGTGAAGCGCACCTTCACCTTCGCCTCGCCGGTCTCGGGCGTGGTCACCGAAAAGAAAGCCCTGCAAGGCATGCGCTTCATGCCGGGCGAAGAGCTTTACCAGGTTGCCGACCTGTCGTCGGTCTGGGTCGTCGCCGACGTCTTCGAACAGGACATCGGCCTCGTCGAACCGGGCGCGACGGCAACGGTACGCATCAACGCGTATCCGGACAAGACCTTCGAAGGCAAGGTCAGCTACGTCTACCCGACGCTCAATGCCGACACGCGGACGGTTCCGGTGCGGGTCGAACTCGCCAATCCGGGCCTGCTGCTGAAGCCGGCGATGTTTGCGCAGGTGGAATTGCCAGTCGCCGCCAAGGGCAGCGTGGTCACCGTGCCGACATCTGCGGTGATCGACAGCGGCACGCGCCAGATCGTCCTCGTGCAGAAGGGCGAAGGCCGCTTCGAGCCGCGTGAAGTCAAGCTTGGCGCGCGCAGCGACGCCGCCATCGAGGTCATGGAAGGCGTCAAGGACGGCGAGCAGGTGGTCGTCGCGGCGAACTTCCTGATCGACGCGGAAAGTAACCTCAAGGCGGCGATCAGCGGCTTCAGCCCGCCCGATGCGAAGCCAAACGCTGCCAGGACGGTGGGACACCGCGCCAGCGGCCGCATCGACGAGTACGACGCGAAGACCGGGAGCGTCAGCATCGAACACGGCCCGATCGAAAGCCTGAAGTGGCCGGGCATGACCATGGAGTTCAAGGTCGCCAACGAAGCCTTGCTGAACGGATTGAAGCCCGGCGCGCGCATCGACTTCGA
>NZ_JAGOIT010000141.1 GCF_017995515.1 Propionivibrio sp.
CGCCGTTGCCTTCGACGCGGACGAAGGCGTAGTCCTCGTTCTTCGCCTCGAAGCGCTTGTCCGGCGTGTCGCGACGCAGCGGGAAGTGGTCGGCCGGCCAGTTGTCGTGGCGCAGCCAGGGACGTTGGTCACCAGCGTCCGGTCGGATGCCGACCAGATCGCGCACGGCGCGCTGCATGCGCTCGGCTGTTGGAAAGATGATCGACAGATCGGGGTACTGCGGGTCGTCGGTCGGTAGCGGCAGCGTCAGGCAAACGAGACCGGGCGAGAGGTCGAAGGCGAGGTGCAGGGCGAACCCGTGTTGTGCGTCGCGGTCGCGCTCGTCGCTGCCCCACAGCGCGACGAGGCGGCGTTCGTCGGCATGCGCTGCCTTGCAGAAGGCGAGCAGCTCGCGTTCGCTGACGCGCGCGGCGCAGGTGAAGGCGGCGTGGTCGGCGAGCAGTTCGAAGTCGATGGACAGGTTGAAGAATTGCATGGCGCGCTTCCGTGATTAGCCGATCAGTCGCGCCGCCTGCCGATACCACTCGGCGAGGTAGGGCGGAATCCACAAGCCGAGGAGAAGCACCAGCCCGAGATGCAGGAAGACGGGCAGCAGCGCCGGGTTGTGCGAGAGCGGCTTGACCGACGGCTCGCCGAAGACCATCGCCTGCACCCGGTGGAACATCGTCGCGAAAGCGACGCCGAGCGCAACGAGCAGCAAGGGGACGGCCCACGGATGGTGCTTGATCGCCGTGGTCAGGATCATGAACTCGCTGGTGAACACGCCGAATGGCGGCATGCCGAGGATGGCCAGCGAGCCGAGCATCAGCCCCCAACCGATCGTCGGCGAGCGTTTGAGCAGGCCCTGGATGTTCTCGATGACTTGCGTGCCGGCCATCTGCGACGCGTGGCCGACGGCGAAGAAGATCGCCGACTTGGTCAGCGAATGCACGGTCATGTGCAGGAGGCCGGCGAAGCTGGCGACCGGGCCGCCCATGCCGAAGGCGAAAGTGATCAATCCCATGTGCTCGATCGACGAGAAGCCGAACAGGCGCTTCACGTCCTTCTGGCGCGAGAGGTAGAAGGCGGCAACGACGACGGTCAAGAGGCCGAAGCCCATCATCAGGTTGCCGGCGAAGCTGCCGTCGAGCGCGCCGTCGACCAGCACCTTGCAGCGAATGATCGCGTACAGCGCGACGTTGAGCAGCAGGCCGGAGAGCACGGCGGAAACGGGCGTCGGGCCTTCGGCGTGTGCGTCGGGCAGCCAGTTGTGCAGCGGCACGAGGCCGGTCTTGGTGCCGTAGCCGACGATCAGGAAGACGAAGGCGAGTGAGAGCACGGTCGGTTCAAGCTGCGTCTTGACCGAATCGAGGTGCGTCCACAACAGTGCGCCGTGTTCGGCGCCGATCACGCGTTCGGCGGCGAAGTAGATGAGGATCGTCCCGAACAGCGCCTGCGCGATGCCGACGCCGCACAGGATGAAGTACTTCCACGCCGCCTCGAGGCTGGCCGGCGTGCGGTAGAGCGCGACGAGCAGCACGGTGGTCAGCGTCGCCGCTTCCATCGCCACCCAGAGGATGCCGAGGTTGTTGGTCGACAGCGCGATCAGCATGGTGCACATGAACATCTGGAACATGCTGTGATAGAGGCGCAGGCGTCCGCTCGAGAGTTTGCCGTGGTCGTGCTCGATGCGCATGTAGGGCGTCGAGAACAGCGAGGTGGTGAAGCCGACGAGCGCGGTCAGCGCGATCAGGAAGACGTTGAGCGGGTCGACGAAGAACTGCTGATCGAAGGCGCGCGTCGGCCCTTCGGCGACGATCCGCGTGGCGAGCAGGACGGAGGCCAGGAAGGTGAGCAGGCTGCACGCCGAATTGATCGCCGCCGCCTCGCGGCGATGGCCGAACAGCGCCAGCAGCAGCGAGCCGACGAAGGGGATGACGAGGACGAGGGCGAGTTCGGTCATTCCAAAAACCTCACCGTAAAGACGCAAAGGCGCAGAGGGCGCAAAGTAAACAACGCATTGACGCCATTTGATCAATCGCCCAGCGGGCGATTGAGGGCAACCCGCACTGTTTGCTCTGCCCATTCATCTTCTTTGCGAACCTTCGCGTCTTTGCGCCTTTGCGGTGAAGATCTGAATTTTTCAGGATCATCGTTGCTTAACCCCTTCCTGTTCGCGCTCCTTTTCCCGCTCCATGTGGCGGATGTCGAGGCTGTCGAACTGTTCGCGGATCTGGAAGAAGAAGACGCCGAGAATCACCATGCCGACCAACACATCGAGGGCAATGCCGAGTTCGACGACCATCGGCATGCCGTAGGTGGCGCTGGTCGCGGCGAAGAAGAGGCCGTTCTCCATCGACAGGAAGGCGATCACCTGCGGCACCGCCTTGCTGCGCGTGATCATCATCAGGAAGGAGAGCAGCACGCAGGCGAGGGCGATGCCGAGCGTCGAGCGCGTGATGGTGCCGGCGAGCTGCGAGATCGGCTGGGCGACGTTGAAGGCGACGATGACGAGCGCGATGCCGGCGAGCATCGTCGTCGGGATGTTGAGCAGCGTCTCGACATCCCACTTGACCGATAGCTGCCGGATCAGGCGATGCAGGATGTAGGGCAGCCCGATCACCTTGAGCAGCACGGTGAGCGCGACCGACCAGAAGAGATGGCTTTGTCCGGTGGTCAGCGCGACGATCAGCGTCGAAGCGGCGAGGACCATGCCCTGCATCATGAACAGGTTGATCAGCGTCAGGATGCGCCGCTGCGCCAGCATGGCGAAGCCGAGAAGCAACATGATCGCTGCGCACAGGTTGATGAGCTGCCCTGCGAACGGAATCAGCTGGAGCGCAGAGAGGCTCATGTCCCGGTCTCCAGCAACAGATGCACCAGCATCGCCAGCACGCCGAGCAGGAAGGCGGTGCCGAGGAACTCCGGCGCGCGGAAGATGCGCATCTTGGCGCTCAGCGTCTCGATCAGCGCGAGGATGAAGCCGCCGACGGCGAGCTTGATGACCATGAACAGGCCGGCGACGGCGAGCGCCTGCGGCTCGGCCGAGGCGGCAATCCCCATCGGCAGGAAGAGCGCGATGCCGAGGCACGAGTAGGCAAAGAGCTTGAGCGCTGCCGCCCACTCGATTAGCGCGAGGTGGCGGCCCGAGTACTCGAGGATCATCGCCTCGTGGATCATCGTCAGTT
Source organism: Propionivibrio sp. (assembly GCF_017995515.1). Taxonomy (GTDB): domain Bacteria; phylum Pseudomonadota; class Gammaproteobacteria; order Burkholderiales; family Rhodocyclaceae; genus Propionivibrio. The sequence continues at coordinate 3,168 of NZ_JAGOIT010000141.1, forward strand.
CGAGGTGCGTGGTCGGGTTGTCGACCGGTACGCGCGCGTTCTCGGCGAGCGACACCATGGTGAACGCGACGCCGGCAAAGGCCAGGCTCGGGTAGATGACGAAGTCGCTGTTTGCGAGCATCTGCACGATCGAGGCGAGCGAGGTCGAGCGCGAGATCAGCGAGGCGGTGAAGAACACCATCAGCAGCGCGGGTTCGGCGAGAAAGCCGATCAGCATCTCGCGGCGCGCGCCGAGCGAGCCGAACGACGTGCCGACGTCCATGCCGGCCAGCGCGATGAAGACGCGGCCGAGCGCGAAGAGGCCGACCAGCGCGATGGCGTCGGCGGCCGGCGCGAACATCAGCTCGGTCGACAGCGTGGGGACGATCGCCGAGGCCAGCGCCATGCACGAGAAGATGACGTAGGGCGCGGCGCGGAACAGCGGCGAGGCGTTGTGCGCGAGCAGCACGTCCTTGCGGAACAGCTTGGAGAGCGTGTAGTAGCTCTGCAGCAAGGGCGGCGCCGAGCGGTTCTGCAACCACGCCCGGCACTGGTTGACCCAGCCCGTGAGCAACGGCGCCAGCAGCAGGGCCGTGACGAGTTCCAGCAACTGGGCGAGGAAGGCGTAGGCGTTCATCCGCGCGTCAGGATCAGGAGGGTGAGCAGCGTCGCGAAGCTGTAGAGCAGGTAGATCGCGATGCGCCCCTGTTGCAGGAAGGCGGCGAGGCGCGTGCCGCGTTCGACGATACGGACGAGCGGCAGATAGAGCCAGTACCAGATCGGGTCTTCGACGATGCTGCGGTAGCGCGGTTTCAGGTCGAACGGCGACGGATGCTCGCGCGTGCGGCGGAAGAAGGGCGAAAAAATCCGGCGGATCGGTTGGCCGAAGCCTTCGGCCGTGTCCTGCATGCGGCTCGTCTGCATCGGGTAGCCGCAGTCCCAGGCCGGCACGCGCTGTGCCCGACCGTGGAAGCGGCGGCGCACGAGCCAAAAGACGAGCGGCATGAAGACGAGCAGCCCGCCGAGGAAGATCGCCGGGCTGTAGCTGGCGCGGTCCTCGCTGACCGGCGCCAGCAGCCACCAGCCGTAGTTGCTCGATACGTAGCGCAGGCCGCTGCCGACGAGCATGCGCGTGATCGGGTCGAGCAGGGCGATGACCAGGTTCGGCAACAGGCCGAGCAGCACGCAGCCGGCGGCCAGCCAGAGCAGGCCGGCGCGTTCGAGGTGGTTGGCGTCGTGCGCCTGCGTCAGTCGCTCCTCGCGCGGCTGGCCGAGAAAGACGACACCGAAGAACTTGACCATCGCGAAGCCGGCGAGCGCGGCGATCAGCGCGATGGCGCCGGCGCCGACCGGCAACAGCATGTTCAGGTAGCCGTGCGGCAGCGCGGCGGTGAACAGGAAGCTCTGCAGGAGCAGCCATTCCGAGACGAAGCCGTTGAGCGGCGGGATGCCGGCCGAAGCGAGCACGCCGACCAGCGCGACCCACGTCACCCAGGGCATGTGATGGATCAGGCCGCCGAGCTTGCCGAGATTGCGTTCGCCGGTGGCGTGCAGCACCGAGCCGGTGGAGAGGAAAAGGAGACTCTTGAAGAAGGCGTGATTGAGGCAGTGGTAGAGCGTTGCGGTGAGCGTCAGCGCCGCGAGGTTGAGCAGGAGGAAGGTCTTGAAGATCAACGTCAGCCCGAGACCGACAAAGATCAGCCCGATGTTTTCGATCGACGAATAGGCAAGCAGGCGCTTCATGTCGTTCTGCACGGTCGAGAAGATCACGCCGAACAGCGCGGTGGCGAGTCCGAGGACGAGCAGGAGCGCCCCCCAGCCCCAGTGTTGCGCGCTCAACAGATCGAAGCTCACGCGCAGCAAGCCGTAGATCGCCGTCTTCAGCATGACGCCGCTCATCATCGCCGAGACCGGCGACGGCGCGGCGGGGTGCGCTTCCGGCAGCCAGATATGCAGGGGCAACAAACCGGCCTTGGCGCCGAAGCCGAACACGGCCAGGAGAAAGGCGATCGTCGGCCAGATGCCCAGCGTCGGGAACGAACGCATTGCGTCGAAGGTGTAGTCGCCCGTGCTGCCGGCCATCACGCCGAAGCAAAGCAGGATGGCCAGCGCGCCCATATGCGCGATGATCAGATAAAGATACGCAGCGCGCCGGATCTCGGCGTGCCGATGTTCCGAAGCGACGAGGAAGAACGAACTGAGCGCCATCGATTCCCACGCAACCATGAAGGCGTAGCCGTCGTCGGCGAGGAAGATGAAGACGATGCTGGTCAGGAAACCGTGATAGAGCAGGCAGTGCAGGCCAGGTTGCCCGCCTTCGCTGGGGCGGAAGTAGCCGGCGGCGTAGATCGAGATGCCGGCCGAGGCGGCGCCGAGCAGGACGAGGAAGAAACCCGAGAGCGCGTCGAGGCGCAGGTGGAACGGCAGATCGGGCAGGCCGAGCGGCAGGATGCGGACCTGCGGGGCGGCGGCGAGACTGGCCAGCGCGATGCCGGCGACGGCGAGGCTGATCAGCGCGCCGAGCGGAAAGAGCACCCGGCTGATCAGTCTGAAATTGTGCGGCTGACTTACCCCGACAAGACCGATCGCCAGCCAACTGCAGGCGGCGATCACGATCAGGTCAAGCGACGTCAGTTCGCTCATCTCAGGCGCTATCCTCAGTGATGCATGAGTCGGCGCCTTGGGTTGTGTATCTCGTTAGTGGGCGGTTGTCATGCCCGATTTATTTTACGCGCATTCCCGGCTGGGCGCCGCTGTCCGGCGCGAGCAGGAAGATGCCCGGCGTCTTGCCTTCGGCGTCCGACGCGGCAAGGATCATGCCTTCGCTCAGGCCGAACTTCATCTTGCGCGGCGCGAGGTTGGCGACCATCACCGTCATGCGACCGATCAGCGTCGCCGGGTCGTAGGCCGACTTGATGCCGGCGAAGACCTGGCGCGGTTTCTCCTCGCCGATGTCGAGCGACAGGCGGATCAGCTTCTCGGCGCCTTCGACGTGGCCGGCGTCGACGATCTTCGCCGCGCGCAGCTCGATCTTCATGAAGTCGTCGATGCTGATGTGCGGATTGGCTTCGGCGGCGATTTCGGTGGCGGGTGCGGTCACTTTCTTTTCCTCTTTCTTTTCAGTCTTCTTTGCCGGGGCTTGCGCTTCGGCCGCTGGGGCGAGTGTCGTCTTGTTGGCTTCGACGAGCGCGGTAACGAGCTTCGGATCGACGCGCGTCATCAGGTGGCTGTAGGCGTTGATCGCGTGGCCGGCCGGCAGCGGCGTCGCCGCATCCGTCCAGCCGAGCGGCGCGATGTCGAGGAAGGCTTCGACGGCTTCGGCGACCTTCGGCAGCACCGGCTTGAGGTACAGCGTGAGCAGGCGGAAGGCTTCGAT
>NZ_JAGOIT010000142.1 GCF_017995515.1 Propionivibrio sp.
GCGATCATCGCGGCGTGCGACCGGCTGATCGCCGGCGAGATGCGCGACCAGTTCATCACCGACTTCATCCAGGGCGGCGCCGGCACGTCGACCAACATGAACGCCAACGAGGTGATCGCCAACCTCGCGCTCGAACAGCTCGGTTACCAGAAAGGCGAGTACCAGTACGTCAATCCGAATGACCACGTGAACTTCGGCCAGTCGACCAACGACGTCTATCCGACGGCGTTCCGCCTCTCGCTGATCCTGCGCCTCTCCAGCTACATGGAGGCGCTGCGCAAGCTGCAGAGCGCCTTTTTCGCCAAGGGCAAGGAATTCGAACGCGTGCTCAAGATGGGCCGCACGCACCTGCAGGATGCGGTGCCGATGTCGCTCGGCCAGGAGTTCCACGGCTGGGGCACGACGATCGGCGAGGAAGTCGAGCGCATCGCCGAAGTCCGCCAGTTCCTGCACGAGATCAACCTCGGCGCGACGGCGATCGGCACGCGCGTCACCGCTGCGCCGGGCTACCCGGAGCTGGCGACGAAGCACCTCTCCGAACTCACCGACTGCAAGTTCATCCTCGGCAGCGACCTCGTCGAGGCCACCTCGGACACCGGCGCCTACGTGCTGCTCTCCGGTGTGCTCAAGCGCACCTCGACCAAGCTGACCAAGATCTGCAACGACATCCGCCTGCTTTCGTCCGGCCCGCGCTGCGGCCTCAATGAGATCAACCTGCCGCAGATGCAGCCGGGCAGCTCGATCATGCCGGGCAAGGTCAATCCGGTGATCCCGGAAGTGGTGAACCAGACGAGTTTCCTCGTCATCGGCCTCGACCTGACGGTGACACTCGCCGCGTCGGCCGGCCAGCTTCAGCTGAACGTCATGGAGCCGGTGATCACCTACGCGCTGTTCAAGTCGATCTCGACGATGGAGAACGCCGTGAATAGTCTGCGTGTGAACTGCGTGCAGGGCATCACCGCCAATGTCGAACGCTCGCACGACCTCGTGCTCAACTCGCTCGGCATCATCACCGTCCTGAAGCCGCTGCTCGGCTACAAGCAATGCGCCGAAATCGCGCGCGAATGCCACCAGACGGGCAAGTCGCTGCACGCGGTGGTCGTCGAAGAGCGCCAGCTATTGACGCAGGAGCGCTGGGAAGAGGTGTTCTCGTTCGAGAACCTGATCAATCCCAAGTTCGAGAACTGATCCGTTCTTCCGTTTCTTTTTTGCATAACCACTGGAGGGTTCAACCATGTTGAGTTGGTATTTCAAACCGAATCTGCTGTCGCGGATTCTGATCGGCCTCGTTCTCGGCGCCGTCGTCGGCATCGTGCTGGGCTACGGCAGCCCGGAAACCGTCAAGGCCTTCGTCGATAACACCAAGTTCTTCGGCGACCTCTTCATCCGCCTGCTCAAGATGATCGTCGTACCGGTCATCCTCTTCTCGCTGATCGCCGGCGCCGCGAGCATCGCGCCGTCGCGCCTCGGCCGCGTCGGCGTCAAGATCATGGTCTATTACCTCGCGACCTCGGCCCTGGCTGTCGCCATCGGCCTGGCCTTCGCCAACGTCTTCCAGCCGGGCGCCGGCATGGGCATCGTCGGTGACGCCGCCGTGCAGGGCAAGGCCGCCGAATCGCCGACGATGTCGCAGATCCTGCTCAACATCGTTCCGACCAACCCGGCCGAATCGCTGGCCAAGGGCGACGTGCTGCCGATCATCTTCTTCGCCGTCCTGTTCGGCCTGGCCATCGCCTACGTCAAGGACTCGAAGGATCCGGTCGTCGCCAAGGGCGCGGATTCGCTCTTCCAGCTCGTCAACGCGGCCGCCGAGACGATGTACAAGATCGTGCGCGGCATCATGGAATACGCACCGATCGGCGTCTTCTTCCTGATCGCCATGGTCTTCGCGCAGCAGGGCGCCAAGGCGCTCGGCCCACTGCTCTTCGTCACGCTGACGGTCTATGTCGGTCTGCTCGTGCATCTGGTCATCAGCTACGGCGGCATCATGGCCGTCGCCGGCCTCGGCTTCTTCAAGTTCCTGAAGGGCGCCAACGAGGCGATGATCACCGCCTTCGTCACGCGCTCCTCGGGTGGCACGCTACCGGTGACGATGCGCTGCTCCGAAGAAAAACTCGGCATTCCGCGCAACATCTGCTCCTTCACGCTGCCGCTCGGCGCCACCATCAATATGGACGGCACGGCGATCTACCTTGGCGTCTGCGCGATGTTCATCGGCTACGCGACGGGCAACCCGCTGACCATGGACCAGCAGCTGACGGTGATCATCACCGCCACACTGGCCAGCATCGGCACCGCTGGCGTACCGGGCGCCGGCGCGATCATGCTGCTGATGGTGCTCGAATCGATCGGCATGAAGGTGGAAGCCGGTTCGGCGATCGCTGCGGCGTACGCGATGATCCTCGGCATCGATGCGCTGCTCGACATGGGCCGTACCTGCCTCAACGTCGGTGGCGACATGGCCGGCAGTGCGATTGTCGCCAAGTCGGAAGGCGAGCTCGAGCTTGCCAAGTGGCAATAACGGAATCCGGCTTCACCGATCCCGCTACAACCCTATTGATCCGGCACGAAGAAGTCTCAACTCCCGTTCGGGCTGAGCCTGTCGAAGCCCGCCCCTTCGACACGCTCAGGGCGAACGAACTTCAATCATTACCGTACCGAATCAATAAGGCCGTAGCGATGCATCACGAAACTGCCCCGACCGCTCCGGGGCAGTTTCTCTTTGCGCCCTTTTGTCAGAAACACCGCTGCTAGAATTGAAAGCCCGTCCCGTGTCCGACTCCATGCGCATCCGCCATCCGCTGCGTCTCGCCGCCCTGCTGCTGGCCTTCAGCCTGCTCATCGCGGCCGCTGCGTGGACGACGTACAAGGTGAGCCAGAGCATGGGCCTTGCCGAGCTGCAGGCGACGGGCCGCCACCGGCTCGACCTCTACTCGGCCAGCCTCGAACGCGAAATCGGCAAGTACGCCTACTTCCCGGCGACGCTCGGCCTCGAGCGCAACGTGCTGGCGCTGCTGCAGAAGCAGGGCGGCCCGCACCTGCCGGCGCAGATCAACAGCTACCTTGAACAACTCAACGAACGTGCCGGCACGCTCGCCATCTACGTCATCGACACCAGCGGTCGCGTCCTCGTCTCGAGCAACTGGCGGCGCGCCGACAGCTACGTCGGTGAGGATCTCTCGTTCCGCCCCTATTTCCGCGATGCAATGGAAAGCGGCAGCGGCCGCTTCTTTGGCATCGGCACAACGCGCAGCGAACCGGGCTACTACCTCTCGTCGGCCCTCTCCGATGGCGGACGCACGCTCGGCGTGGCGATCATCAAGGTCGGCCTCGACCAGCTGGAGAAGTCGTGGTCGACGGTCGAAGCGCCGGTGCTCGTCGCCGACGAGAACGGCGTCGTCATCCTCAGCTCGGTGCCCGACTGGAAATTCACCACCCTGCGCCCGCTCGACGAGAGCACGCGCAGCGCCTTCGACCGCACCCAACAGTACAACCGGCGCGCGCTGCAGCCGCTCGGCGTGCGCGAAACCGCCTTGCTCGGACACGGTGCCCGGCTCGTGCGCGTCGCACGCGATCCGCAGGAGACCGTCTCCACCTTTGCCGTCGCCGGGCCCTTTCTCGCCCAGTCGCAGGCATTGCCCGGCGCACCGTGGACGCTGACCGTGTTCAGTCATCTCGAGTCGGTCGATGACATCAGCGCGATCCGCGCCGCCGTCGCCGGTATTTCGACGCTGCTGCTCTGCATTCTGGCGATGATGATCTACCAGTGGCGCCGCCACCTGAGCGACCGCCTCGCCGCGCGCGAGGCATTGCAGCAGGCGCATGACGAGCTCGAACGCAAGGTCCACGAGCGCACCGCCGACCTCTCGGCGGCCAACGAACAGCTGCAGGCGGAGATCGGCGAGCGCGTGCGCGCCGAGGAAACGCTGCAGGCGGCGCAGGACGAGCTCGTCCAGGCCGGCAAGCTCGCCGTCATCGGCCAGCTCTCGGCCGGCATCGCGCACGAGCTCAACCAGCCGCTCGCCGCCCTGCGCACGCTCTCCGGCAACACCGCCCGCTTCCTCGAACGCGGCGACGAGGCGACGGCGCGCGCCAACCTCGAACGCATCGGCCAGCTCGTCGACCGCATGGGACAGATCACCGGCCAGCTCAAGTCCTTCGCGCGCAAGTCGCGTGGCCAGTCGCGCGGCCAGTTGCGCGCGGTCGACCTCTGCCAGGTCGTCGGCCACGCCGTCGCGCTGCTCGAACAGCGCTTAGCGGCAAGCAATGCGCGCATCGAGACCCGTTTTCCCGCGCATCCGCTGATGGCGCCAGGCGACGCCAACCGCCTCGAACAGGTCATGGTCAACCTGATCGGCAACGCGCTCGACGCGATGAACGGGCAAGCCGCGCCGCTCGTCGAAATCGACGGCGCGCTGGTCGACGGCCGGATGATCCGCGTCGGCGTACGCGACCACGGAACCGGCCTCGACGCCGCTACGATGGCACATCTCTTCGAACCCTTCTTCACGACCAAGGAAGCCGGCGTCGGCCTCGGGCTCGGGCTGGCCATCTCGGCCGGCATCGTGCGCGACTGCGGCGGCACGCTCGCCGGCGCCAATCACCCGGACGGCGGCGCCGTGTTCACCCTCGACATTCCGCTGGCCAAGGAGCCGCCAAGCCCATGAGCGACTCATTGAAAGTTCTAATCATCGAGGACGACCCCGACGTCCGCCTCGGCTGCGAGCAGGCGCTGCAGCTCGAAGGCATCGCGACCGAGAGCGTCGGCAGCGCCGAAGAGGGCGAGCGCCGGTTGCAGAAGGACTTCCGCGGCATCATCGTCAGCGACATCCGCCTGCCGCACATGGACGGCATGGCCTTCCTGCGTCAGGTGCAGGCCATCGACGCCGAACTGCCCGTCGTCCTGATCACCGGCCATGGCGACGTCTCGATGGCCGTGCAGGCGATGAAGGACGGCGCCTACGACTTCATCCAGAAGCCGTTTGCGCCCGAGTATCTCGTCGAAGTTGTGCGCCGCGCGCTCGAGAAGCGCCGCCTCGTCATCGAGGTGCGCGACCTGCGCTACCGCCTCGAAGGCCGCGACCAGATCGAAGCGCGCCTGATCGGCAACGCCCTCCCGATGCAGCGCGTCCGGCAGATGATCGCAGGGCTCGCCGACAGCGCCGCCGACGTGCTGATCCAGGGCGAAACCGGCACCGGCAAGGAACTCGTCGCGCGCTGCCTGCACGAGGCGAGCACGCGACGCAAGGGCAACTTCGTCGCCATCAACTGCGGCGGCCTGCCGGAAACGCTGTTCGAGAGCGAGATCTTCGGCCACGAGGCCGGCGCCTACACTGGCGCCGCCAGACGCCGCATCGGCAAGATCGAGCACGCCAACGGCGGCACGCTCTTCCTCGACGAGATCGAAGCGATGCCGCTGGCCATGCAGATCAAGCTGCTGCGCGTGCTGCAGGAGCGCACGCTGGAACGGCTGGGATCGAACACGCCGATTCCCATCGACTGCCGCGTCATCGCCGCGACCAAGGAAGACCTGCTCGGCCTATCCGATCAGGGCCGCTTCCGCGCCGACCTCTACTACCGCCTGAGCGTCGCCACCGTCGCCCTGCCGCCGCTGCGCGAACGGCGCGAGGACATCCCGCTCCTCTTCCAGCACTTCCTGCTGCAAGCCGCCGCGCGCCACGGCCGCCCGGTGCCCGAGTGCGACCCGGCCTGCACGCGCCAACTCGTCGGCTACCGCTGGCCCGGCAACGTGCGCGAACTGCGCAACGTCGCCGACCGCTGCGTGCTCGGCATCGAGCGCAGCGCACCACCTTTCGGGGACGCCGTCGAAGAAGGCCCGCGCCCGCTCGCCGAAACCGTCGAAGCCTTCGAGCGCGCCCTCATCGCCGACGCCCTGCGCCGCACGAACGGCAGCCTCGCGCGCAGCGCCGAGGCGCTATGCATCGCCAAGACGACGTTGCACGACAAGATCAGGAAGTACGGGTTGGGCGAGGGGGGGGAGTAAGCGGCAGCAGCGATCGCGGAACGCTCAGTGCGTCTTCCCACGCACCAGTTCGAGCAGATCCTTGCGCGCATTCAGGAGAATCGCGATCGAGCGCCGCGCGTCTTCTTCGGTCTCGCGCCGGGTCGCCAGGCAGAAATGCAGCGCCGCGACCCAATCGAACAGCGTCATTGAGGCGGCAAGGGACGAATCGGACTTCGCGACCTTCATGGCCACGTGATCGGCGCACTGCTCAAGAAACTGCCGCGCCGTGAAGCCGGCTTGATTGACCTCGTCCGCCGCCACGTGCACTGCGAGGCCGGGCGCGATGAACACCGAATATAGGCCACCATTCGTCTCGCCCGAAGTCAGCCCCGTCACCGGTACCGGAAAACCGGCCACGCCGACCGTGGCCACCTGGTAGTCGAGAAAATCAGTCACGCACAAACTCCTTCGGCCGTTCAAGAACGAAAAAGCCAACCGGACTGGTTGGCTTTTCGTGGTGATCTGGAGCGGGCGAAGGGAA
>NZ_JAGOIT010000060.1:0-1558 GCF_017995515.1 Propionivibrio sp.
GTGTCGAGGTTGGCGAGCAGGTGTTGCATGGTGAGCAGGGCGTGGATTTCCTCGGCCGAGAACCAGATGCCGGGAAGTTCGTACGGGCGGGCGGTGTTCTGGGTGGGGTGCTTGAAGCGGTAGCCGCCCGCCACGCGGTCATGGACGATCGGTGCGTTGAGGCGGTCGCGCAGGTAGGCGAGGTCGCGCATCAGCGTTGCACGCGAGACTTCGAGTGCGTGCATGAGGTCGTCGAAGCCGACGACGCCGCGGTCGTTGAGCAGTTGGTCGATTCGGTAGGCGCGTTCCAGCTGGCTCATGGCTCTCCCTTTGTTCTCATGGTGCGATGTCCGGCATGTTATTCGGTTTGACAATGTCTTTGAACGCGTCCGGCGCGGCGCCAGCAGGCGGGTTTTTCGAAGGCGCCGGCGTTGATGCGCGGGGCGGTGAATATCCGGTGGGCATTGTCGCGCAGCGCCGCTTCGTATTGTGCGACGCCGATCAGTCGGTCGAAGAGTCGTTGCAGCAGGTTCATATCGAAGACCTCGTGGTTGATCATTAGAAAGACGGCTCTGCCGCACGGGGAAGTGTATCGGGCAGTGCGATCAGTATCGCGAACGAGAGTCTCACCAGATGAGACTCTCGTTTTCGGGCGCAAAAAAACTTCGGCATTGGCGTTACCCGCTGGTGTTGCCAATTCGCAATGCGACGTCCGATGAGGCACACTCGCGCCGGTTATGACCTGTCTGCCCGCTGTCAAATGAGTCCGTTCCCTGTCCACCGCACCGTGTTTTTCCTGCTGCTTCTCGTGGGTTGCGCTGCGTGCCTGCCGGCCATGGCTGCGCCGACCTTCCGTGAAGTCCGGGCTGCGTACGTCGAATCCGACGCCTGGTTGCTGGCGCGTGACGGGCGACCGTTGCAGAGCAAGCGCATCGACATGAAGGGGCGGCGTTTGCCGTGGACGCGCATCGAGGACGTTTCGCCGGCCTTGCTGCGTGCGCTACTGGTATCCGAAGACCGCCAGTTCTACGAACACTCGGGCGTCGACTGGGGCGCCGTGGCGGTGAGCGCTTGGCGCAACCTGTGGAACACGCGCACGCGCGGGGCGAGCACGCTGACCATGCAGCTCGTCGGCTTGCTCGACGAGTATTCCGAAGCGTTGGCGGGTAACGATAAGCCCAGGGCGGCGCGGCGCACCGTGACGCAGAAGGTGTCGCAGGCGGCGAGCGCGCTGTGGCTGGAAAAGCGCTGGAAGAAGGACGAGATTCTCGAGGCCTATCTCAACCTCGCGGGTTTTCGCGGCGAGATGGTCGGCGTCGCGGCGATGAGCCGAGGCCTGTTCGGCAAGTGGCCGGACGGTCTGGACGAGCGCGAGGCGGCGCTCGCTGCGTCGCTGCTGCGGGCGCCGGGTGCGTCACCGCAAGTCGTCGCGACGCGCGCTTGCGGCGTCCTGCAGGCGACGGCACAAATGCAGCGCGCAAGGGCCGCGGATTGTGAAGGTCTGGAGGGCTTTGCCAAGATCGCACTGGCCGGCGGCTTGCGCGATCAGGCGGTCGATTCCGGCGCCGCTTGGCTGGGG
>NZ_JAGOIT010000060.1:1658-16106 GCF_017995515.1 Propionivibrio sp.
GCAGGCGACGGCACAAATGCAGCGCGCAAGGGCCGCGGATTGTGAAGGTCTGGAGGGCTTTGCCAAGATCGCACTGGCCGGCGGCTTGCGCGATCAGGCGGTCGATTCCGGCGCCGCTTGGCTGGGGCGCGAGCAGTCGCCAAACCTCGCGCCCCATCTCGCGAGCAAGTTGCTCAAGTTGCCCGGCGAGCGGCTGCAGACGACGCTCGACGCCGATCTGCAACGCTTTGCCGGCGACAGCCTGCGCCGGCAGTTGCAAGGCATCGCGCGGCAGAACGCGGAGGACGGCGCCGTGCTCGTCGTCGATAACGCGAGCGGCGAGGTGCTGGCGTGGGTCGGTTCGAGCGGCAGCCTGTCGGCCGCGCCCGAGGTCGACGGGGTGACGGCGTTGCGCCAGGCCGGGTCGACACTCAAGCCCTTCCTCTTCGCGCTCGCCTTCGAGCAGCGCAAGCTGACGGCGGCGTCGTTGCTCGACGATTCGCCGCTGGCGATCACCACGAGCAACGGCCTCTACGTGCCGCAGAACTATGCGCCGGCCTACCGCGGCTGGGTTTCGGCGCGCATGGCGTTGGGCGGGTCGCTCAACGTGCCGGCGGTGCGCACGCTGGTACGCGTCGGCCCCGACGCCCTGCGCGACCGGCTGTACGACTTCGGCTACCGGAGCCTGACCGAGCCCGGCGACTATTACGGCTACAGCCTCGCGCTCGGTTCGGCCGACGTGTCGCTGCTCATGCAGGCCAACGCCTTCCGGACGTTGGCGAACGGTGGCGAGTGGGCGCCGTTGCGAGTGTCGCGTGACGGCGAGCGGATGTCCTGCACGAGTGGCGGTTGTGCCGGCGTTTTCGAGGGAGGCAAGCGGCGCGCGGCTGCTGCCGCGCCGGCCTTCGTCGTGAGCGATATCCTTGCCGACCGCGCAGCGCGTGTCGGCACCTTTGGTCTCGAATCCTGGCTGGCGACGCCGTACTGGAGCGCGGCGAAAACGGGTACGAGCAAGGACATGCGCGACAACTGGTGCATCGGCTTTTCAAGGCGCTACACGGTGGCGGTGTGGGTCGGTAATGCCGCGGGCGAGGCGATGCACGACGTTTCCGGCGTCTCCGGTGCGGCACCCGTGTGGCGCGAGGTGATGGACTGGCTGGAGCGCAGCCATCGGTCGACACGGGAAAAGGCCAAGACACCACCGCCGGGCGTCGTGCGCCAGGTGATCCGCTTCGAACCGGCGGGCAGAGTCGGCGAAGCCGCACGCGCCGAGTGGTTCATCACGGGCACGGAAATGGATGTCGTGCGTCTTGCCGACGCCGCCGCGCTGGCGCACATCGCCTATCCGGGGCAGGGGACGATCATCGCGCTTGATCCCGACATTCCGCCGCAGAACCAGCGCATCGCGCTGCAGCTTTCCGGCGCGCCGGGGCCGGGTTGGCAATGGCGCGTCGATGGCCGGACGGTTGGGCGCGCGACAGACGAGCTTCTTTGGCGCCCGTCGCCCGGTCGCCACCGTCTGGCGCTGATCGACGCCGATGGCCGCGAGCTGGAAACGGTGAGTTTTGAAGTTCGCGCGCTCAAAAGCTTGCGGACGAAGTAAGCACTAACGTTCGGTCGAAGCGCTTTGAACGATTGCGTTGCGTCGCGTTAGCGCGGGGTACATGTAAATCTGAAACAAAGTTGCCTGAAATGGTCGCCGACTCACGTATGATTGGCCCGCCCCATGCAGGGCAGCTCGGCGAAAGATTCGGCGACAAACCGCGCGAGCAAAATATAACGACAGGGAAAACGAGGGGTTCGGAGATCACGCGAGGCGAGTGGCGGCCGGGTTGATGCTTGTCGCCAGTTGCTGCGGTTCGCGCTGAATCCAGGGGAGTCAGGAAGCAGGATGTTCAGGGAAGACAGTGTTTATCGCAGCCTGTTCGGCAACATGCTGAACGGGCTTGCCTATTGCAGGTTGGTGTACGAGGGCGAGGGCGAGGACGACAAAAAGGCCGTCGATTTCATCTACCTGATGGTCAACGAGTCCTTCTATCGACAGACGGGCCTGGCCGACGTCGAAGGCCGTCGGGCGACCGAGGTGACTCCCGGCCTTGGCGAAACCGACGCCGATCTGTTCGAGGTCTTCGACCGCGTCGTGGCGACGGGCAGGGCCGAGTGTTTCGAGCGCTACGTCACGGCAATGGACATGTGGTTCTCGATCTCGGTCTATAGCCCGCAGGCCGGCCACTTCGTCACCATTTTCGACGTCATCACCGAGCGCAAGCAGGCCGTCGAGGCCCTGCTCAAAAGCCGCAGCCAATTGCTGCGCGTGATCGAGGGCTCGGATCAGGGCTTCTGGGACTGGAATCTCGAGAACAACACGTTCAGCGTCAGCCCGCATTTCGAGAGGATGCTCGGCTACGAGCCGGGCGATATCGACATGCGGCCGGAAAACTGGATGCAACTCATGCATCCGGAAGATCTGGTGATCGCCAAACAATCGATCGAGCGCCATCTCTCCGGAGAAACGCCAGCGCACAACGTTGAAATGCGCTACCTGACCAAGGCTGGCGAGTGGCGCTGGATGCTGACGCGTGGCCGCATCGTCGAATACTCGCCCGACGGCCGGCCGTTGATGATGGCCGGCACGCATACCGACATTACCGAGCGCAAGGCGACCGAGACCGAATTGCGGCAGGCGGCGACGGTGTTCGAAAACACGCAGGAAGGCGTCATCATCACCGACGCCGACATGCGCATCCTCTCGGTGAATCGCGCGTTTTCGCAGATTACCGGCTTGTCGGCCGAGGAGGCCGTCGGCAAGACGCCGGCGATGCTTCAATCCGGTCGCCACGACGCAGCGTTCTACCGTGACCTCTGGCGGCGCATTCGCAGCGAAGGCAACTGGCAGGGCGAGATCTGCAACCGGCGCAAGAGCGGCGAAATCTATCCGCAAGTGACGACGATCAACGCCGTGCTCGACGACGCCGGTGCCGTGACGCACTACGTCGGCGTGTTTACCGATGTGTCGCAGATCAAGGCCTCCGAGGAGCACATCGAGTTCCTGGCGCACCATGACCCGCTGACGCGCCTGCCCAACCGCGTCATGCTGTTCTCGCGCCTCGAACACCTGATGGGCGCGATCCGGCGCGAAGGCTGCCTCGTCGCCCTCCTGATGATCGACCTCGACCGTTTCAAGGACGTGAACGAGAGCTACGGCCACGTGCTCGGCGACGAACTCCTGCAGCAGGTCTCCGAGCGGTTGAAGGCGCAGCTGCGCGGCACCGATTCGCTCGCTCGCCTCGGTGGCGACGAGTTCACCATCCTGCTCGAAGACGTCGAGCATCCGGGCGACGCCGGACGCGTTGCCGGCGATGTGCTCGCCGCGCTGGCCGACAGCTGGCGCCTGGCCAATGGCGCCGAGGTGCGCGTTGGGGCCAGTATCGGCATTGCGCTCTACCCGGGACCGGCCGAGACGCCCGAGGATCTCCTGCGCCAGGCCGACGCGGCACTCTATCGCGCCAAGCAGGAAGGGCGCGGCCGCTTCCACTACTTTTCCGAGGATCTGACGCGCAACGCCCGTTCGCGCATCGAGCTGCAGAACCGTCTGCGCAACGCCATCGAAGGCGGTGAACTGCGCGTCTTCTTCCAGCCGCAGGTCGATATCGGCAGTGGCCTCATCGTCGGCGCCGAGGCGCTCGTGCGCTGGGAAATGCCGGGCGAAGGGCTGGTCATGCCCGACCGCTTCATCGCGTTGGCCGAGGAAACCGGCCTGATCCTGCAGCTCGGCCGCTGGGTTCTGCACGAGACGTGCCGCATCGGCCGGCAATGGCTCGATCGCGGACACCCGCCGCTGGTGCTGGCGGTCAACGTCGCTGCGGCGCAGTTGCGCGACAGCAATTTTGCGCTCGAAGTGCTCGCGGTATTGGCCGAAACCGGCTTCCCGGCGCGCATGCTGGAACTGGAACTGACCGAATCGTCGCTGATGTCCGGCCACGAGGATGTGATTTTCCAGCTGCAGCACTTGCGCAAGCACGATGTCCGCGTTGCCATCGACGACTTCGGCACCGGCTATTCGTCGCTCGCCTACCTCAAGCGATTTCCGCTCGACGTGCTCAAGATCGACCGCAGCTTCGTCGAGCACATCGGCCACCGCAAGGACGACCGCGAGATCGTCACGGCGATCATCCAGATGGGCCACACGCTCGGCTTCCGCGTCGTTGCAGAAGGCGTCGAGACGGACGAGCAGCTCGCCTACCTCAAGGAGAAGGGCTGCGACGTTTACCAGGGCTACCTGAAAAGCCGTCCGCTGCCGGCCGACGCGTTCGCTGCGTTCGCCTTGCGCCCGAGCAGCTGATCGCTGTCTTTTGTCGCTTCCGGCGCCTACACTCATGAATGACTGAGTGTTCTGCTGCACGTCTGTATTCGGCTCGATACGGAGGACATGATGGCTGCGACGACCCGGGTTCACGATACTTCCGCCATCCGCGCAAAGCTGCTGGAGAAAATGGGCGAGTTGGCTACCGACAATTTTCCGGAAGCCATCGCGCAGAATTTCCCGCATATCCTGGCGCGCCTCGCCGACCTCTGGGGCAGCGCCGCGCTCGATGCGTATCTGGATGGGCTGATGCTCGATGATCGTGGCGGGCGTCACGGTTTTCCGCCCGATGTGGGGATGGAGATCTTCAGGCTCATTTCTTTGCACGCAAGCATCGGCCTGACGCGGACGAGTGACAGTTTCGGCTGGGGCGCCGCCGAGGATCCCGAACGGGACAAGAAGTCGCTGCGTTAACCGCCGCGTGCGCCGCTCCGCCATGCCTGCTGCTCGCGTGGCGTGAGATACGTCCAGGCGACGATGCGGCTCCTCTTCTGACCCTGTGCCATCTCGATTATTCGCCGCGCCCGCACGCCCGCCGCACTGAGTGCGGATTCGATCGCACGCAGGTTCCCGGCCTTTGCCACCAGAGACGTGAACCACCGGCATTGCCGGGGAATCAGTGCGCTTTCCTCGATCATGCGCAGGATGAAACCGGCTTCGCCGCCGGCGCAGACGAGTTCGGCGCTGCGGCCGCCGAAGTTGAGCACTGGCGCGCGTGCCGGGCCCGCGCCCCTGCCCAGATTCTTCCATTTGCGCGCACTGCCGGCGCGAGCATCTTCCATCGATGCGTGGAACGGCGGGTTGCACATGACGAGGTCGAAACGTTCGTCGCGCCGGACAATGCCGTGAAAAACGCGGGCGGGCGAGGGCTGGTGGCGCAGCTCGATGGCGTCGGCGAGTCCTTCGTTCGCGTCGATGATCGCCTGCGCGCTCGCCAACGCACCGCGTTCGATGTCGCTGCCGACAAAGCGCCAGCGGTACTCGGCGTGGCCGATCAACGGATAGACGAGGTTGGCGCCGGTGCCGATGTCGAGCACGCGCACATCCGTGCCGCGCGGAATCTCGCCGCCGTCGCTCGCGGCGAGCAGATCGGCCAGGTAGTGCAGATGGTCCGCGCGGCCGGGAATCGGCGGGCAGAGATAGCGGGCAGGAATATCCCAGGTCCCCACGCCGTAGAAGTGGCGGAGCAACGCGCGATTGAGCGCACGCAAGGCCAGCGGGTCGGCAAAGTCGATCGAGTCGTCACCGAAGGCGTTCGCCGCGACATGGGCGGCGAGTTCGGGGCAACAGGCGGTGAGCATGGCAAAGTCGTAGCGCCCGCCATGCCGGTTGCGCGGATGGAGGCTGGACTGGGGCGTGTTCGATGGTGCGCCAGGGTTCATGCGGTCGCTTGGGGTCCGTACGGGTGATGGATGGTGGCAAGGTGCTGCGGCGCCGTGCCCGGGAAGGCTGCGATTGTCCCACATGGCTGTTTTCAGGCTGAAATTAACGTTTGCAATTTCGCCGGATAGCGTGCATAGTCCGTTCCGCGATTTCAAGCATCGTGTTGTTTTTTGTAGGTTCTTTCCCCGCAGTTCTGCGGTGCAATTCCCCCAATTTCCACATCGCCGTCTTGATATTCGCCCTATGTGCGGGGTCCGCCCCGTTTTATTTTTTTCGGAGTTTCGAGATATGGCAACAGGTACAGTCAAGTGGTTCAACGACGCCAAGGGTTTCGGTTTCATCACGCCGGACGCTGGCGGTGAAGACCTCTTCGCGCACTTTTCGGCAATCCAGGGCAACGGTTTCAAGACCCTGAAGGAAGGCCAGAAAGTGTCGTTTGACGTCACCACTGGCCCGAAGGGCAAGCAAGCCGGCAACATCATCCCCGGCTAAGGAAGCTCGCCGGCGTGGTTTTCCATGCCGCCGGTTTTCCGCCAAGCCTGGAAAAAACTGGCAAGAGGCCCGGTTCGCGCCGGGCTTTTTTTCATCCATACCCGCCACCCAACACAGGAGCAGTCATGGCCAAGGAAGAACTTATTGAAATGCAAGGGGTGGTGACCGAGGCGCTCCCCGATTCACGTTTTCTCGTGACGCTTGACAGCGGACACACGCTCGTCGCCTACACCGGCGGCAAGATGCGCAAGCACCATATCCGCATTCTCGCCGGCGACAAGGTCTCGCTCGAACTCTCGCCGTACGATCTCAACAAGGGGCGCATCACCTTCCGCCACATCGAAGGCCGGCCCGCAGCTGCAGCTCCGGTGCCACGGCGGAAGTAGCCTGCGATGGGCCGCGCTTGTCGCCGGCGTGCTCGCTTGGGACAATACCGGCTTCGTTGATGGAGAGCGCACCCGATGACTACCCCACTGCCCGATCTGACCCCGCTTGAAGCCCGTATCCTCGGCGTGCTGGTGGAAAAGGAGAAAACGACGCCGGACACCTACCCGCTGACGCTGAACAGCCTCGCCGCGGGATGCAACCAGAAGACTTCGCGCGAGCCGGTGATGAGCGTCGGCGAGAGCGCGATCCAGGGCGCGCTGGAAGAACTGCGCAGCCGCCTTCTGGTGATGGAAACCTACGGCGCCTCCGGGCGCGTCCTCCGTTACGCGCACAACTTCGGCAAGTGTTACGGCGTGCCGGCCGGCAGCGTTGCACTGCTCGCCATCCTCATGCTGCGCGGTGCGCAGACAGTCAGCGAATTGCGCGCCAACTGCGAACGGCTCCACCGCTTCGACGATGTCTCGTCAGTCGAGGGCTACCTTGAGGAACTCGCGACCCGCGCTGCCGGCGCGCTGGTGCTCAGGCTGCCCAAGCAGCCGGGCGAACGCGAACACCGCTGGGCGCACCAGTTGTGCGGCGCGGTGACCGTCGCCGACAGCGCGCCGCAGCGCAACGTCGGCGGCAGCGACAACGGCGCGCTCGAAGAAAGGCTCACCCGCCTCGAACAGGAGGTCGCCGATCTGCGTGCGGAGCTGGCGCAGCTGGCCGCCGGGATCGCCGGAAAAACGCCCGGGTGAAAGCGGCAGGGCCGCTTCGGACGAAGCGGGGAGGAGTGCTAAGATGGCCAATCGGCGCGGCATATGACGCGGTCGAGCAAGGGCGGAGTACATAGGATGGATCAGGGTGGAGACAAGGTGGGTGAAGCGCTCAGCTCGCAGCGCTTCCAGATGCTGACCGATATTGCGCGCGACCTCGCCGGCGACGTCGTCTTCCCGACCTGCTTCGATACCGCCGTCCATCTCCGTCAGGCGCTGCAGAACCCCGATGTCCCTATCACGCAAATTGTCCGCCTGGTCAGCGTCGAGCCGTTGATCGCGGCCAAACTCCTGCATCTTGCCAATTCGGTCTATTACAACCCGTCGGGGGCCGCGGTGCGCGGCCTGCCGGAAGCGGTCACCCGGCTTGGCGTGAGTCTCGTGCGCACGACGGCGCTGGCGGTCGCCATGAACCAGCTCATGCGTTCGCGCGAAATGGTGGTGTATTCCGACCTGATGCGCGACCTCTGGCAACACTCGATCAAGACCGCGGTAGCTGCGCGCATCCTGGCACGGGCGCATACGCGCCTGAATCCGGACGAGGCCATGCTGGCCGGCCTGGTGCACGATCTGGGCGCCTTCTACATGCTTTACCGTGCCATGCAGTACGCCGAATTGCGCGCGCGCCCGGAGAGCATGCGCTACCTCATCGTGCAGTGGCACGAGAGCATCGGCGTAACCTTGCTCAACGCCCTGGGCCTGCCGACCGAGATCGTCGACGCGACGATCGATCACGATCAGCCGCGGCCGGTGCCGACGACACTGCGCACGCTCGCCGACGTCGTTTATGTGGCGAATCTGCTGACCAGCCAGAACTTCGACTGGCTCTATCCGGAATCAGCCACCGTGAGCAATGAGATCACGCTCGCGGTTGCCGCGTATAGCGAGATTTTGCCCCAGGTGGATGCCGACGCACGCGAGATGATGGTGGTGTTTTCCTGACTGATGACATCCGCCGCCTTTCTGCTTTGCCCCCTTTTTTCAAAAGAACCATGAATCCAGTTTCCCTGCACGACTTTGTCCGCGGCTTGCCCAAGGCCGAGCTGCATCTGCACATCGAGGGTTCGCTCGAGCCTGAAATGATGTTCGCGCTCGCCCGCAAGAACGGCGTCACCTTGCCGTACGCTTCGGTGGAGGAAGTGCGCGCCGCCTACCAATTTGCCGATCTGCAGTCCTTCCTCGACCTCTACTACGCCGGTGCTGCCGTGCTGCAGACCGAGCAGGACTTCTTCGACCTGACCGCCGCCTACATCCAGCGCGCGCGGGCTGACAATGTTCGTCACGTCGAGCTTTTTTTCGACCCGCAGACGCATACCGTGCGCGGCGTCGCCATGGCCACCGTGTTCGCCGGCATCGCCGGGGCCTTGCGCGCAGCCAAGGCCGAGGACGGCTTCTCGTCGCGCATGATTCTCTGTTTCTTGCGTCATCTGTCCCAGGGCGACGCCTTTGCCACGCTCGACGCGGCGTTGCCCTTGCGCGCCGGGTACGCCGACTTGTGGAATGGCATCGGCCTCGATTCGGGCGAAGTCGGCAATCCGCCGGCAAAGTTTGCCGGCGTTTTTGCGCGTGCGCGCGAGCTCGGTTTCCACGTCGTCGCCCATGCCGGTGAAGAAGGGCCGCCGGCCTACGTGCAGGAAGCGCTCGAAGTGCTCAAGGTCGAGCGGATCGACCACGGCGTGCGTTCCGAGGAGGACGCCGCGTTGATGCAACACCTCGTGAAAAACCGCATGCCGCTGACTGTTTGCCCCTTGTCGAACCTGAAGCTGTGCGTCGTCAAGGATCTGCGCGAGCACAACCTGGCGCGGATGCTGCGCGCCGGCGTATGCGTCACGATCAATTCCGACGATCCCGCGTATTTCGGCGGCTACATGAACGCCAACTTCATCGCCACGGCCGATGCGCTGCAACTGGGACGCGATGAACTCGTCGCCATCGCCGGCAACGGCTTTGACGCGTCCTTCCTGCCGGCTGCCGACAAGCAGCGCTGGCTGGACGAAGTCCGCCGCTACGCTGCGGCGCTGGCCTGCTGAAACTGCGTTGCGTCGCGAGCGTCAGCGCTCGTCGTCGTCGACCGGGTCGGCCATGCTGATGTAGCGCTTCGACAGTTCGACTTCGGCCGTCGGCAGATCCGGACCATAGACGATGCGCGTCTGTTCGCACGGCGCGCTCTCGTCATGGCGTTCGCACGATTCGTAATAGACCCAGTGCGGCTGGCCATCGACGTACTCGGCCTCGAAATTGCCCACGCGCCCGCGCTGGTCGCGCACGCGCGCGTCGGCGCCATAAACCAGCAGGATTTCATTGAATTCGTCGTGCAGTTCGACGGAATCGTGGTGAGTGTTCAGGACGTGGGAAAAACAGCGCTGCCCAACGTGGAAGATCTTGATCGTCGCAGACATGTTGGCCTCCCTGTGACTAAAGAGTGGCAATGCGTCGCTCCTGGTCGTGAAGTACGCATATTTGATGCCAGCCACTTCAAGCACTTGTTTCAGAAGCGCTTGCGGAAATGGCGAAAAACGTGCCATTGAACGCCTGTAAAAATTCCCGCCACTGTCCGCTGATAGTCCGATGGAGCGCCGATTCTTGCCTACCAGCGCGTTCTTGCCAAAGGCTTTTCGGCTGCTAGAGTGAATGAGTAAGGAGAATGCCTCGGGCGAATGAACCGGCCGCTCCAAGGCATCACTCTTTCATCTCGAAGAAAGGAGTCATGCGATGAATATCGACGAACTCAAATCAGTCGCCCAAGCCATCGTCGGCAAACAGAAGGGCGTGCTGGCCGCCGACGAAAGCAGCCCGACGATCAAGAAGCGTTTCGACTCGATCGGCGTCGAATCGACCGAGGAGAACCGCCGGCGCTACCGCGAAATCCTGTTAACCACCGAAGGGCTGGAGCAGCATGTCGGCGGCGTCATCCTTTTCGACGAAACGCTGCGCCAGAGCACGCGCGACGGCGTTCCCTTCGCGCAAGTGCTGGCCGCGCGCGGCGTCGTTCCCGGCATCAAGGTCGACAAGGGCACCAAGCCGTTGCCGTTCTATCCCGGCGAAAAGATCACCGAAGGGCTGGACGGCTTGGCCGACCGGCTGGCTGAATACAAGCAGCTCGGCGCGCGCTTCGCCAAGTGGCGCGCGGTGATCGAGATCGACGAGAACGCGATTCCGTCAACCTTCGGCATCCGCGCCAACGCGCAAGTGCTCGCGCGCTACGCGGCACTGTGCCAATCGCTCGATCTGGTGCCGATTGTCGAGCCCGAGGTGCTGATGGACGGCGCCCACGGCATCGAGCGCTGCGAAGTCGTCACCTCGGCGGTGCTTGAAGCCGTATTCGCCGAGCTCGACGCGCATCGTGTCGTGTTCGAAGGCATGCTGCTCAAACCGAACATGATCATCCCGGGCAAGAAGTGTCCGCAGCAGGCGACCGCGCAGGAAGTCGCCGATGCGACGATCCGTTGCATGAAGCGCTACGTCCCCGCCGCCGTGCCCGGCGTCGTCTTCCTCTCCGGCGGACAGAGCGCCGAGGAGGCGACCGACAACCTCAACGCCATGAACGCGCTGGGCACGCACCCGTGGCAGGTCAGCTTCTCCTACGGGCGCGCCCTGCAGGCGCCGGTGCTCGCCGCGTGGAAAGGCGTCGAGGCGAACGCGGCGGCGGCGCAGAAAGCCTTGCAGAAACGCTGCCGCCTCAATGGTCTGGCGCGTGACGGGGTGTATGCGCGGGCGATGGAAAAAGAGGCGTGAGGGCGATTGCCTGGCGCGGGTCGAACGGGCGGTAGCTGATGTTTCAACAAATCGACCGCCAGGCCCGAGGGGCTTCGGCGGCCGATCATGGAACCTTGATCCGTTGCGTTTCGACCCTCAAGAGGCATTCACCGTTTCGGGACTCCAACGGAAGGTTTCCGGGTAGAACAGACCTGCATGGCAATGACTGGCTTCGCCCTCGTCAGCGCGAGAATTACGGGTGTATTGTTTCCCCTACGGAATGGAAGGGTATTGGGCTTGTCGGCTTGACGGCCTATACTTGAAGAGGTGGTATCGCCCTGATAACGCCCATGACATGGCGTAGATACTGCAACCAAGAGCCCTCCGAACTACTAAACACTCTGCCATCTCAAAATGAAGAATATATCCATCGCCAGGAAGTTGATCATCCTTGTTGTCATTGCAATCGTCTCGCTCGTCTTGGTCGGTGCAATGGCGTTTTCTGAAATGAGATCAGCTCAGGAGCGTTTCGAAACCGTCCAGTCTTCGGTTATTCCCTCGATCGTCCTGCTGAACGAGACCAATGCCCAGTCGGCAGCCGTCCGGGCAGCCGTCCGGGATTACATCATTGGCGGGTTCATCGAGGACAAGGAACTTCAGAAGGCGCAACAGGCCAATCTCGAAGATCTCAAGAACAAGATCAACGCAAATCTCGATCGGTATCAGAAAGATTTCACTGAGGATGACCAAGACAAGCAGCTTCTTGAAGCCGACAGAAAGGCCCTTGCGGCCTATCTTGCCGAGGTCAGTGATGTCTTCGCCAAGGTCGAGAGCAAGGATGTTCCGGGCATCTCGCAACAGTTCTCGGCCAGCGGAAAATTCCGGGTGACAGCGGGCGAACTGATCAAGAGCCTGTCAGAGCATCAAGTATTCAACCAAAAGTACGCTGACAGTCTGCGCGTTCAGGGAGAGCAGGCGTTCAGCAAGGGGCAATGGTTGCTGAATACGGTCACCGTGCTGGCGCTGATCCTTCTTGGCACCATTGGCTTCGTGACAGTTCGCGGGATTGCCCGGTCACTCGATTCAATGAAGGTTGCAATTGACCGAATCGAAGGCCATCTCGACTTCACAGCACAAGCAGAAGTCATCGGTAGCGACGAAATTGCCACCGTAGCGGCGGCCCTGAACCGGCTGATCGAGCGCTTGCGTGGCAACCTCACGATGATTGCAGGCAGTTCGACCAGGATTTCGCAAGCTGCCGAGCACCTTGCCTTGTCATCGCATGAAGTTGCAGCAGCTTCTTCTCATCAAAGCGATTCGGCATCGAATATGGCCGCCAGCGTTGAGGAAATGACCGTCAGCATCTCGCATGTCAGTGACCGCTCAGACGAGGCACATTCGCTTTCCACGGAGTCCGGGAAATATGCCGTGGAGGGTGAAACAGTGATTGCTCAAACCGTCAGCGACATCAATCAGATTTCTCAGTCAGTTGGTCTGGCCTCACAGCGCATTCAGGAGCTCGAAGCGGCCAGTCATCAAATCTCGAGCATCGTCTCTGTCATCAAAGAAGTAGCCGACCAAACGAATCTTCTGGCCTTGAATGCCGCCATTGAGGCCGCACGAGCGGGAGAGCAAGGGCGCGGCTTCGCTGTCGTTGCCGACGAAGTGCGCAAACTTGCTGAACGAACCTCGACGTCGACTCAAGAAATCTCATCCAGGATTGACTCGATCCGAACGGTATCGAAAGACGCTGTCGAAAGCATGGCCGATGCGGTTAATCTGGTGAGCACAGGGGTTACGCGGGCCGGGAATGCCAGCGAGGCAATTCAGCGAATCAGTCAGGCAAGCCAGCATGCCGTGAATATGGTTGAAGAAATCACGGCTGCAATTCGCGAACAGAGCCAAGCCAGCACGTCCATTGCCGGCAGCGTCGAAGGAATCGCGCAGATGGCAGAGGAAAGCAGCGTCGCGGCGAAAAACAGTGCTGAATCGGCGCGCAATCTGGACGAAGTTGCAAAAGAGATGCGTGAGGTAGTCGCTGCTTATCGTTTGTAAGCTGAACATTCGCCGGAACTACCGGTTTTTTTCGGTTTTCTTGTGGCTTTTCTGACCGTTCGCGGCCCGTTGTCTTGGCTTGTACGAAGGAAGGAACGGGTCTTCCGGATTCGTTTAGATGTTGCTTTGACAGCGGTTGGAGTACGTCCGTAATTCTGTGAGAGACAGCTCTGGCCGGTAGAAGTGCCTCCTGTACATCCGGCAGGTCCAGGAGGCGACCGGCCCTTCGACTGACCTCTGTCGGGAGATGGTCACCTGCTGTTTCCGGTCACGCTGCGAACGGCTCGGCGGCGCCGCTGAACAGTTTTTCCAGCACGCGCCGTTCGTGCGTGTCGATCGTCTCGAGAAACTCCTGCGCGTCGCCCATGTGGCGGAAGGCGTCGAAGCCGCCTTCGAGAAAGGCGTGCAGGTCGCCGAGGCCGGCGAGATGGGCGGGGCCGCGCATGAGTTTGAGCAGCGTCGTGAGCAGCGGTTTTCGCGCCAGGCGGTCGAGCGCTTCGCCCGTGGCCTGGATGAGGGCGATCTGGCGTTCGCGCTCGGTGCGTCGCCCGACCTTGCGGTAGGCGCGGGCGTAGGCGTCCTCGTTGATCGCTTCGATGCCGGGCGCGTCCTTGAAGCATCCAGTCTTGTCCAACTCGGCGATCATCGCCGCGTCCAACTCTTCGCTCAGCGCGTCGACCTCGATGGCGAGCGAGAGCGTCTGCAGCGCCGAGAGCGGCAGGATGCTCAGCATCAGCGGCATGATGCGTTCGACTTCCTCATCGCGGCTGCTGAAATCCTTGGGTCCGTAGAGATCGGAGAGAAAGAAGCGCGCGGCCTTGCCGAAGCGCTCGCTCGCCAGCAGGTCGGGGTAGCTCCGCGCCAGTCGGGCGGCTTGCCATTCGCGCAAGACGAGGCGCCTGCGCGCGGCTTCCGGCGCGTCATTTGCCATCCGCCGCAGCGCCTTGGCGCTGTGCAGGTGCTGGCGCAGTTCGCTGGCGACATGCAGTTTGTCGTCGTCGTGATCGGAAGAATCGGGGAAGGTCATGGACGTCGATTATGCCCGGCCGGTGTTGGTTCATTTAGAGGGTTTCCCCTAGCCGGCATTGGAACTGCGGCATACACTCGACGCAGGTTTTCCGGTCGAACGGAGTGCGGCACCTGGCAACCGCCGAGATGCCTTCGCACAAGCAGCCGAAACTCGGAGTGAAACCATGAACGATCCGAAGTCCTTTGATCTGCTCGAATCGCGCTTTCTGCGCCTGCGTCTGGCGGCGCGCGCCGAGCCGAATCCGCCGCTGGAACTGCGCCTGCGTCGCCTGCGCGCGCTCGACCGCCTGTTGCGCGAGAACGCCGAAG
>NZ_JAGOIT010000060.1:16206-21169 GCF_017995515.1 Propionivibrio sp.
TTTGATCTGCTCGAATCGCGCTTTCTGCGCCTGCGTCTGGCGGCGCGCGCCGAGCCGAATCCGCCGCTGGAACTGCGCCTGCGTCGCCTGCGCGCGCTCGACCGCCTGTTGCGCGAGAACGCCGAAGCGCTGGCCGAGGCGGTGAGCCGCGATTTCGGGCATCGCTCGCCGGCCGAAACGCGCCTGCTCGAATTGTTTCCGTCGTATGAGGCGATTGCCGACGCGCTCGGCCATCTGCGCGGCTGGATGCGTCCGCAGCGGCGGCGCGTTTCCTTGTGGTTTCAGCCGGCGAGCGCCGAGGTGCGTTTCCAGCCGCTCGGCGCGGTCGGCATCATCGTGCCGTGGAATTACCCGATCTATCTTGCCGTCGGCCCGCTCGTCGCCGCGCTGGCGGCCGGCAATCGCGCGCTGATCAAGATGTCGGAATTCACGCCGGCGACCGCGAGCCTCTTTGCCGAGCTGATCGCCGCCCATTTCGCCGAGGACGAGGTCGCCGTGGTGCAGGGCGACGCCGGCGTGGCGCACGCCTTCTCGCAGCTTCCGTTCGACCATCTGCTGTTCACCGGTTCGACGCCGGTCGGGCATCACGTCATGCGCGCGGCGGCGGAGAACCTGACGCCGGTGACGCTTGAGCTCGGCGGCAAATCGCCGGCGATCATCGGCAAGAAGGCGAATTTCGCGAAGGCGGTCGAGCGCATCATCGTCGGCAAATCGCTCAACGCCGGGCAGACGTGCATCGCGCCGGACTACGTGCTGCTGCCGGCCGGCAGCGAACAGGATTTCATCGAGTCGGCGCGCCGGGTGTTCGCCGCCAGTTATCCCGATTTTGCGACGACGCCGGACTACACGGCCATCGTCAACGACCGTCATTTTGCGCGCCTGACCGAGTTGGTCGACGAGGCGCGCGCGAAGGGCGCCGAGATCATCGAGCTCGTGCCGGTTGCACGGCCCGATCCGGCGACGCGCCGTTTCCCGCCGCTGCTTCTGTGCGGTGTCAAGCCGGACATGCGCGTGATGCGGGAAGAGATTTTCGGACCATTGCTGCCGCTCGTCTCCTGCGGCGACCTCGCGCAGGCGATTGACTACATCAACGCGCGGCCGCGACCGCTCGCGCTCTACTACTTTGATACCGATGCGTCGGCGATTGCCACGGTGCTCGATCAAACCGTCTCGGGCGGCGTGACGATCAACGACACGCTCCTGCACATCGCGCAGGACGATCTGCCCTTCGGCGGCGTCGGCGCGAGCGGAATGGGCTGCTATCACGGCGGCGAGGGCTTCCGCACGTTTTCGGCCAGGAAGAGCGTTTTCCGGCAGTCGCGGCTGTCCGGGATCGGCTTGTTCAAGGCGCCCTACGGGGCGCGCTTCGAGCAGCTGATCCGTCTCCTGCTGCGGTGATCCATGACTGCGCTCGAAACGACAGCGGGTTATGACTACGTGGTCGTCGGCGGCGGCTCGGCCGGCTGCGTGCTGGCCAACCGCCTGAGCGAAGATCGCACCGTCACCGTCTGCCTGCTGGAAGCCGGGCCGCCGGATCGTCATCCGTTGATCCACATGCCGATGGGCATCATCTGGTTGATGCGCAGCAAGGTGCTCAACTGGAATTTCTGCACCGAGCGCGAGCCGGAGATGGGCGGCCGGCGCATGTTCTGGCCGCGCGGGCGCACGCTGGGCGGCAGCAGCTCGTCGAATGCGATGTGCTACCTGCGCGGGCATCCGGCCGATTACGACGAATGGGCGGCGCTCGGCAATCCCGGCTGGTCGTTCGCCGACGTGCTGCCGTACTTCAAGCGCTCGGAGAACCAGGAGCGCGGCGCGTCGCCGTATCACGGCACGGGCGGGCCGCTCAACGTGGCCGATCTGCGCAGCCCGAACCGGCTGACCGACGTCTTCATCGACGCCGGACTCGAAACCGGCCTGCCGTTCAACAAGGATTTCAACGGCGAAAGCGCGGAAGGCGTCGGGCCGTTTCAGGTGACGCAGAAGGACGGCCGGCGTTGCAGCACGGCGCGCGGCTACCTCAAACCGGTGCGCTCGCGGCCGAATCTGACGGTGATCACCGATGCCTACGCGACGCGCGTGCTGTTCGAGGGCCAGCGTGCGGTGGGCGTCGAATACCGGCATCAGGGCGTGTTGCGCAAAGTCGGCGCAACACAGGAAGTCATCCTTTCCGCCGGCTCCATTCAGAGTCCGCGTCTCTTGATGCTCTCCGGCATCGGCGACCGCCAGCACCTGCAGGCGACGGGCGTCGAAGTGCGCCACCATCTCCCCGGCGTCGGCCAGAACCTGCAGGATCACCTCGATGTCATTCTCGTCCAGGCGTGCACCCGGCCGGTTTCATACGGTATTACCTGGCGCACCGTCTTGCGCGGCGGCGTCGATCTGGTCCGTTACGCGCACGCCGGGCGCGGCATGTTTACGACCAATGGCGCCGAAGGTTGCGCCGTGGCGCGCAGCACGCCGGAGGAGGCGCGGCCCGACCTGCAGTTCCACTTCAGCCCCGGAAAACTGCGCGACCACGCGCGCGATCTGCGCTTCCTCTGCGGCGAGGGCTACTCGCTGCACGTGTGCAACCTGCGCCCGAAGAGCCGCGGCGACATCCGGCTGATCAGCGCCGATCCGGCTGCGCCGCTGGCAATCCGCGCCAACTATCTGACGCACCCGGACGACGTCGAACACATGCTGCGCGGCTTCAAGCTCGCGCGGCGGATTCTCGGGTCCGGGGCGTTTGCTCCGTATCGCGGCGAAGAGATCGTTCCGGGGCGCGGCGTCAATAGCGACGACGAGATCCGCGCCTTCATCCGCGCCAAGGCCGAGACGATCTACCACCCCATCGGCACCTGCAAGATGGGCGACGCTGCGCATGACCCGCTCGCCGTCGTCGATGCGCGGCTGCGCGTACTCGGGATTGACGGCCTGCGCGTGGTCGATGCCTCGATCATGCCGCTCCTGGTCGGCGGCAACACCAACGCGCCGACCGTGATGATCGCCGAGAAGGCTGCGGACATGATCAAGGTCGATCGCGCGGCGGCTGCACAGGCCGATGCCGTCCGGGCAGCGTAGCTTGTTGAGGCAACCTGCATTCGGCGGCCCGATTGCCCCGATTTTCGTAGGAGCCCGATTTATCGGGCGATGGGCGGTGTTTCTTCTCAGAGACGCCAGTTTCGCGCAGCAAAGCTGCGCCCCGCAGGAAGTACCCTTGGGGTGCGCTCCTACACATCCTTTTCATTAGGCTCTACCCCGGTTCATGCTTGCCATTGCCCTTCGCATTCTGATCAGTCTCGAAATCGTGCTCTACGCGGCGCTGGCCGTGCATCTGCTCGACGCGTCGCCGCTTGGCGCGGCCGGGTTCGCGCTTGTCGCGCTGCTCGCCGTGCGGCTTGCGCTGACGCTCATGATTTACCTCTTTGCTTGGAAGCGCCATTCGCCGGCGCCGCCGCTGGGGCCGGCGCGCACGCTGCGCATGATCGTCGCCGAGTGGGGCGCCTTCGTCGCCAACTTCGTCGTCCTCTCGCCCTTCGAGAACCTGTGGATGGGGCCGGATCGTCTGCGCCCCTCGGCCGAACGTCCGCCACTCCTGCTGGTTCACGGCTATGGCTGCTCGCGCGCCGCCTGGTGGTGGCTGCGTCGCCGGCTGGAGGCGCACGGCCGGGTCGTGGCGACGCTCAACCTCGAACCGATCTACGCCGACATTGAGCGCTACGTCGAACCGCTGGCGCAACGCATCGACGAGGTTCTCGCGGCGACGGGCGCGGCGCGGCTGATCCTCGTCGGGCACAGCATGGGTGGGCTGGTGATACGCGTCTATCTGCGCCGCTACGGTGCCGACAAAGTGCTGCGCGTCGTGACACTCGGCACGCCCTACGGCGGCAGCGAACTCGCGCGCATCGGCTTCGGCGTGAACGGACATCAGATGGTGCCGGGCAACGACTGGCTGGTGCGCCTGGCCGAGGAACCGCTCCACGTCGAGACGACAGCCATTTACAGTCCGCACGACAACTACGTGATGCCGCAGGCGAATCTTCTTCTGGCCGGTGCGAAGCGTTGCGTGCTCGACGGGCTGGGCCATCTGGCGATGCTGTATTCGCCGCGCGTGGTTGATGCGTTGCTGGCCTCATTGCGGGGTACGGAAGCGGATCCGTTCTTGATTTGGCCCTGCCTCCGAAAAATGAGCAAAAGACAATCTCCGCCTTCCTCGACCACGAAACCGCGAAGATCGATGCGCTGATCGAGAAGCAGCAACGGCTGATCGAACTGCTCAAGGAAAAGCGCCAGGAGACTCCTGTCTTCCTTCCGCCCTTGGCTGAACAAGCTGCCGTTGTGGCCTATATCACCGCTGAAGCAGAAAAATTCGACGTGCCATGCGCTCAAGCACTGCTATCCAAAGAGCTTCTGCAAGAGCGCCGCACCGCCCTGATTTCCGCCGCCGTCACCGGCAAGGTCGACGTCCGCGACTGGCAGCCCGCCGCTGCCCAAGAGGAGGTCGGCATCGAATGTTGAGCCGACTTATCCTGACTTATGTCGAAAACCATAAGTTATAATTTCAACCATAAGTAGCCATAAGTCGGAGCCCAGGATGAGTGCAATCAAGCCGTTTACCTTCCACCGCCCGGGTCTGGCGGAGAGTTATTGCGACAGCCTTGGGGGCCAGGGCTTGGCGGATAGTCGCTCCGGCTTGTTTCTGGCTGCACCAAGACGCACGGGGAAAAGCACTTTCCTGCGTGAAGACCTGCTTCCCGCCATGAAAAAGCGAGGCTGGACTACGATCTATGTGGACCTGTGGGCGGACAAGTCGAAAGACCCGGCTGAAGTGGCCCCCTGAGTCAAGACAGTAATGCAGTCAGTTTAAGCAGCACATTCGACCTCACACGCAGCTGGACGGCGCTGCCCCGGTTTTGCCTTTGCTTTTGTTGTTGCTGTTGCCTCTGGACTTGCCTTGGTGATGGAGGAATCCCCTGTGGAG
>NZ_JAGOIT010000143.1 GCF_017995515.1 Propionivibrio sp.
TAGATTTACCCCCCGGCGCCATGCCCGCGATTACTTCTGCGAATAGATCTGGTCGAAGGTCCCGCCGTCCTTGAAGTGTGTCGGCGAGGCCTTGGCCCAGCCGCCGAACACCTCTTCGACGGTAAAGGTCTTGATCGCCGGGAACTGCGCAGCATACTTCTTCAGCACTTCGGGATCGCGCGGCCGCAGGTAGTTCTTCGCGGCGTTTTCCTGCCCATCCTTGCTCCACAGGTAGTCGAGATACGCCTGCGCCAGCTTGCGCGTGCCTTTCTTGTCGACCACCTTGTCGACGATCGCGACCGGAAACTCGGTCAGGATCGACAGCGAGGGATGCACGACGTCGAACTCGCCCTTGCCGAACTCCTTGGCGATCAGTTCGGCTTCGCTCTCGAAAGAAACCAGCACGTCGCCGATCTTGCGCTGCATGAAGGTCGTCGTCGCATCGCGGCCGCCGGCGGCGAACAACGGCGCGTTCTTGAGCAACTTGCCGACAAACTCCTGCGCCGTCGCGTCGCTGCCGCCCGGCTGCCTGAGCGCGAAGCCCCACGCGGCGAGGTAGGAATAGCGGCCGTTGCCCGTGTTCTTCGGGTGCGGAAGGATCACCTGCACGCCCGGCTGCACCAGATCCGGCCAATCTTTCAAGCCCTTCGGATTGCCTTTGCGCACAATGAAGACCATCGTCGAGGTGTAGGGCGAGGCGTTGTCCGGGAATTTCTTCGCATAATCACGCACCACCAGCCCCTTCTCGGCGAGGAAATCGACGTCGGAGGCCTGGTTCATCGTCACCACGTCTGCCTCCAGCCCGTCGGCCACGGCGCGCACCTGCTTGCTCGACCCGGCGTGCGACTGGCGGAGATCGACCGCTTCGCCCGTAGTGGCCTGCCAGTGCTTCTGGAACAACGGGTTGTAGTCCTTGTAGAAGTCGCGCGAAACGTCGTACGAGACATTGAGCAGGCCACCTTCCGCAAACGCCGGCGCGGCGAGGACGGGAACAAGTGCGAGGATCAGGGTTCGTAGTAGCTTCGGCATGGCGCTCTCCAGATTGGAAGTCGTTTTTCGTATTTTGCGGACAGGCCTCCACTATAGGCAGACGGATTAGACCCACAAAGTCTAGTTGTTTATTTTCTTATTCCGGAACTGAATAAAAAGCCGATCCACATCGTACAAACACACTGCAAACGACTAACATGGCGCGCCCAAACTGCACCGACCCGAACACCATGACCTCACTCCCTGACGCCCTCGCCTGCTTCAACGGACGCCGCTACCACGTCTATAACGACTGGGTCAGGAAGGCGCACGGCGGACGCATGCAGAAAGTCTCCATCGATGCCGGATTCACCTGCCCCAACCGCGATGGATCGAAGGGCGTCGGCGGCTGCACGTTCTGCAATAACGAAGGTTTCTCGCCCAGCTATCTGCTGCAAGAGCGCGACATCCTCCGGCAGATCGACATCGGCATCGAGTTCATGCGCCGCCGCTACCCGCGCACCAAGAACTTCATCGCCTACTTCCAGAGCTATTCGAATACCTACGACACGCTCGACAAATTGAAGGCACTCTACGACGTCGCCCTCTCCCACCCCGACATCGCCGGCATCGTCATCGGCACCCGCCCGGATTGCCTGCCCGACGAGGTGCTCGACTACCTCGCCGACCTCGCCAAGCGCACGCTCGTCGAGCTGGAAATCGGCATCGAATCGTGCAACGACGACGTGCTGCGCGAATGCCTGCGCGGGCACGACTTCGCCAGCACGCAGGACGCTATCCGGCGCGCGGCGCAGCGCGGGTTGTTCATCACCGGTCACCTGCTGCTCGGTCTGCCGCTTGAGACGCGCAACAGCCTGATCGCCGGCGCCAAGGAACTCGCCGCGCTGCCGATCGATGCGCTCAAGTTCCATCAGCTACAGATCGTGCGCGGCACGCGGCTCGCCAATCAGTATCGCGCCGACCCGGCAAGCCTTTCCCTGCTCGACCCGGCAAGCTATCTCGACGCGGTGATCGACGTCCTCGAATATCTCCCGCCAAGCATCAAGATCCAGCGGCTCGGCAGCGAGGTGCCACCGAATGTGCTCGTCTCGCCCGATTGGGGTTTTCGCCTGTCACGATTCCCGGAGATGCTGGAAAAACGGCTTGAGGAGAGAGAGTCCTGGCAGGGCCGGCTGAACGACGTGGAAACCCCCCAGGCTGAAAGCTGTACCGCGATATAATCGAAAGCCCGTGACGGATATCACAGGCGGGGTACGACAACCCGCATAGCATAGGGACATCCGGCGAAGCGCTCACAACGGCAACAGGCATCGATGGTCGCGACCAATACCTCCTCCCGCACCAAGTATGAAGTTCATGCCGTACTGGCGGGAACCGGCTTGTCGTCGCAACCCTTCGACGAATCGATGGCCGGCCATCCGCTCGAGCGTCGCATCAACCGCATCGAGCGCGTTGCCTCGGCTTATCGCGGCCAGATCGACCATCGTCTGGAAAACGGCAGGGTGTTTTTCTTCGATGCCGCTGATGCCGCCGTTCTGGCCGCCTGCGAGATGCAGCATCGATGCGCGGCGCTGCCGCAGGTTTCCGCACAAAGACTGGCACTGCGCATCGGCATCCATCAGATCACCGCACGCGAGCGATCGCACGACAACGGTTCGGCGGGCGATGAAACGGCCGCATTGCTCGCTTCGGCCGACGACGCAGTCATCGCATCGGAAAGCGTATTCACCGCACTCAACCTGGATCTGCGCACGATCGCCCGCCCTGCCGACACCTCGCCTGGGGGCGCGGGCAGTTATCAGATCGACTGGCGGCGCGAGATTCCGTCGTCCGCGTACGGCGGCGAATCATTCTGGCCGACCCACTACAGCGCCACGCCGATCAGCCCCTATCTGCGCTTGAGCTATGGCATGAAGTCGCTGGAACTGACGGCCGAGAATCCGATCCTCACGGTCGGCCGCGACCCATCGAGCGATCTCGTGTTGACCGGCGTCCATGTCTCGCGCAATCACTGCCGGATCGAACGCAAGATCGACCGCATCGTGCTCGTCGACCGCAGCACCAACGGCACCTGCATCGCCACCGACGAAGGCAAGGCACGCCTGATCAAGAATGAATCGGTCGCACTCTACGGGAATGGGTTGCTGTTCTTCGGGCGGCCGTTCAACGGCGAGCGCCGGGGTGGCGCCCGCTTCGAATCGCTCTGAAGTACCGCTGGAATCAGCCCGGATTGCCGGGCTTCTTGCACAAGGCGTCGGCAAACGGGCCCTTGACCGGCACCCATCCTTCGCCCAGCGAAGTCTGGGAGCAGATATCGACCGTTCCCTCGGCACTATGCCAGCGGTACCAGGCCGCCGGCCCGGCCCAAAGGCTTGAACAGAAGAGCGCTGAGCCTGCAAGAAGGAGGATGCGCCGCATGAATTCACTCCAGGTCGCTTGAGAAAAAGCGAGATTGTGTTCGCGCAACCTCGCTGTCAAGACCCTCGTCGATCGACAGATCAGAACGCCGGAACGACCGCACCTTTGTATTTGTCGGCGATGAACTGTTTGACCTCGGCGCTCTGCAGGGCCGTAACGAGCTTCTTCACCGCATCGCTATCCTTGTTGTCCGGGCGCGAAACCAGCAGGTTGGCATACGGCGAATTCGCATTCTCGATGAACAGGGCGTCGCGCGTCGGTACCAGCTTGGCTTCGAGCGCGTAGTTGGTGTTGATCAGCGCCAGATCGAGCTGATCAAGGAGCCGCGGCAGCGTCGCGGCTTCCAGTTCCTTGATTTTGAAGCCCTTCGGATTCTCGGCGATGTCCTTGACCGAAGACAGGATGTTCTTCGAATCCTTGAGCTTGATCAGTCCGTTCTGTTCGAGCAGGATCAGCGCGCGCCCACCATTGGACGGGTCGTTCGGGATGGCGATGGTGGCGCCGTTCGGCAGATCGGCGACCTTCTTCACCTTCTTCGAGTAAGCGCCATACGGTTCGACGTGCACCGGCGCAACGGAGACCAGATTGGTGCCCTTGTTCTTGTTGAACTCGTCGAGATACGGCTTGTGCTGGAAGAAGTTCACATCGATCTTTTTCTCGGCGACCTGGACGTTCGGCTGAACGTAGTCGGTGAATACCTTCACCTTGAGGGTAATACCCTCCTTGGCCAGCACCGGCTTCACTTGTTCAAGGATTTCGGCGTGCGGAACGGCGGTCGCCGCGACGCTCAACGTGGTTTCGGCGTGCGCCGCGAAGGCGGCGAAGGCAAACGCCGAGGCAATGAGGGAGACAAATCGGATTTTCATCGTTTCTTCCTTTATGGGGATTGAGGTGTGACAGGGTTGAGGCGCTTTCCTTGTGGGGCAGCGCTCAACTGCGGGTAAATCGATGCACGAGACGATCGCCAA
Organism: Propionivibrio sp.; assembly: GCF_017995515.1. Classification (GTDB taxonomy): domain Bacteria; phylum Pseudomonadota; class Gammaproteobacteria; order Burkholderiales; family Rhodocyclaceae; genus Propionivibrio. The sequence goes on from NZ_JAGOIT010000143.1 coordinate 4,377, forward strand.
ACGCCTGGAGCAGCTGCACGAGCACGAGCAGGATGGCGACGGTGACGAACATCACATCGGTCTGGAAGCGCTGGTAGCCGAAGCGGATCGCCAGGTCGCCCAGGCCGCCGCCGCCGATCACGCCGGACATGGCGGCGTAGGAGACGAGCGCGATGGCGGTGACCGTCGTGGCGGCGAGCAGCCCCGGAAAGGCTTCCGGCAACACCGCACCGAAGATGGTCTGCGACAGGCTCGCGCCCATCGATTGGCTGGCTTCAATGATGCCGCGATCGACTTCGCGCAGGACGTTCTCCACGAGGCGCGCGAAGAACGGCGTGGCGCCGACTACCAGCGGCGGAATGGCGCCCGGCACGCCGATCGACGTGCCGACGATCGTCACCGTCACCGGAATCATCAGGATCAGCAGGATCACGAACGGCATCGAGCGCAGCAGGTTGACCAACAGTGACAGGAAAGCATAGAGCCGACCGTGCGCCAGCGGCTGCCGAGGCCCGGTCAGGAACAGCACGATGCCGAGCGGGAGACCGAGCAGCACGGTGAAGAACAGCGAGCCGCCGACCATCGTCAGCGTCTCCACGGTCGCCAGGCCGATATCCGACCAGTCGATGGCCAGGAATGCATCCAGAAGCGCCAGACTCATGATCCGAGTACCTCACAGTGAATGGATTGCTGTGCAAAAGCCGCTTCGACTCGGCTGACGTCCGCCTCCGAACCGATCACCTGCACGGTAAGTTGGCCGTAGGGCGTGTCCTTGATACGGCCGATGACGCCTTCGAGAATGTTGAAACTGACGCTGAGTGCCTTTGCGATGTTCTCCAGCACCGGCTGATAGGTGATCTCGCCGAGAAAGGTGAGACGCAGAAGCGGGCCGGACAGACCGAGGACAGCCCCCAGATCGGCGCTCTCCTCGTGATGGCTGCTCTCGCGCACCATGCCGCGCGTGACCGGATGTTTCGGGTGCAACAGGACGTCGGCGACCGGCCCATATTCAACGACGAAGCCCTTGTCGAGCACCGCGACGCGGTCGCAGATCGAGCGGATGACGTCCATCTCGTGCGTGATGAGGACGATCGTCAGGCCGAAGCGTCGATTGATGTCGCGCAGCAAGCGGAGAATGGCCTGCGTCGTTTGCGGATCGAGCGCCGAGGTCGCCTCGTCGCAGAGCAGCAGTTTCGGGTGATTGGCCAGCGCCCGGGCGATGCCGACGCGCTGCTTCTGCCCGCCGGAGAGCTGCGCCGGGTACTTGTCGCGGTGTTCGGTCAGCTCGACGAGATCCAGCAATTCGCCGACCCGCGCGTCCATCTCAGCGTCGCTATACTCGCCGGTCAGCTTGAGCGGAAAGCGGATGTTGTCGCCGACCGTCTTGGCGCCGATCAGGTTGAAGTGCTGGAAGATCATCCCGGCCTTGCGGCGGTAAGCCTGAAGCTCGGTTTTCGACAATCTCGTAATGTCGCTACCGTCAACCAGAATGCGGCCGCTGTCCGGCCGCTCAAGGAGATTCAATGTGCGGATCAGCGTGCTTTTACCAGCGCCCGAGGCGCCGATGATGCCGAAGATTTCGCCCTGCTCGATGCGCAGATTGATGTCGGTGATGGCCGGAATCGCCTTGCCATCCACGAGGTAGTGCTTGGAGATGTGTTCAATATCGATCACAGGGAAATCCGTATTGTTATTCTTGGACACGACACGCCCGAGCGGTTTGCTTCGTGGGTCGACGGGGCGATGAGGCCGTGACAGAGCGTGGACTTTAGCACTCTCTGTTATAACAACAAACGAAGATTTTGCAATATCGATATTCCAATACGGCGCAATCACGCTGGACAAGTGCCTGACCAAGAAGGCCGGAGAAACTCCATGCGGTCGGCTGAACGCAACGCACTTCGTCGCTGGAACACGACGGCAAGCCAGAACACCAACGACCATGGGAGAAAAGGCTGGTTGCGGGGGCAGGACTTGAACCTGCGACCTTCGGGTTATGAGCCCGACGAGCTGCCAACTGCTCCACCCCGCGCCCGATTGATGCGCGCTGAAACTAGCGACTGAAAGAACTGGAGCGGGA
>NZ_JAGOIT010000144.1 GCF_017995515.1 Propionivibrio sp.
CAACGTCCCTGGCTGCGCCACGACAACTGGCCGGCCGACCACTTCCCGCTGCGTCGCGACACGCCGGACAAGCGCTTCGAGGCGAAGAACGAGGACTACGCCTTCGTCCGCGTCGAAGGCAACGGCGTGCACGAGATCCCGGTCGGCCCGATCCACGCCGGCATCATCGAACCGGGACATTTCCGTTTTTCCGTGATGGGCGAAAGCGTCCTGCGCCTGGAAGAGCGACTCGGCTGGAAGCACAAGGGCATCGAGCGACGCTTCGTCGGCATGGGGCTGGCCGAAGGCGCGAAACTCGCCGGCCGCGTCTCCGGCGACTCGACGGTCGCCTACGCCTGGGCCTACGCGCAGGCGGCCGAGGCGATCAGCGGCACGATGCCGCCGGCGCGGGCCTTGCGGCTGCGCGCGCTGCTGCTCGAACGCGAGCGCGTTGCCAACCATCTCGGCGACCTCGGTTATCTCGGTAACGACGTCGCGCTGTCCTTCGGTCTGATGCAGTTCATGCGCCTCAAGGAAGACTGGATTCGCCTCAACGCCAGGCTGTTCGGCCATCGCCTGCTGATGGACCGCATCGTTCCCGGCGGCGTCGCCGTCGACCTTGATGATGCGGGACGCGGCGAAATCCTTGACCAATGTGATGTGATCGGCCGCGAAGTGCGGCAGCTCAAGGCCATTTACGACGAGCACGCCGGACTCCAGGACCGCTTCCTGACGACCGGGCGCGTCACGCCGCAGCTCGCCAAGCGGCTCGGCGTCATCGGCCTCGCCGGTCGCGCCAGCGCGCAGTGGTGGGACTTGCGCTACAACCATCCGTGTGAACCCTACGACGAACTCAAGCCGCGCATCGTCACCGAACGCAACGGCGACGTCGCGGCGCGGGCGCTGGTGCGCTTCGGCGAGATCCAGGAATCGATCCGCCTGATCCACAAGCTGCTTGCCGACCTGCCGCAGGGCGCGCTGCGCAAGGACGTACGCAGCGAGGCGGATCGCGAGGGCTTCGGCTGGATCGAAGGCTGGCGCGGCGACGTTTTCGTCGCTCTGGAGACAGGCGCTGACGGCAAGATTCGCCGTTGCCATTGCCACGATCCGTCCTGGCAGAACTGGCCGGCGCTCGAACACGCGGCGATCGACAACATCGTCCCCGACTTCCCGCTGATCAACAAGTCGTTCAACCTTTCCTACGCCGGACCGGACCTCTAGGGCGCCCACCATGTTCCCCATGCTCCGCAAAATCCTGCGCACCGGCATCGTCAGCGAAGCCGCACCGGAAGCCGACGAGGCGCTGCGCGTCACCGCGCAAAAGTTGTCAGCGGCGATGCAGAAGGAGATCGGGCGCGCACTCGTCATTCGCCACATCGACGCCGGTTCATGCAACGGCTGCGAACTCGAGATCCACGCGCTGAACAACCCGTACTACAACCTCGAGGCGCTCGGCATCAAGTTCGCCGCCAGCCCGCGCCACACCGACCTGCTGCTGGTGACCGGCCCGGTGGCGAAGAACATGGAGACGGCGGTGAAGCGCGCCTACGACGCGACGCCGGAACCGAAGCTCGTCGTCGCCGTCGGCGACTGCGGCTGCACGGGCGGTATCTTCGGCGAGAGCTATGCGTCCTGCGGACGAGTCTCCAACGTCATTCCGGTCGATGTCGCCGTTCCCGGCTGCCCCCCGACGCCGCTGCAGCTGATGCAAGGCATCCTTGCCGCGATCGCGCCCGGCAAGTCTGCCGATGGCGAACAGGAGTGAGCGCGCCGTGCCACCGCCGGACCTGACCCGCCGACTCCTGATCGACGGCCGCGTGCAAGGCGTCGGTTTTCGCTGGGCGCTCAGCGCCGAGGCGACGGCGCTCGGCCTAAAGGGCTGGGTACGCAACCGCCGCAACGGATCCGTCGAAGCCTTGATCCACGGCGCGCCCGACGCCGTCGACGCACTCACTGTCTGGGCCTGGCACGGCCCGAGTTCGGCGCGCGTCGATCGCGTACTCAGTAACGACGAGCCGGGTGCAGCAGCCGAGTTCGCGGAAATGACAGGCGGCTTCCGTCAACGCCCGACGTTCTGAAATCGCGGGAACTGCCGGCCTTCGGCGCTGACCAAGGAACACTCGCCTAGCGACATAGTGTGTCATTCCATCCGCAGTTTCCCACCCATCAAGGAGAAGAACCATGGCTGTTCTAGTTGGCAAGCAGGCCCCCGATTTCACCGCAACCGCCGTCATGGGCAACAACGAAATCCGCGACTTCACGCTGTCCGCGGAAACCAAGGGCAAGTACACGGTCATCTTCTTTTACCCGCTCGACTTCACCTTCGTCTGTCCGTCCGAGCTGATCGCCTTCGATCACCGCCTGGACGAGTTCAAGCAGCGCGGCGTCGAGGTCATCGGCGTCTCGATCGACTCGCAATTCACCCACCTCGCGTGGAAAAACACGCCGGTCAACAACGGTGGCATCGGCCAGGTGCAGTACCCCCTGATCGCCGACGTGAAGCACGAGATCTGCCGCGCGTATGACGTCGAGTTCGGTGCCGCCGGCGTCGCCTTCCGAGGCTCGTTCCTGATCGACCAGCAGGGCGTCGTCCGCCATCAGGTGGTCAATGACCTGCCGCTCGGCCGCAACGTCGACGAAATGCTGCGCATGGTCGACGCGCTGCAATTCACCGAGCAGCACGGCGAAGTCTGTCCGGCCGGCTGGAACAAGGGCAAGGCCGGCATGAAGGCGTCGACGGCCGGCGTCGCCGAGTATCTGGCCGCACACTCGAAGGACCTGTAAGCGGCTAGCGGGTGATCCCCGGTGATGTGTCGCGACCGGGGGTTGGCCGCCCTCAGTTGTACTCGATGCTGACGTTCTCGCTGCTCAGCCAGTCGGCGAGCGACAGCAGCAAGTCGTCTTCCAGGCGAACGCGGCTCGCGTCGCCCAGGTTCAGTTCGCAGACGGCTTCCTTGTTCCGATACGTCAGCCGCACCGGGCAGTTGCCCGGCATGTAGGGCGCCAGAATCGACTGCAGGCGCAACGCGGCGCCTTGGGCATTGGCGCCACTCGCCTGACCGTTGAGCGACAGGCGCAAGTGCCGCGCAAACCGGCCGCGCGCATCGGCCAGCGTCAGCAGGCGCTCGGCGACGACACGAATCTTGCCTTCACCGGCAAAGTCGTCCTTCTGCACCTTGCCTTCGACGATCAGGACTTCGTCTTCCCTGATCTTGTCGCGCTCGGCTTCGAAGGTTTCGTTGAACACCGAGACTTCGAGCTGGCTCGTTCCATCGTCGAGCTGGACGAACGCCATCTTGCCGCGCGACGTGATCTTGGTGCGCAAGGCGACGACCAGACCGGCGAGCAGTTGCGGCTCCTTGCGCGGCTCGAGCGAGGCGAGCGGGCGGCGCACGAAGCGCGAGACCTCGCGCTTGGCCTCGAAGAACGGGTGCCCGGAGAAGAAGAAGCCGAGCGCGATTTTCTCCTCGGTCAGCTTCTGCCGCTCGGTCCAGCGCGGCACTTCGCAGTACTGCGGACCGTGCTCGGCCTGCGTCGTGCTGTCGAAGACGTCGAACAAGCTGACCTGCATGGCGTTGCGCTCGGCCTGCTCGGCCGCTTCCATGGCGATACCGACCGAGGCGATCAGGCGCGCCCGGTGATCGTCGAGCACGTCGAAGGCGCCGGCGCGAATCAGCGCTTCGATCGTGCGCCGGTTGACCATGCGCTTGTCGACGCGCAGGCAGAAGTCGAAAAGATCCTTGAACGGTCCGCCTTCGGCGCGTGCCTTGAGGATCACGTTGACCGCCTGCTCGCCCGTCCCCTTCACCGCACCGAGTCCATAGCGGATCGTCGAGCGGTCGACCGGCGCGAAGCGGTACTCGGAGGCGTTCACATCCGGTCCGAGCACCTTCAGCTTGTTGAACAGCGCGTCGTCGTAGAAGATCTTGACCGTATCGGTGTTGTCCATGTCGGACGACAGCGTCGCCGCCATGAACGCCGCGCAATGGTGCGCCTTGAGCCAGGCGGTATGGTAGGTCACCACCGCGTAGGCGGCCGTGTGCGACTTGTTGAAGCCGTACTCGGCGAACTTCGTCATCAGGTCGAAGAGCTGCTCGGCGAGCGCCGGGTCGTAGCCCTTCTTGGCCGCACCTTCGGCGATCGTCGCCCGGTGCTTGGCCATCTCGTCGGCCTTCTTCTTGCCCATCGCGCGCCGCAACATATCGGCGCCACCGAGCGTGTAGCCGCCGATAATCTGCGAGATCTGCATCACCTGTTCCTGATACACGATGACGCCGTAGGTCGGCGACAGGCACGCGGTCAGGTCGGGGTGGAAGTAGTCGATCTTCTGCTGGCCTTTCTTGCGCAGGATGAAGTCGTCGACCATGCCCGAGCCGAGCGGGCCTGGGCGGTAGAGCGCGAGAACGGCGATGATGTCTTCGAAACGGTCGGGCGCCAGCTTTTTGAGCAGCTTCTTCATGCCCTCCGATTCGACCTGGAAGATCGCCGTCGTGTTGGCGTCCTTGAGGATCTGGTAGGCCTTGGGGTCGTCGAAGGTCAGCGCGTCGAGGTCGGGTCGGACGCCGGTCAGGCGCTCGACGTAGTCGACAGCGAGCCGGATGATCGTGAGATTGCGTAGGCCGAGGAAGTCGAACTTCACCAAGCCGACCTTCTCCACGTCGTCCTTGTCGTACTGCGAGACGACCGACCCGCCACCGTCGGCCGAGTAGAGCGGGCAGAAGTCGGTGAGCTTGCCGGGGGCAATCAACACGCCGCCGGCGTGCATGCCGACGTTGCGCGTCATGTCTTCCAGGCGGCCGGCCAGGTCGAACAGATCCCTGACTTCTTCTTCCGTCTCAAGCTTGGCCTTGAGCTGCGGTTCGGCCTCGATCGCCTTGGCCAGCGACAAGGGCTTGTTCTGCTCGACCGGGATGAGCTTGGAGAGCTGGTCGCAGAAGTTGTACGGCAGGTCGAGCACGCGCCCGACGTCGCGGATGACCGCCTTCGACGACATGGTGCCGAAGGTGGCGATCTGCGACACGGCGTCCTTGCCGTACTTTTCGCGCACGTATTCGATGACGCGCCAGCGGTTGTCCTGGCAGAAGTCGATGTCGAAGTCGGGCATCGACACCCGCTCGGGATTGAGGAAGCGCTCGAAGAGCAGCGCGTAGCGAAGCGGATCGAGGTCGGTGATGCCCAGCGAGTAGGCGACCAGCGAGCCGGCGCCCGACCCCCGGCCAGGGCCGACCGGCACGCCGTTGTTCTTCGCCCAGTTGATGAAGTCCGCGACGATCAGGAAGTAGCCAGGGAAGCCCATCTGCACGATCGTGTCGGTCTCGATCTTCAGGCGCGCGTCGTAAGCCGGACGTTTGTCAGCACGTTCCTTTTCGTCCGGATAGAGTTGCGCCAGGCGTTTCTCCAGCCCACTTGCGGCCAGCTGGCAGAGAAACTCGTCGATCGTCACGCCCGGCGGAGTCGGGAAGTCCGGGAGGTAGTTCTTGCCCAGCGTGATCGAGAGGCTGCAGCGCTTGGCGATCTCCACCGAGTTCTCGAGCGCCTCGGGCAGGTCGGAGAACAGCTCGACCATCTCGTCCACCGACTTGAAGTACTGCTCCTCGGTGTACAAACGAGGGCGGCGACGGTCGCCGAGCATGTAGCCTTCGGCGATGCAGACACGCGCCTCGTGCGCCTTGAAGTCGTCTCGCTCCATGAACTGGATCGGATGCGTAGCGACCAGCGGCAGGCCGAGTTCTTCGGCGAGGTCGGCGGTCGCCTCAATCAGCGTTTCCTGCTGCGCATGACCACGCGGGTGCACGCGCTGGACCTCAAGATAAAACGCCCCCGGAAACAGCCCCTCCCAAACGCGCGCCCGGTTGGCGGCCTGGTCAACATTCCCGACCTGCAACGATTCGCCGACGTCGCCCAACCCGGCGCCCGAAAGCGCAATCAAGCCATCGCGTTCCACCTCGCGCAGCATCTGGCGCGAGATCTCGGCACGTCCGCGCGTACGCGGCGCCAGATACGAGCGCGTGATGATCTCGCACAACTGGAGGTAACCTCTATGGTTGCGGCAAAGCAACAGCAAGCGGTAAGGCCGATCAGGGTCCGCCTTGTTCGTGACGAAGACATCACAACCAAAAACCGGCTTGACCCCCTTCCCGCGCGCCGCCTGATAGAACTTTACCAAGCCGAAAAGATTCGAGAGATCGGTCAACGCGACCGCCGGCATGCCGTATTCGAGTGCACGCAATACGGGCGGACAATCATGGTTCTTGCCGACATCCAGACGAACGGCGCCGTCTGTGACCGAGAATTCGCTGTGCAAGCGGAGATGGACGAAGCGGGAATCAAGCATCCCGCAATTTTACTCCGAGCAACGCACCTCCCCGAAGCGAACAC